>CAYHVY010000016.1:0-2305 GCA_964360095.1 uncultured Candidatus Peribacteria bacterium | reverse complement strand
CCAAAAATTTATTTTTTTGATTTTTTGAGAGGACATTTTGATGGTGACGGTACTTTTTATTCTTATTGGGATCCTCGGTGGAAATCAAGTTTTATGTTTTATACGGTATTTATATCAGCAAGCAAGGCTCATATTGAATGGATAAGGTCCACACTTTTAAAGTTATTGAATATTAAGGGACATATTACGAATGATAGCAATAAAACTGTTTATCAATTAAAATACGCCAAGATTGAGTCATTGAAATTATTGCCGAAAATGTATTATTCCAATGAAATTGTTTGTTTATTTAGAAAATTAAATAAAATTCAAAATGCTATGCGAACAGAATTAATTCATTAATTTATTTAATTGCGCGGGTGCTGTAACTTGGTAGCCAGGCCAGCTTGAGGTGCTGGTGTCCGTAAGGGCGTGGAGGTTCAAATCCTCTCCCGCGCACCAAAATTTCTATGCAAACAAACGTTTTTATTTTTCATGGCACAGAAGGTTATCCTGAAGAAAATAGCGAAAGCTCTTGAGATAAGCGTTGATGATTTAATAAAGTAAAATAGGTGGACTTACACACGCTATTCACAAGAAGTTTATTAAGCTATCATGAAGTAGTATTTTTATTTTTGAAAAACAATTATGACGACTGATTGGAAAAATATTGATATAAATGATCAATTCAAACATGCCCTTAAATTGATGAATGAAACAGCCGAACATATTTTTATAACGGGAAAAGCTGGCACAGGAAAATCAACATTGCTTTCACTTTTTATTGGCCAAACCGAAAAACCCATTGCAGTTTTGGCTCCAACCGGGGTTGCCGCTCTAAATGTAAAAGGTGAAACCATCCACTCTTTTTTTAAATTTTTTCCGAATATAACGCTTGAAGAAGCAGGTAAAAAGGGGCGGCAGCAACGCAAAAATGAATTGTATAAAAATCTTCGGACAATTGTGATTGATGAAATTTCAATGGTGCGCGCGGACCTTATGGATTGCGTAGATATGTTTTTGCAGATGGCAAAGGGAATTCCAAAGCCTTTTGGTGGAGTACAAATGATATTTATCGGTGATCTTTACCAGTTGCCGCCGGTGCTTATAGGTAAGGAAAAACCCCATTTTGAAAAGATATATGAAAGTCCGTGGTTTTTTCATTCTGCGGTTTTTCAGAATAATTTTTTTTCCATGAAGTTTGTGGAACTGGAAAAAATTTACCGTCAAAAAGATAACGCGTTTATAGACTTGCTTAATGCGATTCGCACAAACACTGTTGATGCAAGTCACATTCAAACAATAAATCGTCGCCTTACCGCAGAAAAAGACAAAGACGCGATTCAGCTTACAAGCACAAATGATCGTGCAAGTGAAATTAATCAGGCCCGCTTGAGCGAATTAAAATCAATTTCACGCTCCTTTCATTGTCTTACACGTGGATCTTTTGACATAAAACAGTTTCCAACGGAAGAGACACTTATTTTAAAAGTAGGGTCACAGGTAATGTTTGTGAATAACGATACGTCGGGCAGATGGGTGAATGGCACTATAGGCCAGGTTGTAAAACTGGAAAATGAAACTATCAGTGTGAAAATCAACAATAGTGCGACTGTTGAAGTAGGAATGCATACCTGGAACCTTTACAAATATTATTTCGATGTCGCTTCACGCAGTCTTGGGCAGGAAGCCGTCGGTTCATTTACTCAAATTCCGGTCCGTTTGGCCTGGGCGATCACGATTCATAAAAGCCAGGGTAAGACTTTTGATCGGGTTCAAATTGATTTGGGTCGCGGCAGTTTTGCGTCAGGGCAAACATACGTGGCTTTGAGCCGCTGCCGAACATTTGAAGGAATTACTCTGTATAAACCTATCAAACCTTCTGACATTCGTCTTGACTTCCGCGTCCAGAAATTTTTGACAGGTTTTCAATATGCGATTTCCGAAAAAGCTTTACCGCTTAATAAGAAAATTAATATCATTGAGGATGCAATCAGACAAAAGCTGACGCTGGAAATTGTTTATTTAAAAGCAAAAGACGTTAAATCCAAAAGAAAAATTAAACCCAACTATGTTGGAAAATTGGATTATGAAGGAAAGCCTTTTTTAGGAGTTGAGGCTTGGTGTGATTTGCGCAAAGATACAAGGGTTTTTCGTGTTGATAGAATCCTGGAAATTAAGATGATTGATTAAAATATTGATAATTTCATGCAAACAAACATTTTTATTTTTCACGGAACGGAAGGTCATCCTAAAGAAAATTGGTTTCCCTGGCTAAAACATGAATTGGAACAAAAAGACTGCAGGGTTTTTGTTCCGCAATTTC
>CAYHVY010000015.1:0-16357 GCA_964360095.1 uncultured Candidatus Peribacteria bacterium | reverse complement strand
TATCAGCATCAACATATAGCTATCCTTTATTCAAAGTAATTTGCGTATGATCCCTTACCCCACCTTTTCATGAGACAGCCCCGAACGGCACAGACATTGTAAAAAACATCTCTTTTTGTTATAATCATGGGAAAAGTTTTCTTAAAACAAAAATAAAATGGCCAGGCCGCTTCCCACAGTAACGGACGTTGGTGCCAGCTCTCCTCTTGGGGACAGCGGCAATGTTGATTTTACCTCGCTGTTACCGCAGATTCTGGAAAAATTTCTGGCGGTTCTGGAGGGCGTTGGGGTCATCGCAATCGGTTTTTTCTGATTCGCTACATCAGAAAATATTTCCGTAAAATTGAAGTTCAACACGAACAACAACGTAATGCCATCAATCTTTTGGAAAAAATAACCACCGGCTTTATTGTGGTTGTTGCGATTACAGTGGCGTTAAAAATTGTTGGCATAGATATGACGCTTCTTGTCAGCGTGTCTATTTTGGGTCTTAGCTATGGCCTACAGGATATTATTAAAAACTATGTCGCCGGCATACTTATTCTTTTTAAGGCACCATTTAAAATTGGCGAGACGGTTCAAATCAGGACTTACGTTGGCAAAGTCCATAAAATGGATTTTCAGTCAACCACTCTTGAAACTTTTGATAATCGCCACATCACGATCTACAACAGTGATGTCATGACTCAATCCATTGTGAATTTTTCCAATAACACAATACGGCGCACCGATATTAAGGTTATGCTTGGTTATGGCTCGGATACGGCCAAAGCGCTCAGTATTTTTGAAAAAA
The DNA here is from genome assembly GCA_964360095.1 of uncultured Candidatus Peribacteria bacterium. Classification (GTDB taxonomy): domain Bacteria; phylum Patescibacteriota; class Gracilibacteria; order UBA1369; family UBA1369; genus CAYHVY01. The sequence continues at coordinate 15,564 of CAYHVY010000015.1, read as the reverse complement.
TTCTGCGTAATCATTCCCTTGTCTTAAAAAATCCACAATATTCCATTATTTTTAAGAAATTTACGGATACTTCTATTGTTTTTGAGCTCAAATTCTGGGTGCAGCGTCCCTGCAACATTCTAAAAATAAAATCGGAAATAGCGCTTCTGCTTAGTCAGGCTTTTGACGAAGAAAATATTTATCAGCCTTACGTGAAAGGCATTGAAACTGAAGATGAAACCCTTCTTCGGACCATAAGTCAGGAACGCAAAAAACGCGTGGAAGATTTTTATAATCAACCATTGTTTGTCGGGTCAGCCTCAGCTGAAACAGAGCCTATTCTTGCGACAGAAATGATTGACGCGGAGGAACCGGAATAAAAGGATGTCCCGCCATGGCGGAACGGCTCTGTATTAGCCTCGCTGCGGCTCGGCCTGATGGACAATTATTTGATTTTCAACGCTGTAGGGGACGGTCACGATCGGTTCCCTACAGCGCAAACGCCTCGGCGCGGTTTTCACGAATCACGTTCACTTTTATCTGTCCGGGATATTGCAGATCACGCTCAATTTTGCGGGCAATGTCGTGGGAAAGTTTTATGGCCCCAAGATCGTCCACAACATCGGAAGAAACGAAAATCCGCACCTCCGCCCCCGCCTGGACGGCAAAAGATTTTTTTACGCCTTCAAATGAATTTGCAGTGTTTTCAAGCTCTTCAAGACGCTTAATGTAAGAATCGAGGTTATCCCGCGTCGCACCCGGACGGGCGTTGGAAATGGCGTTCGCCGCGTACACTACCATGGCTTCTAAAGTTGTTGGCGCCGGATCTCCGTGGTGGGCTTCAATGGCATGAATAACGGGATCTGGAAAACCAAATTTTTTGGCGATATCGCGTCCGATGCTGCCGTGATGTCCCTGGATTTCATGATCCACCGCCTTGCCAATATCATGCAAAAGACCGGCTTTTCTGCAAATATTGACATCCGCTCCAAGCTCCGAGGCCAGATTCGCGGCCAAAAAGGAAACCTCCATGGAATGCTTGAGTACATTTTGCCCATAACTCGTACGAAACTTTAAACGCCCAAGCAATTTTATAAGGTTTGGATGTAGACCCGCCACACCGGTTTCATACGCCGCTTTTTCACCAAGCTCTTTCATCATGTTGTTGACTTCTTCCCGGGTTTTTTCAACAGTTTCTTCAATGCGCGCCGGGTGAATGCGTCCATCCGAAATAAGTTTTTCCAGCGCTACTTTGGCGACGTAGCGCCGCACCAGATCAAAACCGGAAATTACAATGGAACCCGGCGTGTCATCCACAATGACATCAATTCCGGTTACCTCCTCAAATGTATTGATATTGCGCCCTTCACGGCCAATAATACGGCCTTTCAGGTCGTCGCTCGGCAGATTGACCACCGTGGCTGTTGATTCTGTCGCCGTTTCCGCAGCATATTTCTGAATGGCATCTGCTAAAATAAACTTGGCACGCTCTTTTGCCTTATCCATAAGCTCTTTTTCTGACCTTTTGATGGCTTCAACAATTTCAGCTTTGGAATCTTCCTCAACCTGTTTCAAAAGAAGAACTTTCGCGTCCTCACGGCTCATGCCGGCAATTTTTTCCAGCTCTGCGGCCTGCAGATCGTGGATACGCTGAACTTCTTCCCGCAACTGCTTGACGGTCGTAATTTTTCCTTCCAGGTCAGCTTTTAACTGATCACCAGCCTGAATTTTTTTATCAACAGCCTCTTCTTTTTCAACCAACCGGGCTTCCAGTTTATCAAGCTGTTGGCGCTTTTTTTCTTCTTCAGCTTTGACTTTTTCCAGTTCGCGAAAAGCCTCGTTCTTGGCTTCATAGAGAATTTCTTTTGCTTTTGTCTGGGCCTCCTGAAAAATACGTTCGCCGCGCCCCTGAATATCCCTGTTTTTTTGCTCAATATGACGCTTCCGGTAAAAGTAACCCAGAGCGATACCAATGCCCGCGGCAATCAGAGAAACGAGAATAATATTTGACATAAGACATATTGTTTAGAAAGAAAATATCCAAAGATAAACAAAGGACTAAGAACAAAGATAATCAAGAGATCGCCAGAAGTCAATTACCCTCTGTGTCCATTTCGCATACAAAAGACCCAAAAAAGCTCTTGACCATATGTTAAGAATAGTATATCATTTAACGATACGTAAAAATATAGCCATATAACCCACAAAATATATGTTACAACCTGAAAAAGGCCCGGAGGGTCAAAAAGAGCATACTCCAACCATGGATGAAGGAACATGGCAGGAGATCAAAGAAGAGCTTGCCGTAGCAAAAAAAGAGGGGGACATTAGTAATCCCAAAAACTGTAAAGTGGATGAAGTGAAAATTTCACAAGAAGATACGATAGATTCCAACAGAGACACGCTTGAAAAAATGGTTGATATGACTTTCTTACTGCTTGGAGTGGAGAAACATGATACGATAACGAAAAAAATCATTGCCGCCCTGGAAAAAAGCGGGGTTAAAACAGCGAATTTTGTAGAAAAATCGGGAGCAAATTTATGGTCGGTTGAAAATGGAAAAATCATCCTCAAACTTGCCGAGCCTGGCAAATCTACCAGGGTTGTGGCAACCGTTAAAATGTATCCACAAGAAGCTTATTTTCCGACATCGCATGAAACGGTGCGTACGGTAAAATACGCATCCGGCGTAGGCCATACCGGGGAAGGAAGTATAGGGGTTGACGAAGAGAAGTTCGCAGAAGCCACCAAGGAGGAAAAAAAATCTGTTCTTGAAAAGCAGCAAAAACGTAAAAAAACGGTTGACGTTTTAACGGGGCAGGTTGACGCTACTGAGTTCAAACAGGAAAAACGGTCGGAGGACTGGTATAAAGATAAAATTCTTCAGGCGGATGCATTATTGAAAATCTATGAGGCCGATTCGTCTCGCTTTGATCCGGATACAGCAACATGGATTAAGGAAAATGAAACTGTTTTAACTCATCTCGCCGATCAACAAAGCATACACGACCTCACTGCAGAAGAATACAGCAGTTTAACAAGAACATTTGAAAAAGAACATCCGCAGGAAAAAGTTTTTGGCTCCAGAGGGGTTTATAACATGCTTCTGGCATTTGAACGGGCGTTAAACGCGTATCATTTAACTTCCGATAACCTGGATGGCCTGGTAAAAAATGAAAAGATTCAAATTGTCCTGCAAATTGGTAAAAAGGCGGAGGCTTCGGCATACCGCGCCAGCGCAAGCTACAGACGCAAAGAAGACAAATTCGTTCCTTCTGCAACGGTTCGCCCTGAGGTATTGATTCCTAAGGTTGAAAAAGCTATTGATACTGCGCCGACAGCGCCGAACATTGCGCCCCAGCCGCCATATTCCCCTCAGCGCGGTGAAAGAAAACCCGAAGCAGAATAATTTTAAGATTTTTTTAGAAAAAATTTAGATCCGGTTTAAATATCAAGGAATAAGATAAAAATAATTATTTTATCTTTTTTGAGATGAAAAAATTCATTTTATTTTTCGTCATTTTTTTATTAATTGGAGGAACATTTATGGAGGTAAGGACAGCCATGGGGTTGTCCTTACCTCCTGATAATTTTTCCACATTATTGCAGGAAGAAAAAAGCGCGGCAAACAATTCCAAAAAAATAAAAAAAGCAACACAGACGCAACGGCAAAATGGCAAAAAAAACAGCAATAAAGCATCAAAAAAAGCAAAATATCGGAACGGCAATCTGTCAGATAAAATCCTGATTAATGAAATTTTTCCGCATGCCAAAAAAGACGACCGGAGGTCTGAATGGATAGAACTGTACAATAAGGGTCAAGATAATGTTAACCTTGGCAACTGGCGTCTTGATGATGCGGAGGGCGATAGTAAGCCATATTTCTTCCCCAACACTGTAACGATCCCAGCGGGAGGGTTTTTGGTAATTATGGCGAAGCAATCAAAAATTTCCCTTAGCAATGAGCGTGACACGGTGCGTCTTTTTGATTATCAGGGAAAAAAGATTGATGATGTTGAATATCAACAGGCACCTGCGGGTAAATCATATAGCCGGACTATTGTCGCAAAAGAAGATGGCCAAAAAATTATTCAATGGCTATTTGATGAGGAAAATACACCAGGAAAAGCAAATCCTGATATGCAGGAAATCAGCGGCGTCATTGCAAGTGAGCCTGTATGGGGCAATCAATACACATTTGTATTTTTAACCTCAAAAAATAAACAGATAAACATTATTTTTCATGAAAGTCTAATTCAGGGGCCATTGGCAAAGGCTACTTTTTTAAATGGAACAAGAGCAAAACTGCTCGTTAAAAAAGCGCCAAATGCCCATGATGCTTTTGAATTAAAACAGTATGAAATTTTGGATGTTCAAAAACAGGGTGTAAAAAACAAGAATATTATGGGCGCCGCAATCGTTGCGGGAATATTCGCTATTGGAGGATTGATATTCGCCAGCATGAAATTGGTAAAATACCATGGTGGAATGAAGAAAGATGTCATATAATGTGTATAAAATAATTTTTTTCATTTCTACCTATGAACAATAAAACAAACTCTGGAGCAAACCCATGGATGATTGCCACATTTACCCTTATTGGCCTGATTGTTGGCTACGGCATAGGGAAAATGAACTTTGTCATTGAAAACAAAATGCGGACACCAACAACAACACAACAAACAGCAGCCGCAACGACAACCTCTCCGTCTGCAACACAGCAGCCGACTCCATCCATAAACACTACGGTGGATTATGATTATTCAAATCTGGAAAAAGCTTTGACAAAAGACAAGCATTGGTCGCTGGGTTCAAAAAAAGCCAAGGTAAAAATTGAAGAATTCAGTGATTTTCAATGTCCGTTCTGTCACCGTTTTTTTGTTGAGACAATGCCACAAATCATCAAAGATTATGTCGCAAGCGGAAAAGCGCTGTATACCTTTTATAATTTCCCTCTGGACTTTCATCCGCAGGCAACACAGGCCGCCGAGGCCGCTCTATGCGCCGGAGATCAGAACAAATACTGGGAGATGCATGACCTGCTTTTCAAAAACCAGCAAGCCTGGGCCGGCCAGGAAGCCACATATCTTCAAACATTTGACACTCTTGCCCAGGGACTCAAGTTTAATATGGATGACTTTCGAAACTGCTTACAGAAGGGAAAATACACCAAACTTGTCCAGGATGATCTGGCGCTTGGCAAGAAGAAAAATGTTTCCGGCACACCAACCTTATTGATTAATGGAAAAGAAGTCGTTGGCGCCCAGCCGTATGAAACATTTCAAAAAGAGATTGACGCGGCATTAAAAAAATAAAAGGATAGCCCTCCGGGCACTTGATGGCTAGGGCCTGCGCTTTGCTCCGGCCTAGATGAATCATGGATGTTTATCATCAAGAATGTTTTTGTATTCAAGTTCATAGATATACAGCATTGTAAAGAAAATTGCCAAAATAAGAGGTCCAAAAATAATGCCCGCCAGACCAAAAAGACCGATACCGCCAAAGACGGATAAAAAAGCAAGCAACGGGTTTATCCTTGCCTGACTGCCTATAAAAAGTGAACAAAGGACATTGTCAATATTGGTCGTTAAAATAAGATTCCAGAAAAATAAAAAAATAGCCGCGGACGCCTGTCCGTTAAGGAGTAACAGCAACGAGGCCGGCAGCCATATAAGACTTGTTCCAACAAAAGGGATAACGGACACAATGCCGACCATTGTTCCCCAAAAAATGGCGCCATTAATACCTACCAGTGCGAAACCAATACCGCATACTATTCCCTGCGCTACAGCCTTCAAAAAAATACTGACCAAGGCTATTTTACTGATTTCTCTAAACTTTTTAAAAAGCCGGAGTTCGTGACGCTTAGGAAGAGGGCTGATCTTCATCAATTTTTGCCCGATAAGTTCAGCATCCTTAAAAAGGTAATACATTCCAAAGAATACAATGACAACGCCAAGGAAAAATTGCCCAAAGCCTTTTAAAATAGGGCCGATTTCACTGATCAAAAATGAACGGATATTTGAGGCGATTTCAATGACATTCTGTTTGATATCAAATTCTTCCAGATTAATAAATTCTCTAAAACGGCCAGCATTTGGATCAAAAAGATCATAAAAAATATTGCCTTTCTGTAAAAATGAACCTGTATCAAGAGCTCCGCTGTGGATTTTCTGCTCCAAAAATCCATAAACTTCAACAGTTTGCCGGCCGAGCATTCTGATAAAAAAGAGCAGAGGTATGAGGATAATCACAAAAATAAAAAGGCACGTCATGAAAGAAGCAAGTCTTGGGCGGTTTCCTGAAAATTGTAAAATTTTCTCATACAGAGGACGGAATACCGTTGATAAAATCACCGCCAAAACAAGCGCGGATAAAAATGGCCTGAAAAGCCAATATACAAAGAAAAGCGCCGCAACAAAACAGAATATAAAAAAATAGCCGGAAAAATTCTTAATTGGGATATCATTTTGCATTTTTGTAGAATTTAAGGATAGCCCTCTGGGCACTTGATGGCTAGGGCTTCCGCTACGCTCCAGCCTGGCGGATGCCATACGAATTGATTATAACATTGATTTATTTTTTTCTAAATTTTCCAAAGGAAAAAGCGTATGATTCCGAAGCTATGTTGCGGTAAAAAGCAATCCAACTCCATAACCAGCAAGCGCCGAGACGATGCCGATCGCCGCCATTTCAAGACCGCTTCTTCCCCAATTGCCGATAGTTAATTTTGCCTTCGCGGCGCCGACTGTAAAGAGCGCAATGGCAGAAATAACAACGGATACAATAATTCCATCACGAATGGTAAAAAAGAAAAATGGCAACAACGGAATAAGTGAACCAATAATTGTTGAAAAACCCACAATAAAAGCAGCCTTATAGGGACGTTTGTGGTCAATGGGAGCAAGATGAAGTTCATCGCTCATCATGGTCTCAAGCCAGACTTTTTCATCCGAAGTGATGATTTTGACAATCTCTTCCAATAAATGACCCTTGAAGCCTTTTTTTCTATAAATTTCACGGATTTCTTCCTTTTCCAGTTCGGGTACTTCTTTAATTTCACGTTTTTCACGGGCCAATTCGCTAAAATAAAAATCGCGTTCAGCAACGTTGGAAGTATATGCGACGGCCGCCATGGAAATGGATTCAGCGAAAGCCGCGGCCAGTCCGGCGGCCTGAACAATGCGCCTGTCGCCTGAAGCCGCGGCGACACCCAAAATAACACCTAGCACATTAACAAGGCCGTCCTGGCCGCCCAGAATAATATCGCTCAAGCGGTGGGCTTTGTGGCTTTCACCAACAAATGGTGAATTTGCAGGCTTTGCAGTTATAATTTTAGACATAAAATTTTCAGATATTAACGATCAAATCCACTTTCGCCGCTAAAATAAAATCATTGACCGATAAACCGCCAATGGCGTGCGTGCTCAACTGCAAACGAACTTTGTTATAAAAAACATGCAGATCCGGGTGATGGCCTTCATTTTCAGCAAGTTCCGCTATCTTATTTACAAATATCATTGCTTCTTTGAAATTTTTAAACTTAAATTCACGTTCAATAGATTTTTGATGCAACGACCACAGAGGTACTTCAGTATGGTATTGTTGCGCTTCACCTTTGAGTAAAGGCTGCGTTCCTCCCTCACATGGAACACAATGATTATTGATAAGAGTCATAGGGAAAATATAAAAGAATATTTCAAAACACCATAAGTTGTAAGTTGAGTATATCAAATTTGCAAATAACCCTGGTATTGAAAATTAAAAAATGATATAATGATATGACAAATAAACAAAAACACTTATGGAAAACAAAAAAAATTTAATAAAATTATTTTATCAGGGAATAATTGTAGTGTTCGCAATCGGATCGGTATTCGTTTTTCAATATCTGAATTTTATCCCAAAAGAAGGGAAAACGGATATCCTGGATTATGATTCGCCAATTACGGCTCTCGTTCCACCAGATAACAGCATAATTCCGGGTAATTTTAAGGCCTTCAGCTTTAAAATCCGGGGAATATTGAATGAGGCAACACTTAACACCAATACTGTCGTCCTTAAAAATGCAGATGGGGCAGCAATAGATGGTTGGGCTTCTTATGATATACAAACACAAACGGTTTTTTTCAGACCTGATCAACAATTAACATCAACCGGCGTGACACTTTCCGTAAATAGCAGTTTAAAAGATATTTCCGGGCGCAGCATCGGTCCCGCACAATTCAGCTATACCGTAAAAAATACAGCCGATACGACACCCCTTACCCTTATTGCCGTCAATCCACCAAACGGAAGTTCTGGAGTAAGCACCCTTACTCCAGCCATGGATTTTGTTTTTAACAAACCGCTTGATTGTTCGGATTACAATATGGATATATGGTCCGCATGGAGCGCGACAACAATAAATGCCAGAGAAGAAGCAATGAACGCGTCTCTGCCGGATATTTACACTAAATGCGATAGTGAGGCGCAGAGTCTCCATATCGATTTTGGCTGGCTTCTTTGGGATTCAACAATATATGAAGTGACCCTAAATCAGGGAATACTCAAAGATATGGGAGGCAATGTATTTGGCGGGTATAAAACAAGGTTTACAACCGGCCCGCACGACAACATCATTCCTCTTCAGGCAACAGCGGATTTCAATACGAAAGGATTTGAAGTTCTTTTTAATACACCCATAGCCATGACCAATGCGACCAAGGCGACCAACCTACAGTTATACCAATTGACCTGCAATGGCAATTTAATTTCATTGGAAAATGCCAATGCAAATTATAATGTTCATGAAAAAAGACTTATTGTGACCGGCATTAATCTTGTAGAAAAGAACAATTGTACAATCACTGTGAACCCAAACTTTACAAGCAGGGGCAGCAGAACTTTTGCCGAAGAAGACCGTGTCATCAGAGATGATGGCAGAGGCGTCCACAAATTGTATGTAGGTGCTGATTACTTTGAAAGTGTAAAAAGAACAATATCTGGATTCCGATGGGATGAATGCGCCAACTGTAAAAGTACAGCGGAAAATACGGCCGCAAGTTTCTTTAATCCAAATTATATTTCTCCACTCACAAATCTTGCTGGAGAGAAGACGGATTATCATTTTGTTACCACTCTGACACGACCAGTTTCAAATGGCGATATGCTTCGGTTAATCTTCCCGACAGGATTTAATGTTGGGGCCGCCAGAGTGCCAAATCTGCCAATCAATAAAAACATCTTCAGTGATCCCCGTAATCCTGTAACATTGGGTACGCCGGTCAATGATGTCGCTAATAGAACCGTGGATTTACCTTTAAATATGACGCCAAACGCCAGTATTGGCGCTAATGGGGCAAAAATAGAATTTACTATTTCCGACATTGGCAATCCTATTATTGCCTCAACAAGCAACACTGTTCAATGGAAAACCATTTATGTCTCTGGCTTCATGAAAGAAGGACCTCATTTGTTTAATCCTTTCTCTATCCAGGGAAAAGGAAACGGTCAAATTACCGTAAAAGTTTTGAATGATGACACTAATGTGGGAATTGATGGCATCAACCTGGTTTTTCAGGGGCCAACGATTGGCATCAAAAAACTTGTAACTGATGCTACGGGTACCGCAACTTTAAATAATGTTCCTATTCCTGAAGGCGGCACAAAATCCACATATGCTAGAGTTTATTTGGACGAAGGCAAAATTCCCCCCAATTTCTCACCTCAATCAGGAAAAGATTTGAGTTTTAATTTGAATGCCAATACTCCTACATTAACAGGCAATTTTTTCCTTCAACCAGTTTCTTCATTACAGATACGTGGAACTATAACCCACCCTGCCATTCCAGGAGGAACAAAAATTAATGTATGGACGGGCAACACAACATCCATCAAAAAAGAAGTTATCTTGAGTAGCTCAGGCACAACAAATTTTACCATTAATATTCCAAAAGACTTTGATGTTCCAAATGAAGGCAGTTATCGCTTAGGAATAAGCAATTTTGAAGATTTTAACGGCGATGGAAAGGAAAACTCCAATATTATTATTACACCGGCGCCGGTGATGTTGTCGGTAACATCGGCAACTTCACCAGTGAACGTGAACTTTAATCTCATCCAGGCGACGCAATTCATTATCGGGACTGTTAAAAATCAGGGCGGCAAGCCAATACCAAACGCACACGTTTCAATAAATTCTGAATATGAAAATAATAATATATGGATGACAAAAAATACCGTTACCAATATTGATGGGACGTACATGGTTCCCGTCACATCTGGAAAACTTGTTATGGAAGCATACGTAAAAGGCTTTCCGCATCGCGTAAAAAAAGTTGTCGCGATAAAAGCAAATGATACCACCTTGACGACAGATTTTGTTTTGCAAGAGCCGACCGTTGCTGTCAGCGGAACAGTAAAAGATATGAACAGTTTGGGAATAAAAGATGTCAACGTGAGCTGTACCAACAGTAAATATGATGTAAGCGATGTCTATACAAACGACCAGGGAAAGTATATTCTCTACGTTTACAGTTATAGCGGCGAATGGACATGTAAAGCCCTCACGGCGGCAAAAGGTTATATTGACGTGGTAAAAAAACTGGCAGTCACGGCATCATCAGTCAATAATGTTGATTTTTTGGAAGGTAACACTATTAGATTCAGCAGAATTGTTGGAAAATTGCTTATGAACGAAAACCAGCCATACATTAACACTTTTATAACAGCTGTAAAATATAATACCGACAATCAAAAAATTATCGGCCAGGAATATTCCACTCGAACAGATTTAAGTGGTAATTTCAGCCTGAGAGTAGAAGAAAACAGCCCAGGGGAAGCATATAAAGTTCTTTATGGCGGTGACAGTGGGGCTATGGAGGCCGCAAATAAAGTTATCACAGGGCCAAACATCAGCGATCTGGGCACAATAATTGTTCCACGGCAAAATTATCTTATTTTTTCGGCCACAAATCTTCCAGCCAACATCAACGAGCTGGTCCTGCATTTATACGTCGCAAACACACAAACCGCGGCATTGAATACTATGGGTGTTTTTAACGGCAGAGCCGATGGCAAAATAAGGCTTTTAAATGGCAGTTACAAGCTTACAGCCGTTGCACAGGGACTTGTTAGAAAAACACTGGAACTTACTCTTGCGGGTAGTGATAAAAACATAAATATTGATTTTAGCGATATTGTCACAGCAACTCTCACGGTGCAGGTTAACGACAGCGCTACAAAAACACCTCTTGATGATGTTTTCGTTGAAGTAGTCGGCAACAGCAATAATAACCTATTTACCAGCGCCAAAACAAATGCCGGTGGACAGGCGGTAGCGCAGGTCGCGCCAGGAACATACACAATACGGGCATCAAAAAAAGGCTTTTCATCGGGAGTTATCACAACAAGTGCGGATAAAACAGAACAATATACGCTTGAACTCACAGCTGCGACATCAAATATTGCCGGGACAGTCAAAGATGCCAATAACAATCCTGTCACAAGTGCCGTTGTAAACGGGACTACGGCTGATAAATCAACTTACGTTCACGAAATAACAGACCAGGCGGGGAATTTTACTCTTCAGGTTGCCCCAAATACAGTATGGAACATCACAGCAACGACTTTAGACGGTTATTTCACAAGTCAAAATAACGTCAACGCGGGAACAGCAAGCCTCGTTTTGACAGCAAATCAAACTGTCAGTGGATTTATTCGGGAAACACCGATCATGTACAATATTGATGCCACGCAGGACCATTATATTACAACGAAATCTATCAATCTGGAGATTGATAGCAATGCTTTAGGCAGTAATGCCAATGGCACCAATATTGTATTAAAAAAGGTTGCCGCAATCGCAAAAACTGAAAATGCAACACCCGTCGGATTTGGCCTGGAAATAAATGCTACCGACACTATGGGAAATAATATCACCAAATCCATCAACCCACCAATTGGAATACAAATTAATTTTGACAAGGATGTTATTAACAGTATGGCTTCTGTAAGCGGCTTTAATAAGAAATCCCTTAAAGGTTCAATTGGATATTATGATGACATCAAAAAAACATGGATTCTTTTGCCAACAACTCAAAGCGTTAAAGTGCAAATGACTGCCGGTGGTGATTATACAACGCTAGGGATTGACGAATTTATTGCTTCTCTTGAACAATTAGCCGGCGCGTACAATTATTTTGTTCAAAGTACTGCCGCCACAAACCATTTAAGTGTTTTTGCTCTTGTTAATAAGGAAGAACCACCACCTCCTCCTCCAGGACCAATTCAACCACCGGGCGGGAGCAGTGGCGGCGGGAGCAGTGGCGGCGGGAGCAGTGGCGGCGGGAGCAGTGGCGGCGGGAGCGGCACTGTAAATACTCCAACAGGTGGAACTACACAGGACAACACCGCGTTGCGCGGAGCATCAAATCCTGGAACAAAACAAAATGGAAAATTACAGGTTGTAAAAGAAAAAAAGCAGCCAACGATAATGGTCAACAAAACAAGCGCAAAAGCAGGAGATCCAATAAGAATTCTTGGAAAGGGTTCAGCAACAAGCCAGATTGTTGTCAATATAAGCGGACGTGAAAAAATTACACTCCGAATCAATACCGACGACGATGGCTCATATTCCTATATTCTGGACACAACATTATTGTCGCTGGGAAGATATGGCGTACAGGCACAGGATGGGGACTTACAGAGCAAAAAAATATATTTTATAGTAGGCGTGCAAAATATCTTATCGGAAGTTGGTGAAACCATAGTTGGAGACTTAAATAAAGACGGTTTTGTCAATCTGATTGATTTCTCAATTATGGCTTATTGGTACGGAAAAACTCAACCAACAGATACAGAGGAACAAAAATATTACAAACAATCCGATCTCAACCAGGATGGCATTATTGATCTGCAGGATTTTAGAATTTTGATTATTAATTGGACGGGGTAGAAATTTGTATATTTGCTGTTAACTCATATAATGCTCGTAATGCTTAAATTTTTAATTTAGGCATTGTTACAAAATAATTTGTTCCAAAATCTAAATAAAATCTTTCTTGTTAAAAAAATATTGGGGAGTCGCCAAGTGGTAAGGCACCGCCCTCTGGAGGCGGTATACGAAGGTTCGAATCCTTCCTCCCCAGAAAAATGGCCTTTGTAAGCCATTTACGACTCGTTAGCCTATGGCGGTGACAATTTTTGAATTTGATATTCAACATTCTTTTGTTGCCTCTCTTTGAACATGAGTGAGAATGTCTGCAATAGTTGACTGGGGATCCATTAACATCTCCATAACATCGGCAGAAAAAATTAAGGATTTTTTTAGGAATTTATAATAATTTTATAGTATGTTGTAGACACTATGCACAGTTTACTCAAAACATATTTCGGCTACGATACTTTTCGCCCCTTGCAGGAAGAAATTATCAAGCATCTGCTTGTCGGAAAAGATGCGCTTGTAATTATGCCGACGGGAGGAGGCAAATCACTCTGCTACCAATTGCCGGCATTGAAGTTTAAAGGTCTTACATTGGTTGTTTCGCCTTTAATTGCTCTGATGAAAGACCAAGTTGATGCTTTAAAAGCAAACGGCATTGCCGCTGAATTTATCAATAGCAGTCTTCCCTTTGGTGCAATTCAACAGATTGAATCACGTTTAAAAACAGGGGGGATCAAAATTCTCTATGTTGCGCCGGAGAGGCTGGCAATGCCTGATTTTCGTCTTTTATTAAAAGCGCTTAAACTGGATCTAATCGCCATTGATGAAGCTCATTGCATTTCGGAATGGGGACATGATTTTAGGCCTGAATATCGCAATTTAAAAAATCTCCGCGATGATTTTCCAAGAGTGCCTGTTGTTGCCATGACCGCTACAGCCACAGCAAAAGTTCGGACGGATATTGCTTCACAACTTCATCTGGGCGGAGCTAAAATTTTTCTTTCCAGTTTTAACCGCGCCAATCTTAACTATGGCGTCAGACCAAAGAAAAATGCTCTTGATCAACTTTTAGCTTTATTAAAAAAATATGAGAATGAATCTGTCATCATTTATTGTTCTTCGCGTAAAAATACTGAAGAATTGGCCGATTTTTTACGTCAGGAGAAGCACAGCGCGCTCGCTTATCATGCGGGTCTTGATGCTGCGACCCGCAAAAAAACGCAGGAAAAATTTATGCATGATGAAACCACGGTTATCGTAGCTACCATTGCTTTTGGCATGGGCATCAACAAGCCAAATGTCCGCCTCGTAGTGCATTTTGATCTTCCCAAAACGCTGGAATCCTATTACCAGGAGACGGGTCGCGCGGGACGCGACTCACTTCCCAGCGATTGCGTTCTTTTTTACTCTTATGGCGATAAAATCAAACAGGATTTTTTTATCAATGACATCAAGGATGACGTTCTGCGAAATGAGGCAGTCCGAAAATTAGCTCAAGTAATTGAATACGCACAGGGTTCTACCTGCCGTCGCACCTATCTTCTAAAATATTTCGGAGAGAAGTTTAGCCAAGAAAATTGTAATGGATGCGATGTTTGTCTTACGCCACGGGAAACATTTGATGCCACCGAGATAACCTGGAAAATTCTCTCGGCAATTATCCGTACAGGTGAACGTTTTGGAGCAAAATATATCATTCATATTTTGAAAGGGCACAGAAATGAGAAGATTCTTTCTCGCGGTCATGAAAAATTGTCAGTTTTTGGAATTGCAAATGATCAAAAACCCGATGAGTTAAATCTCATAATCCAGCTGTTAATTTCAAAAAATCTGTTGCTCAAAACTTTAGGTGAATATCCTGTTCTTCAGGTAACCGAAGAAGGGAGGTTGTTAATGCGACAGCGCGGAAAAGTTATCCTCATGAAGCCAAAAATCGAGGAGAATTTTGCAGTTGGCAATAAAGAAAGACTAGAGGATGAGGTTCTCAACTATCATCAGGATCTTTTTGAACAATTGCGGATTTTACGGAAAAGCATTGCTGATCAAAAAAGGGTGCCGCCTTTTATTATTTTTGGCGATGTATCGCTTCGAGAGATGTCATTTTACCTTCCGCAGAGCACAGAGAGTTTTTCCCGCATAACCGGTGTTGGAAAATTGAAACTCCAGGAATTCGGAGCAGTTTTTTTGGATATTATTAGTGAGTATGCCAAAAGTAAAAATTTGCCGGAACGATCTATGGGATTTCAGCGTAGGCAGAAATCAATAGGACAAAACGGTAATTCAAAAGCCCCTGGTGCAAAAATGGAAAACCCCACTTATGAAATGAGCCGACAATTTTTTAGGCAGAAATTGCCGCTCAAAGAGATTGCCGGAAGGCGCAAACTGGCGGTAGGAACTATTCTAACCCATCTCGAGAAATTGCTAGAAAATGGAGAAAAAATTGATATTTCCCATTTACAATTGCCAGCCGAACGTCTTGAAAAAATTAAACAGGCCTTTAAACAATCTGGCATACCAAACTTATCACCTGTAAAAGAAATTCTTGGTGAAGATTTTTCGTACGATGAGCTGCGTCTGGCGCGCATTTTTCTCACAGCTCATATATCAATATGAAATAGTCAGCCAGCGACACCTGCATTGCTCCAAAATAATATTTTCCC
>CAYHVY010000014.1:0-16406 GCA_964360095.1 uncultured Candidatus Peribacteria bacterium | reverse complement strand
GAAAAACTCATTATTTTGGCTATCCTTCCGGCAAGGAACAATGAAAAAAGTCCAATGGCGGCTGAGCAGATTTTCGCGACGCTTCACGGTATGTTACAGCCATTTTTACCGTTTAAATTTCTAAACGGCTTTTTTCACAAAAAAGTGAGTTTTGAAATTGTTAATAGCAACGGGAATATTTGTTTTTATGTCTGTTGCCCACTGGGTTTGCAGCATGCGATAGAAGAGCAGATTTATGCT
Organism: uncultured Candidatus Peribacteria bacterium; assembly: GCA_964360095.1. Lineage (GTDB taxonomy): Bacteria > Patescibacteriota > Gracilibacteria > UBA1369 > UBA1369 > CAYHVY01. The sequence continues at coordinate 16,166 of CAYHVY010000014.1, read as the reverse complement.
CAATATCCGTGTGCGGAGATTGAAAAAGTTTCAAACGATGTGGAGGAGATTTCTTTTCACTACGCTCTGGGAGCTGAAATGACCCTGACTGATCCCGATATTTATCCTATTAAACGGTATGCGGAATTTGATGATAAGAAAGCCAAAATTGCACTTGATCCATTGGCTGCCATTACCGCCACGCTTGCTTCCACGCAATTTTTCGCCAATAGTGTCCGCCAAGACGGGGCCTCTGAAAAAATTGGTATTCAAATTGTAGTACGGCCTCTGAAAGAAAAATGGCGCCGTATTTTTGTCAAATGCGTGAGGATTATGAAAAAAGGTATTTTTATGAATATTGAAACCCTTCAAAAGCTTTACGCAAAGGCTTTTTGTACGCGTAGCCGGATGACAAAAATTATTTTTTTTCCGATTTATACTTTTTTCTGGTTTCAGGGTCTTTTTGCGAATACCAGCATACTCAGAACATCATCGGCAGCGCATGGATCTGAAATTGAAGAGCAGGTTTCCAAATTTCATGAAAAAGAAACAAGCATGGTTGCCGCGATTGATAAGGTAGGCAAGCTTCTGTACGAAGTAAATATTCGCATTTTATACTTTTCAGAAGCCAAAAATAAGCCAAGTGGCCTTTCCAAATTGCAGGAAATTTGCGGATCTTTCAAACAGTTTCATATTCCACATCTGAATGGCTTTAAAATCAAAAAACTTGTCAATCATCATACCGCGCATCAACGATATAAAACGCGCGCAATTCACAAGCCTTTTGTTCTAAATATTGAAGAACTGGCGACCATTTATCATTTGCCCAATATAACGGTCACAACTCCGAATATTGGTTGGGTCCACTCAAAAGCGTTTGAACCTCCAAAAGATCTTCCTACGGAAAATAATTCTTCTCAAGATGAATTGCCGCTCACGCTTCTGGGGAAAACCAATTTTCGCTCTGACAACCGCGCGTTTGGCATAAAAAGCGCGGATCGCAGAAAACATGTTTATATCATCGGCAAAACCGGCACGGGGAAATCCACTCTTCTGGAAAATATGATTTTTTCCGATATTTATGCGGGTCGCGGTGTAGGCGTTATTGATCCGCATGGAGACTTGGCTGATGCCATTTTGAAAAACATTCCCTCGAACAGAATGAATGATGTTGTCGTTTTTGACCCCTCCGACAGGGATTTTCCAATTGCTTTCAACATGCTAAAAAATGATGTCGCCGCTTTGCGCACGCTTATTTGTTCAGGCTGTATCGGTGTTTTTAAAAAAATCTATGCTGAAAGCTGGGGGCCGCGTCTGGAACATATTTTAAGAAATACGCTTTTGGCTCTTCTGGAATATCCAAATACGACCATGCTCGGCATTCCGCGCATGCTAAATGATTATGAGTTTCGCTGCCGCGTGGTGCGAAAAATTACCGACCCTGTTGTCAAAAATTTTTGGCTGCAAGAATTTGAAAAAATGGATCCTAGGCTGCGGATTGAAGCTATTTCGCCAATTTTGAATAAAGTGGGCCAGTTTCTTTCTTCTCCGATTATTCGCAATATTGTCGGACAGCCCAATAGCGCTCTTGACCTTCGTTTTGTCATGGACCGCCAAAAAATTGTCATTATCAATCTTTCCAAGGGTAAAATCGGCGAAGACACGGCGAATCTTCTTGGATCTTTGCTGATTACCCAGTTTCAGCTTGATGCCATGAGCCGCGCTTCCGTTCCGGAAGCGCATAGAGTTGACTTTTATCTGTATATTGATGAATTCCAGAATTTTGCGACTGATGCTTTTCTCAGTATTTTGTCTGAAGCGCGCAAATACCGGCTCAATTTAACTCTCGCCCACCAATTTATAGCGCAAATGCCGGAAAATCTTCAGTATGCGATTTTTGGAAATGTTGGAACTCTCATTTCTTTTCAGGTCGGTTTTGATGATGCTCAAAATCTTACGTCTCAGTTTTATGGACTTGCAAGTCGTAATTCCCAGCAATCCAATGAAGTCCTGCCAAATGACTTTGTCACTCTAAAAAAACATAATGCCTATGCTAAATTATCCATCAATGGCACTCCATCTCAAACATTTTCTTTTTGCACTTTTCCTCCGCCCAGTCGTGTTGAAGATCCAAGTCGCCCTGAAAAAATCATCAAGCTTTCAAGAGAACGGTACGCCGTGAAACGTAATAAAGTGGAGGAGCGGATTCAAAGGTGGAGTGACGGGAGAAAAAAACAATGATGAGATTGTGATGACGGTTTTGTAGGGAACAGGCATGCCTGTTCCCTACAAAACCGTGACCTATTTTTTTAAAACCTCCACACCCGGCAATTTTTTCCCTTCCAGAAATTCAACCATGGCGGCGCCGCCCGTGGATACAAACGTGAATTGACTTTCTTTGAAACCCATTCGTTTGATTGCTTCAATCGTGTCTCCGCCTCCAACAATGCATTGCACTTTTTTCTTTAATAAGACGAGGGTTTTGGCAATGGAACGGGTTCCTTTTTGAAAATGTTCCAATTCTGAAAGACCAAGAGGGCCGTTCCAGATCACAGTTTTTGAACGCTGGATAACTTTAATAAATTGTTTAATGGTTTCTGAGCCAATATCAAGAATTTTCATGTCTCCCATAACGTCTTCTACCGGCAAATGCGCCGTTTCGGCCTTTTCGCTGATTTCATCCGCAACAATCACGTCCTTTGGTAAAACAAAATTATCATGCAGAGCCTCCGCTTTCAACATAATATTTTGAGCTGTTTTAATTTTGTCAGCCTGATGAAGGGATTTTCCAATATCGTAACCTGTTGCGGCCAAAAAAGTATTAGCCATTCCGCCGCCAATTAAAAAATAATCCGCTTTTGGTAAAAAATTTTCCAAAATACCGACCCTTGTTTCAACTTTTACGCCTCCAAAAATGATTGTAAGGGGTCTGCGGACCTTTTTGAGCAATCCTGATAGAATTTCAACCTCTTTCTGCATGAGAAAACCGGCATATGATGGTAAATATTTGCCTATGCCAACCACTGAAGCGTGTGCGCGATGAGCCGTCGCAAAAGAATCGCTCACAAAAACCTCACCTAACGAAGCAAGGCGCTTTGCGAAACTTTGACTGTTTTTCTCTTCTTCAGGATAAAAACGGACATTTTCCAGCATAATGATATCCCCGGGTTTCATTGCCATAACCGCTTTTTTAACTTTTTCGCCAATACATTCATCCAGTTTTTTTACAGGATGCTTCAAAAGCTTACTTAAATGGGCAGCAACGGGGTTCAAACGTAAAGCAGGCACGATTTTTCCATCGGGTCTGCCCGAATGGGAAACAAGAATAATTTTGGCCTTTTGTTTCAGAAGATGCTTTAAGGTCGGAAGCGTTTGAATAATACGGGTATCATCTTCAATTTTTTTATTTTTTAGAGGAACATTGTAGTCCACGCGTAGCAAAACTCTCTTATTTGTGAGGCTGATGTTCTGAAATTTTTTGATACTCATGGTGGGTGAATTTTTAATTAATTTCAAATTTATAATTTTTAATTTACCTTCTCACCAGCATGGCCATTTCAATGGCGGCCTCGGCATATTCCTTTCCCTTATTCAGGCCCTTTTTTGCGACTCTTTCTTTGGCCTGTTTTTCATTATTGACGGTCAAAACACCAAAAATAACAGGAGTGTCGGAATAGAGACTGACATCCATAAGTCCGCGGTAGCATTGTTGGCTTACATGCTGAAAATGCGGTGTCGCCCCTTTTATCACAACCCCGAGGGCAATAATAACGTTATAACGATGTTTTTGAGCCAGCAGATTTGCTGCAATTGGAATTTCAAGAGCGCCCGGAACCCGAAAGATTTCAATACGTTTTTCTTTTACCCCATTGGCCATAAGCGTTTCTTTCGTATTTTTCAGGAGCTCAAGCCCTAATTTGTCATTAAAACGCGAAAGAATAATCGCAAAACGAAATGGTTTACCGTTGAGTTTGATTGGAGTGCTTTCAGATATTTTCATATTTTCAGATATTTTTTTGTATACTTATAGCGTGCTAAAATGTCTATCTCAATATTAACATAATCTTTTTCTTTTACACTGCCAAGATTGGTATTTTTTTCCGTAAATGGAATCAAATGAATCCCAAAATTTTTTGTTGTAACGTTTGCAATCGTCAAACTGACACCATTGATTGTAATTGAGCCATTTTTAACAATAAATTTTTTAAGATTTTTTGGAATTCGCATGGTCAAAATATGATTTTTATCTTGTTTTTTTATTTTTACGATCAGTCCTTTCGCGTCAACGTGTCCGGTCACAAAATGGCCGCTTATTTTATCGCCAAATTTGAGTGGTAGTTCCAGATTTATTTTTTGATGCGGATGCCAAAGGCCAATAGTTGTTTTTTTTAATGTTTCCTGGATTACTTCCACGGTAAAAATTTCTCCAGTTCTTGCAATAACTGTTAAACATACGCCATCAACACTCACGGAATCACCTTTTTTAAGACACCTTGAAGACTCTGGAGCATGAACACTTATTTCACGCAGACTGCTGCGTTTTTTTATGGTTTTTACGATGCCAATTTCCTGAACAATGCCGGTAAACATGGTTGTATTTTAACATTTTTTCATAATTCGTTTAAAAATCGGTTAACTTCGCTTGGTATGTTGATACCACTTATTTCTTAATTTTACTTCTATGAGAAGCGTTAATAAGGTTCTGCTCATGGGTTATCTGGCCGCTGACCCTGAAATGAAGAGCACTCCAGCCGGTCAGACCGTGACCACGTTTAAAGTCGCCACCAATCGCGATTGGAAAAGTAGCGACGGCGAAAAACATGAAGCTGCGGATTTTCACAAAATTGTGGCTTGGCGCAAGCTTGGTGAAGTCTGCGGTGAATTTTTAAAAAAGGGCAGTGGAGTCTATTTGGAAGGTCGTCTTTCCAATCACAGTTTTAAGGATAAAGAAGGGAAAAATAAGACAATAACAGAGATTGTCGCAGATGCCGTAAATTTTATCAGTATCAAAAAAAGCAATGATGTAGATCAGATCAATTTGGTTGAAGTACAGGGGTAATTTATGTTAAATGTAAGGGCGATCCTTACGGGATCGCCCTTACATTAGATACCATGCTCCTTAGTGTCATTATCCCTACTCACAACCGGTCCAATATTTTAAAAACATGTTTGAAAGCGCTATTTCATCAAACGCTTCCCAAAAAAGATTATGAGATTATTGTTGTAGATGATGGAAGCAAAGATCAGACGAAGGCGGCGGTAAAACAATTTCAACAGAAACATTCCAATCTTTTTTATCTTTATCAGAAAAATCAGGGGCAGGGGATTGCACGAAATTGTGGTCTCAAATATGCGAAAGGCGATATCATTGTATTTATTGGCGATGATATCATTGTAACGCAGGATTTTTTAAGCGAACATCTGCGTTTTCATCTTCATTTTTCTAAAGAAAATGAAGCCGTTTTGGGCTTTACCACATGGCATCCAAAATTACCAGTAAATGATTTTATGCGCTGGATGACCAACGGTTCATCAATTTTTGGCCGTTTTGGGGGGCATCAATTTGCATATGAAAAACTGGAAGGAAAAAAAGAAGCGGATTTTAATTTTTTTTATACTTCCAACATTTCTCTCAAACGTTCTCTTTTGGAGAAATATCCGTTTGATCCGGATTTTTCCGGTTATGGCTGGGAAGATATTGAATTGGGCTATCGTCTGTATTTGCGCGAAGGCTTACATATACATTACAACTCGGCAGCCATAGGCTATCACGATCATATGATGAATGAAGAAGCTTTGGCCCATAGAATGAACAATATTGGCGCGTCGGCGTGGATTTTTCATCGTCGCTATCCTGAATTAAAAAAAGTGCCTTCATCGTGGAAATATTTCATATTTTGGCTACTTGGAACATCGCCTTCGCTTTTCTGCGCCAAATTTTTTAATAGAAATTTATATTATTATGCCCTGTCAAAAAAATATTTTCTTGAAGGGCTTAGAGGGGCTAAATTTGCAAATGAATAATGAATAATGAATAATGAATAATGAATAATTTATCCCCGTATATGAAATTTAGACGTTTTTTGGCTTTTGCGCTTCTCTTAACTACATTTTCTCTTTTACTTGAGGGCTGCGTGCGCAAAGAGCAAACACCGATAAAAAAAGCTTCCAAAGCCATTGAATTGACGTATTATAAACTGTTTGATGATGAAGATGTTATTACTCCTTTGATTCAGCAGTACCGTGCAAAGCACCCCAACGTTACTATTAAATATCGCAAATTTGTTGATCCGGTAGAGTATGAAAAGCTCGTCATTAACCAGTTAGCGGAAGGCGAAGGGCCTGATATTTTTTCCGTGCCCAATTACTGGTTATTGCCAAATACAAAAAAACTTTCTCCAATGCCGCAGACGGTGATGAGCCCAAAGCAATTTGAACAAACATTTGTCAATGTTGCCTATAACGATCTTGTTTTGAACGACAGCGTTGATGGTACGCGAAAAGTGTATGGTTTACCGCTTATGGTGGACACTTTGGCGCTTTACTACAACAAAGCTTTTTTTGAAGATAAGCTGCCAACGCGCGGAAGACCGTCCCAGACCTGGGAAGCATTGAAAGATGATGTTTTCAAGCTTACAAAAACGGATAACAGCTTTGAGCGTTTTGAGGTTTCTGGCATCGCGATGGGGCGTTCAGACAATATTTTGAGGGCTGTTGATATCTTATACATGCTCATGCTGCAATTTAAAACGCGTTTTTACAATGAAAATCTGTCAGAGGCGGTTTTTGCGGAGCAGCAGCTTACGACAGGCACAGGACCATTGTTAAGTCCGGCCGTGGAAGCTTTGCGTCTTTATACCAGCTTTGCCCTTCCATCAAATAAAAACTACTCCTGGAACGGTTATCTCGCCTCCGCTACCTCAAAAACAAAAGAACTGGAAACATTTGCCCGCGGAAAAGCGGCAATGATTTTTGGATATTCTTACATGTACGAACAGTTAAAAACCGTCCTAAAAGACCTTAAAGACAAGGCCGTGCAGACCGTTGAAATCAAAAATGTGCGTATCAGTCCCGTACCTCAAGTAAAGGATCCGGCCGTTTCAAATGACACACGCGTCAGTTATGCCAACTATTATGCCGAAACGGTCTCCCGAACATCCAAATATCCAAAAGAAGCATGGGATTTTTTGCTATTTTTAACTTCAAAGGAGAATATTCAATTTTACAGCGAGAAAACGCATCGTCCAGCCAGCCGGCGGGATATGATTGAGGACCAGAAAAAAGATCCAATTTATGGTGTCTTTGCGGAACAGACGGGTTTTGCAAAAAGTTTTCCTGTGTACGATGGCGGGCGCTATGATGAAATTTTTGGTCGCGCCATTGACGCTGTTTTAGCTACAACACCTGCTGAAAGTGCTGTTAAGACCGCGGAAGACCGTATCAATGCTTTATTGCCGCCGCAGGGATTCCTGCCCGTTAAAATAAAACAGCAAACGCAGCAGGGAGTATCACGCGGTGGAAAATAGCAATCTTCAACGCAGCAATAGAACCATGGATCAACAGATATTTTCTTCAAACGAAAACGTAAGGACAATCCTAGGATTGTCCTTACGTTTTCGTCTTATTGACGCAAGCCGGTTTTTTCTGTGTTTATTTCTGATCTTTTTCCCGTTTCAGATTAGAACTTTGCTTTACAGTACGCCGCTTTTCTTAAGTGGAAATTTCAATATTTATACTTCTTTTTTTCTATACTTGGCCGACATTTTTCTTTTACTCGCCTTTGCATTATGGGGATTGTCTTTCATGCAACGTGAAAAACCAATTGAGGTTCGCTTTGGCGAGGAAAAATTTACATTGCTGTTGGTACTTTTGATCTGCGCAACCCTGGCGCAAACAATCTTTGCCACCGATAAATGGTTACAGCTCTTCCAGACTTTCCGTTTTATAGAACTATTTTTGCTCTATCTGCTTTTGGTCAACAATATAATAAAAACAAAAACGGTAATCATGATATTTATTTTGGGAATGGCTTTCCAGGCGCTGACAGCCATTTTTCAATATATCTTGCAGGGTTCTGTCGGCCTTCACTTTTTTGGAGAACCCATGGTGACGGCGCAGACGTTGGGAGCTGGAAAAATTGATCTGGATTCGCAAAAAATCGTAAGGGCTTTTGGAACCTTTCCTCACGCCAATGTTTTGGGAGGAGCTCTTTTTATTGCCATAATGCTGATTTTTGCCAATTTTCGCCGTCATTTACTTATTTATTGGCCTTTTGTCATACTTCTGGGCGTTGCCATATTGCTAACTTTTTCACGAAGCGCATTGTTTGCTCTTGTGATTGCGTCTTTGACATACATCTCTTTTGATAATCGCAAAATATCTTTTCGCAGCATATTATTCGGCTTAAGCCTCATCGTTCTTTTTGTTGTCATTTTCCGTCTTGATGATGTTATTTTCAAACGGTTGTTTTTTGATAATGGGAATATAATGACAACGGCCCTGCAGGAAAGAAATTTATATCTTGGCGGAAGTATTGATATGCTCTTACATGCTCCTTTTGGCGTTGGATTTGGCGGATTTACTCTGAATATGCAGCAATTTCTCGCCTCAAAGCTGATGCCGTGGCAATATCAGCCAGTGCATAATATTTTTCTTCTCTCCGCGAACGAACTTGGATTGATTGGAGGCACACTTTTTTTACTTCTTTTTGGATATTTATTTTATCGTTTGATCAAGCAATGTCGTGGGCTTTTGCACGGATTTCAGCGTCACAACTTCGCTTCCATGCTTGCTATTTTGGCAGGCATAACACTCATTGGTTTTTTTGATCATTATTTCTTTTCATTATATCCGGGACAGGTGCTACTTTTCATTTATTTTGCGCTGGCAAGCAGTTTTTTAAGCAGTTCCCGGTTGCCCGCGAGAAATTCATGAATCATCATGGGTTTCTTGCCTTCCAGTTGGATTTTTTTCGGTATCAACAGTCCCTTTTTCGTGCCGATGCCAACTGTATTTTTCGTCAACTCAACAATGTCACCCGGAGAGGCGTTTTTTTCATTATCAAAATCCGCTTCCAGAAATTTTAGACTTCTTCCCCCGCAAAAAATAAAACAGGAAGGCCAGGGAGTGTAAGCGCGGATGCGATTACAAATTTCCTCAGCGGTAAGGGCAGAAATGGAAATACAGCCATCGTCTTTTTTTATTTTCCCGCAATATGTTGCCTGCGATTCATTCTGTGGAATTTCCTGAATATTATTTTCCTGAATGTTTTTCAGGATCACCGGTAGAAAACTCGCTCCAATAAGAGTCAGTTTTATGTATAAACTGGCCGCATTATCCTGCTGTTCAATCGGTATTTTTTTGACAAAAAGAATGTTGCCGCTATCCAGTTTTTCACCCATTTTTATAAAAGTAATGCCGGTTTCTTTATCTCCGTTCAAAAGAGCGCTTACCACAGGCGAGCTGCCGCGATATTTTGGCAGAAGTGAAGGGTGGAGATTAATGGCCCCGTAGCGGGGAATTTCTAACAATTCTTTCGGTAAAATATGTCCATACATCATAGTAACAATGAAGTCCGGCCTTAATCTTTCCACTAGTTCCAAAAATTCAATATTTTTCTTCAGATGGGACGGCTGAAGCACATGTAAATGATGACTTAATGCCAGTTTTTTTATCGGTGGAGCTGTAAGAACCTGCCGTCGGCCAATTTTTTTATCTTCCCTGGTTATAACAGCGCAGATTTCAAAATGAGGATCGTCAATAAGCGCCTGTAGCAATGGCAAAGCAAATTCCGGTGTCCCCATAAAAATGACTTTTGCGTGTCTCATAAATCTTCTTGCAAAATTTTTTCAGGTTAGTTAAACTCCGTTACTAAAAAATACTAATAATGCAAAAATACTATGCAGGAAAAATTTCTACAAGCCAAAAAACTTATTGAGAAAGGCAATACAATCCTTTCCATTTCGCACAAAAATCCGGATGGCGACACTCTTGGCGCATCTTGCGCTTTTTATTTGGGGCTGCAGCAGTGGGGTAAAAAGATTGATATGGCATGCATTGACGATATTCCGGAGCGTTATTCTTTTCTTGCCGATATGAACAGGGTTATAAAAAGATTTAATTTTCGGGATTATGATCTTATTATAGTTTCTGATGCCGGAGCTTCTTACATGACACGGTATCATGAAGTATATCCTGATATTTTTTGTGGCGACGTGCCGGTTATCAATTTTGACCATCATTCTTCCAATGATAATTTTGGAACAGTAAATATTGTTGATTCCGCCTCCGCTTCAACAACAGTAATGCTGTATAAATTTTTTGAGTTTTGCGACTTGAAAATAACGCCGGAAATCGCTACGGCGCTTTTATGCGGTATTTATAACGATACCGGCAGTTTGATGCACTCAAATACCGGTATTGACGTTTTTGAAATTTCCGGAAAACTAATGGAGCTGGGCGGGCGACTGAATGTTGTAGCGCGAAAACTGTTTCGCACTACGCCGATCTCCACTTTAAAACTTTGGGGCCGCGTACTTGAAAATGCGTATGTTAACGAGGAAGGCGTGACGGTTTCTCTTATTACGAATCGGGATTTTACTGAATGCGGCGCTGAAAGCGATGAAATTTCCGGAGTGATAGATTTTTTAAATTCTGTGCCGGGATCAAAATTTGCCCTTCTGTTAAATGAAGACGCGAACGGACAAATCAAAGGTTCTTTTCGTACCCAGCGTGGCGATGTTGATGTTGCCGAACTGGCCGGGAAATTTGGCGGAGGAGGACATAAAAAAGCCGCCGGTTTTACCATGCGCGGCCGTTTAAAAAAAGAGGTGCGGTGGAAAATTATTCCTGCCAATGGCGCTTTAAGTGGCGCGCAGGAAATGCTTTTGTAGGAAATTTGCGCGTAAGGACAGAACAGCGTTATGTCCTTACTGTGTTATAATGACCCCGCAAATTATTTTTCCATATGGCTGTTCGCAAAATCTTTGGATATTTTCTTGTCTTTTTATTTATAATCGTATCTTTACCGGCTTTTTTAACTTACGGCCTCTCTAAAACTTTTTTGAATCCGGATTTTTATTCCGGTTCGGTCGTCGCCGTTTTTTACGATTTTGCCGTGAATGTGGCTACGAGAAATATTTATCAGCAGGAGCCCACGCTACGCCGTCATTTTCAGGAAGCCGAGCTGTTACAGGAAATTAAAAATACTTTTCCGGTTTCGCAATTTCAAAAAATTATGGATGATTTTGGAGTACGTCTAAAAGAATTAAAAAATGAACCCGAAAAGACATTAACCTTCAGCCTTAAACCTTTCCGTACAAGTCTTATTGCCGTAGCACAGCGTATGTCATCAAAACTTTTTTCCGTGCTTCCCGAGTGTCAACCGGACGAATTACCGCAGTTTAACGAAGAAGGGCTTGCCACCTGCGTGCCCAAGGGGATTGATCCCAATCTGGTGTCCGGGCCTGTGGCAAAACAATTTGAAAAGGCCGTTTATGATACCGTTCCGGATCAAGTTGATTTAAGTTTTTCAAAAACCGACAGCAACATATCTATAGGTTTGCTTTTGCAGTGGATTGATATAATAAAAACAACTTTATTTGGTGTCATGTTGACGTTGATTATTTTGATCGTTTTTGTTGTTTATAAGCCTTTTTCAGCAATTATCCGTTTTGAGGGAAAGGCTTTTTTAGGGAGTGGCCTAGAAGGCTTTTTGTTAAGTCTGGTGACGTCTGAGGCTCCAAAATGGGTTTTTTCCGTGTTTCAGGCAAGACGCGATGCTTTAATCCAGGCTTTGGGCAGAGATGAAACAGTGTTAAAATTTTCTGAATATCTTTTTTCTTTTTTTATTATTGAAATTCAGCGCGTTTCCATGGTTTTTATTGGCCTCGGGGCATTTTTACTCTTTCTTTATTTTTATCTGAAAAAAAATCATGTCGCACAATAAATATCTTGCCATTATTGCCACAGCTGGTGTGATTAGTTGGATTGCGTGGATGGTTGTCCTGAACAAGCTGGATCCGTTTGAATCCACGGGGTTAGCTTTAGCTCTATTTTTTCTCAGTCTTTTTCTTGCTTTAACCTGTACGTTTACCGTAGGGGGTTATTATTTGCGCGTGTGGCTTAATCACAATGAGATCTATTTCAACCACATCAATATTGCCTTTCGTCAGGGTGTTTTGCTCACGCTTATCGCCACCGGTTGCCTTATTTTTCAACTGCTTGGCGTTTTAACATGGTGGTCAGGACTTCTTTTTATTGGAGCCGTGACCCTGATTGAATTCTATTTCATGGCGAAAGAATCATGATTTTTGGAAACTGTAGGGGGCAGGCATTCCTGTCCCCTACAGTTTCCTTACAAATGCCCTACAAAAATCCCAATTTATTTATTGGCCAAAGCACAATCCAGGCTTTTCCCTCTATATTTTTCAACTTTAAAAATGGAGTATTTTCCCCTTGGCCACAACCGCCGCTCATGATACTTTCCTTAAAACAACTGCGCGAATCCGAGCTGGCTATGCGATTATCTCCGAGCACAAAATAACCGTCTTCAGGAATTTTGAAAATGGTGTCACTTTCACGAAAAGGCTGTGTATTATCTCTGTTTTTTTCATTAAGATAAGGTTCTTCAATCTTAAAGCCCTGCGGATTTTTTTTATCGCCGATATATACTTCGCCATTTTTTAACCTCACTGTTTCACCAGGCAGTCCAATAACGCGCTTGATGAAAAATTCATCCGGATTGCGCGGCGGGTGGAAAACAATTATATCTCCGCGCTTGGGAGAATCAATCTTCCGCAGTCCCAAAAAATTCTGATACACCGCCTTGTTTACAACAATGATTTCTCCATTTCCCCTCTGGCACTGGCCATAAATTTGATTGAGAGTGTCGCACATTGATGGTCCTGATACGATAAATAATGAAACGATAAACGTGCGTATGATATAGACCGTTACCAGTACAAAAATCAAATTTAAGGCTAGATCAAGCCAAAAAAGAATAGTTGTTTTGTACCGATGATAAATTTTGTTGAAAAAATCGCGCATTTTTTGAAGCTAAGGTCGTCTTTCTTTACAATTATAGACTAAGGATAGCCCTCCGGGCACTTGATGGCTAGGGCTTCCGCTACGCTCCAGCCTGATAGACGAGTCAGGAGGACTTGTTAAGAAATTACAGTTTTGCGCCAGCAAAACAACAATATATAATGGGTTTATGAAAATTATTCCACAAATTTTATTTAAGCAATATCTTGAGCCAGGAGAAGAAGTTTTGGACATTTGTCACCGGCATATTTTTATTATGATGGGAAGTTTTTTAAGAATGTTATTTTTTGGCTTTCTGATACCTCTTTTGTTGTGGTATTTATTTCCAGATGTTACCATTTTTGTTGTTCCCTGGATGTTGATCAGCTTCGCGAGACTAACTTATATCATTTTAACATGGTATTACGATTCGTTGTTGATTACCAATGTAAGTTTGAATAAAACCTTTTGGAACGGCTTTTTTTCCCGTTCGTCGGCGCGCCTAGAATATCCTATGATTGAAGGTTTGAGCTATAATATCACCGGTTTTCGAAAAACGATTTTCAACTATGGTCTTGTAACCATTGAACGCGCTGGAGGAGCCGCTTCCATCCAGTTTCCAGACGCTGTTAATCCAAAAAAGGTGGAGAGACTCGTTCTTCATTATCAGGACAAATTTGTTTCCGATCAAAATTTGAAGGATTCAAAATCTCTGCAGAACCTTCTGGTGACGATGTTGCGCCATCATTCAAAAACGCAGGGAACAGGAGCAGCGCAAAAACAGAAATAATGTCTTGAACTGTGATTAAAAATGATTATTTGATGGGCTGTGATTATCCTTATTTATTGTGTGAGGCATCCCGCTTTCTGTTCCTGTGAAGCAAGCCTGGTCCTGACAGACTATTTTCTCATTTCAAATCAGTTTATTTTGTAAAGTAAAAAGATGTTTTGGAAAGTTCAATGACAGTAGATAATTTGAGGTTACCCCTTTTTAGGATATATTGAAGCTGAGATTTTTTTTGATGAATACTTCATGAATGACAAATTTGAGGCGGTTATAGGCTTGGAAGTTCACGCGCAGATCGCGACAAAATCAAAGATGTTTTGTTCCTGCGGCAGCGATGCTTTTAACCAGGAGCCAAATATGAACACCTGCCCCGTTTGTATGGGTTTTCCGGGGCAGTTACCGGTGATGAACGAGGAGGCTTTTTATAAAGGCCTCAAGGCTGCGTTGGCTCTGCACTGCGAAATTCCGGCTTTTTCCAAGTTTGACCGCAAGAATTATTTTTACCCTGATCTGCCCAAAGGCTTCCAAATTTCCCAGTATGATCAGCCAATTTCAAAAAATGGCTGGCTGGAAATAGAGGTAAATTCAGAAAAAAAGAAAATCAATATTACTCGACTGCACCTTGAAGATGATGCCGGAAAATTGACCCATATCGCGGGCGGCACGCTGTGCGATTTTAACCGTTCCGGAATTCCTTTGATGGAAATTGTCAGCGAACCTGATATTCGCAGCGCTTTGGAGGCCACCGCTTACGCTAAAGCCATACAGACGACTTTGCGTTATGTAGGCGCTTCCGAGGCGGACATGGAAAAAGGCATGATGCGTTTTGATGCCAGTGTTTCAATTCGGCCAAAAGGGGACACGAATCTCAATTGCCGAGCTGAAATAAAAAATCTGAACTCTTTTAAATCTCTTGAGGCAGCCATAAACTATGAAATTGAACAGCAGATTTTCTTATGGGAATCAGGGAAACCGCTTGACCGGCACATTACTGTCGGTTGGACGGACGACCATCAAAAAACATATTTTTTACGCGATAAAGAAGGCGCCGATGACTATCGCTATTTTCCGGAACCGGATTTGCCGCCTTTAACCGTGACAGCGGATTTTATTGAACGGTTAAAGCAGGAAGTTCCTGAATTGCCGACGGAAAAACAGGCACGCTACCGCGCGGAATTTCAACTTTCCGCTCCGGAAGCAACCCTTATCAGTTCTGACATTCATCTGGCGCGATTTTTTGAGGAAGTTGTGGCTGGCTCCGGAGATCACAAAAAGGCCGCTACATTTGTCACCACCATTTTGATGAGTTATTTGAATAGGGATGGAGTTGGCGTTGAAAACCTGAAGATGACCGCTTCTTTACTGGCAAAACTCATTACTTTGATCAATGAAGGGAAAATTTCCATGAATCTGGCAAAAGCAGAAGTTTTTGAAACGATGTATAATACTGGCGAAGATCCTGAAGCGATCATTCAAAAAAGGGGACTTGTGCAGATGAATGATTCCGTTGCGCTTGAAAAAATATGCCAAAAATTCATTGAAGAATTCCCAAAATCGGTAGAAGATTACAAATCCGGAAACCAATCCGCACTACAGTTTTTTGTCGGCAAAGTGATGAAGGAAACGCATGGACAGGCCAATGCCGGCATGGTTCAGGAAATATTGACGCGACTCTTAAAATAAAAATCCGTAAGGAACGGTTTGAAACCGTTCCTTACTAACCACTAATTTATAATTCATAATTCATAAACATGGATCCACTATCTTTTCTCTACATAGCGCTTGGCATAGGATTTTTACTGTTTGTCATTTTTGCCTGCGTGACAATGATTTATCTTATTCAGGTTTTGCGCGATGTTGCCAAAATCTCAGACAGCGTGCGGGATACGGCTGAAAGGGTTAATGATTACGTTGTACAGCCCTTTGCCTTTATCAATCAGGCCGTGGAGTATGTAAAACCCGTGATTGAAGGCATTGCCCGCAAACGCCAGGAATTCAATGAAACCGTTAATAAAAAAGTCCATAAAGTGGCCAGGGAATTTAAGAAGAAAGTGAAGGAAATATAGTTTGACTTGTTTCTTCAATATGTTTACAGTAAAGCGCCATATCATAAATATGTCGCTTTATGGCTTCTTCTGGTGCTTTTCGGATTATTAGACGGATCATTTACGTTTTTGTCGCGATTGGCGTGATTGTTTTTATAGGAATGCGCTTTTTCGGCTCAAAGAAGGGAGTTGAATATCTTACGGCAAAAGTTGAACGTGGCATGGTAACTCAAAATATTACTTTGACAGGTACTGTACAGCCGGATACACGCTACCATCTACAATTTCAAAAGCCCGGGAAAATTTCGCAAATTATGGTGCGAGTCGGTGAT
>CAYHVY010000013.1:0-16844 GCA_964360095.1 uncultured Candidatus Peribacteria bacterium | reverse complement strand
AAAATAATCATAGTATTCATTCAATCAGACGAATCATGGTTCAAGACATTTCCGCACATCCATTACATTGCAGACCCTTTTTAGCCTTTCAATAAGCTTTTTTAACTGCTCTTGATTTAATACTTCAACCACCATCTGCCGCTCAATCACATCATTGTTGAGCTTTTTGAAGCCAACGGAAAAATCAACAATGTTAATATTGAAACTGGCGACAATGTCTGCAATATCACGAATAAGGCCCACGCGGTCGCGTGCCTTCAAATGAATAGTGACAGGATAAACCTTCTTATTGGCAGAAAGGGCACACCACATTGCTGGCAAAGTCCGCGCCTGGTCTACGTTTTTCAAAATACGACAACGCTGCAGATGAACACGAACGGCGTTCCCGCGCGAAACATATGCAATAATTGGATCCCCGGGTGCCGGATTACAGCAAAGGGAAAATTTATACGCCACATCGGAAGCTCCCCCAATCATAATCTGACTCACTTTGGCAAAAGGTACTCCTTTGCCCGGCCGCGACTTTGAAATCTCCTGGGAAGGCGCAAGGTTTTTGGCAATTTTTTTGAAAAACTCCACCTGCCCAAAAATTTTCTTCATGACGGTATTGACGTTTATGGAGCCGCTGCCAATCTCTTCCAGCAGGGCGCATCGCTCCTTCAGAGATAATTTTTGATCACCGTACTGTCTTAAAATGGAAAAAGTATCATCCAAAAAAGACAGACCCATATTTTTAAGCATTTTATTCACCGTCTCCTTACCCTCACGCAGACTTAAATCCTTATCCAGACCTTTAAAATAGCTCTTGATTTTATTTTTTGCCTGGGGAGTTTTCACAAAAGAAAGCCAGTGCAGTTTTGGATCTTTTTTTTTGCCAATCAGGATTTCAACCACCTCGCCACTTTTTAACTGGTAATCCAGAGGCACAATGGCGCCATTCACCTTTGCGCCATGACAGCAATGTCCAATGTCCGTATGAATAGTATATGCCAAATCCACAGAGGTAGAGCCGCGCGGCAAATCTTTCACGTCGCCGGCCGGAGTAAAAACAAAAATGTGATCTTCAAACAAATTTAACTTCATGGGAACATGTATATCCTTGAGGCCTGAAATATCTTCCCGCACCTCCTCCAAACCGGAAAACCAGCTCTGATATTTTTTCAGGACGTCTTTTTCCACATCCTCAGAAGTTGTTTCCATCTGATTATTATTTTCAATTTTTACAGAAAAGGATAGCCCTCCGGGCACTTGATGGCTAGGGCTTCCGCTACGCTCCAGCCTAGCTGAATAACCTTTTGTGTCCTCATAAAGCCAATGGGAAGCAACCCCAAAATCCGCTTCCTTGTGCATTTTTTCTGAACGAATCTGTAGTTCAATCGGCTGACTCCGCGGACGCGGAAAAAAATCCATGATGGTCGTGTGCAGACTGCGGTAGCCATTTGGCTTGGGTACGGCGATATAGTCCTTAAAACGATTTGAAAGCGGTGTCCACCTACTATGAATAAGTCCCAAAAGAGTGTAGAGGTGCTCTATGCTTTCTTCTCCGGCATCGTTAAAACGGTTTGGCAAAATCAAACGAAACGCAAAAATATCATGAATATCGCGCAATGTCGTTCGACTTTTCCGCTTGAGTTTGCGGTAAATGCTGTACAGACTTTTTAGACGGCTTTCAATTCTTGCGTCTATTTTTTTTGAAGCTAAAAAATTTTTTAGCTTCAACTCCACATTCTCCAGGATTTTTTCCTGACTGCGCACATATTCTTCCAATTCAAATTTAATATTTTCAAACTGCTCAGGATAGAGATAACGAAAAGCCAAATCTTCAAGCCGTGTTTTCATGGTATAAATCCCAAGACGCGACGCAATGGGAACATAGATATCCAAGGTCTCCTTTGCGGTTTCTTTACGTTTACTTTCCTGGATAAACTCAAGTGTTTCCATATCGTGTTGCACGTCCGCCAGACGAATCAAAATAACACGCAAATATTTGGCGAGTGACAAAACCATTTTTCGCAAAACCTCAGGATTTGAGTTTGTGTCACGCAGACGTAAACTTTGAATTCTTTTCATACCCTCAATAAAAAGGGCCACATTTTGGCCAAAAAGCCGTTCTACTTTAACCAAATCATAATGTGGCGTTTTACACAGATCGTGCAGTAAAGCGGCTATGATCGTATCTTCATACGGCTTGAGTTGGATCAAAATGTTGGTAACAGCCAGGGCGTGACCTAAATATGTGTCCCCGGAAAGACGGTACATGCCCTCATACGCGTTTTTGGCAAAATCATATGCCTGCCGAATAGGTTCCTGTTGAAAATTCGGTTTATATTTCCCGATGCCCGCTATGATGTCCTTAATCGTCAACATACATAAAAAGTCACTTAACGCCTGCGGAGGGTACAAACTACCACTTTCTGTAAAAAATGGCAAATTGTTATCTTAAAACCCCAATAAGGTATCTCTTTAACGCGGGGCCAATATCATTTCTCTTAAGGGCAAAATCAATGTTGGCGGTGAGAAGCCCGAGTTTAGTGCCGGTATCATAACGTTTTCCTTCCAATTCATAGCCGTAAATTTTTTGATGGATGTTAAGTTCGCGGAGGCCGTCAATGAGACGAATTTCATTGCCATGAACGGGCCTGGATTTCTCCAGCGCTTTAATAATTTCCGGCGTTACGACATACTTGCCGATAATGCCCAGATTTGAAGGCGCTTTTGAGGGGATGGGTTTTTCTATAAATGATTCAATTTCATGGAGGCGCGATCTGCTCCACCTTGGCTTAATAACACCATAATTTTGAATTTCCTCTTTGGTGATTTTTTCAAGAGCCACGACGCTGCACTCAGTTTTTTGGTACACATTGATGAGCTGTTTGAGCGCGGGAATTTTATTGTCAACAATGTCGTCGCCAAACAAAACGGCAAACGGCTCATTGCCAACAACTTCCTTGGCGCACAAAATGGCGTGGCCATCCCCAAGAGGCATGGATTGCCGCACATAGATAAATTTCGCCAGTTTCGCAATCTGTCTAACTTCCTTTAAAAGGGAATGTTTGCCTTTTTCAACAAGATTGTGTTCAAGTTCAAAAGAATAATCAAAATAATCCTCAATGGAGCGTTTGCCACGGCCCGTTACAATAATAATTTCGGTAATTCCGGACGCCACCGCCTCCTCAACCAGATATTGAATCACTGGCTTATCCACGATTGGCAACATTTCCTTTGGTTGGGACTTTGTGACCGGAAGAAAACGTGTGCCAAAACCTGCCGCTGGGAAGACCGCTTTGCGAATCTTTATCATGATTTTATGAAAAGTATATGAATCCAGATCATCATATTCAGTCAGTTTTGATCCTTATCACTTTTGTTTTCTCTTTTTCTGTCCGTTTGAGAATTATTTTTAATACTGAATCTTTAAGCGTGGCTTCAATATGAGAAGAATCTGCTGACGCTGGCAATACAATTGACCGTGAAAAAGTTCCCCAGAAACATTCCTGCGTTAAATAATCCTCATCGGGAATATTAAACTCCAGACAGCGTTTTCCTTTAATAGTCAGCACGTCTTCAGTAACGCTTACCTGAATGTCACTGAGTTTGACTCCGGCAATCGGAGCAACAATAACAATTTGCGTTGGAGTTTGATAAACATCCACAGCAAGCTGCCCCTGTTCTACGTCTTGTTCCGAATTTTTAGCTTTTGTTTCCGTCATTTCTTTATATTATTTAGGATAGCCCTCCGGGCACTTGATGGCTAGGGCTTCCGCTACGCTCCAGCCTATAAGATTAAATTTCATAATTCATAATTCATAATTCTTCATTCATTTCCACAAGTTTTTTGCGTTTCTTCTCTACTTCTTTTTCTTCTTCCTTTCCAAAAAATTTGAGAAATTCTTTACGATTAATTGTTTCTTTTTTGATGAGAAAGCGCGCTATGGCGTGGAGCGTATCAACATTTTTATTGATAATCACGACAGTGCGATCCATCGCCTGTTTGATGATTTTTTTCATTTCCGTATCAATTTGACCGGCAACTTCTTCTGAATAATTTCTAACATGACCAAAATCCCTTCCCAAAAAGACTTCATGGTTTTGTTCGCCAAAAATGACCGGCCCAAGGGCGCTCATGCCGTATTTAGTGACCATGCCGCGGGCAATTTGAGTGGCTCTTTCCAGATCATTGCTAGCTCCAGTGGTCATTTCTCCAAAAATGGTAATTTCCGCTATATATCCACCTAAAAGCGAACACATTTCATCTTCAAATTTGCTTCTTGTGTTCAAATGCTTGTCTTCTTCCGGTAAAAACCATGTGACTCCAAGCGCCATTCCGCGGGAAACAATTGATACTTTATGGACAGGGTCGCAATTCGGCAGCAGTTGGGCTACAAGGGCATGTCCTGTTTCGTGATAAGCGGTAATTTCTTTTTCTTTTTTGGAGAGAACCCGTGATTTTCTTTCCGGCCCCATCATGACTTTTTCAATGGATTCCTCCAGTTCACTCATCGTGATGGCTTTTTTGTCACGCCGCGCGGTTAAAATAGCGGCTTCATTCATGAGATTTTCAAGGTCCGCGCCGGCAAAACCGGGCGTGTGCCGGGCGATTTTTTCAAGATTAACCGTTTTATCCACAGGTTTTCCGCGGCTGTGGACTTTTAAAATGGCTTCACGATCGGCAATATCAGGAACGTCAACGACAATGCGACGGTCAAAGCGGCCCGGACGCAAAAGGGCCGGGTCAAGCACGTCAGGGCGGTTGGTCGCCGCCATAACAATAATGTTAGTGTCCTTTTCAAAGCCATCCATTTCAGTCAAAATTTGATTCAACGTCTGTTCACGCTCATCGTGGCCTCCGCCAAGTCCCGCGCCGCGCTGGCGGCCCACGGCATCAATTTCATCAATAAAAACAATACAGGGAGCATTTTTCTTGGCCCTGTGAAAAAGGTCGCGGACGCGGCTTGCTCCAACTCCAACAAACATTTCCACAAATTCAGAGCCTGAAATATTGAAAAAAGGCACATTAGCTTCACCGGCAACCGCCCGCGCCAATAACGTTTTTCCTGTTCCCGGAGCGCCAACCAGCAGTACTCCTTTTGGTATTTTTGCTCCAATACCGGTGTATTTTGTTGGCGTTTTCAAAAAATCAACAACTTCAATCAGTTCTTCTTTGGCTTCTTTCGCGCCGGCGACATCTTCAAAAGTTGTCTTCTGTTTTTCACGGTCATAGAGTCTTGCTTTGCTTTTTCCAAAAGACAGCGCCTGATTGTTGCTACTCTGCGCCTGCCGCATCAGAAAGGCAAAAAGTCCCACAATCAGAAGCACCGGTAGAATGCTGCTTATAAAAAGATTAAGCCAAAAATCCTGGCCGTCACCCGGCTGAACCTCCCTGACAATATCTTTTTTCATCTGTTCCGGGACATCTTTCAAAAGATCGTTGAGGGTTTGACCGCTCTCTTTAAACACATATTCCTGGCTGTTATCTATTCTTGTAATTAGAAGTTTATTTTCCTTGACAATAATTTTTGCGATTTCACCGTTTTTCGCCTGCTGGTTGAATTGGTCAAGCGTGATTTTTTTTACATTCGCAGTCCCGGGATTAAAAATCACCATCGCGGCGGCAATCAATAAAGCAATGCCAATGAGGTAAATAAAACCATTTGTCGGCTTGCGGTTCTGCATTTTGAAAACAGGGGGCATTTATGAATTATGAATTACGAATTATGGATTACGAATTACGAATTATGGATTTTTATTTATACAGAGAAAAAATCTATTGGCTCCATTCTACTCACTTTGATTCTTTTTTCAATGCGTGTGTAATTTGCGCAATTCTTTTCCCTTCCGAACCGCGTGTTATCACAAGAAAATGTTTCGTTCCGAATTCTTTTTTACAGCCGGCTTTTTTCTGTTTCAGAACTTTCAAAATTTCCCTTAAACTTTTATATGTGAGCTGCTGCGTTGAACCGTGTGTTTTTTTGTAAAGATAAACTAAAATATTTTTTTGTAATGCGGGGTGGATTTGAAGAAATTCATCAAGCGGAAAGCCATTTTTGAGCCACTCAACACAGCATGTTTCAATGAAATCAGCAGTTTCGGCAAAATTTTCAATATTTGCGGCAAAAGTCTCTTCAAAATTGCCGTTAATTTTTTTAAAAAGCGGAATGACTTTGTGTCGCAGCCAATTGCGGGAAAAATGCAGTTGTTTATTGGTCTGATCAACGCGGTATAGAATTTTTTTACTCTTGAGAAAGGTAATAATTTCATTTTTGCTTAAATCGAGCATGGGACGCAAAAGATGGCGCGTCGGTATTGCTTTTTCTATCCCTTTTAAACCGGTCAAATTGGCTCCGCGAATAAGATTAAAAAGAACAGTTTCAATGTTGTCGCCTCTGTGATGGGCGGTCAAAATCCAGCCGGCTTTATATTTTTTACGCAATTTTTCAAAAAATTGGTAGCGTAAAGCCCGTCCAGCAGCCTCAAAACCGCTCTTTTGTTTATCGGCGAGATTGAGTTCTGTTGATTCAAAAGTGAGGTTGTTTTTTTTAGCCAATTTTTCAACAAAATCGGCATCTTTTTGGCTTTCTTTGGGGCGCAAATTGTGATTTACATGGGCAACAACGAGCTTTAGAGGAATTTTTTCTGTTATTTCTAGGCATTTATATAACAAAAAAACGGAATCAGGCCCTCCGGAAACACCAAGAATAAGCGTACTATGAGGTTCTACATTTTCAGCCATTACATTAAAGAATGTGTTCGGCATTTTGTTTTGCGATAATGTGTGTAATTGTTTCCAGATCGTCATCGTCGGCCAGTTTATTCAATATTTCTTTTCCGCACTTACGGCAAGAGTGCATTATTTGATAACCCTTTTTGCCATTTTGATCAATAAAAATCGGCTCCATGAGGCCAAAACACTTGCTTAAACGGTCTCCGGGCGTGATTTGATCAACATGCATGGAAAACATGCAAAAATGGCAATGGTTTCTACATGTTTTTATGGCTGCGGGATTGGTTTTTTTACAATTTTTACAGCGAAAACCTTCGTTAATGGAAATTGGATTTTTTCGCAATGGCAAATTTCCCTTATTCATGCTATAATATAAAGATTATTTTTTAAAACCCCATGCCGGAACCCCTCTTAAATACGGAGACAGACCAGAGAAAAAGCCCTTTACTTTTTATAGTTGCTATTGCAGCCTTAGTCGGGCTTATTTTGTGGTCATTGTATCTTGCACTGACAAAAACAGCAATAACGGGCGCTCAAAAACAGATGGCCTCCGATATTGCTTCGCTGCAGAAGAATGTTGATATTTTAAAGGAACAAAAAGTTGAGGCTACCCAGTTGGCGCGCGAATGGATTTCCAGCCTTGATAAAGATGAAATTCGCTGGTCCGGGGTGATAAACGGTTTACACAAACTGGTGCCATTGGATGTTGTTACACAAAAGCCAAAAATTCAATTTCTCTCTTATTCCGGCAACCGTGGAGGAAAATTGACCCTGAGTGCGCAGACGATGGAGGCATCCGCTGATCCTTTTGCCGATGTTGCCGAGCTTTTGCGTGTATTCAATACCAG
Source organism: uncultured Candidatus Peribacteria bacterium (assembly GCA_964360095.1). GTDB lineage: Bacteria > Patescibacteriota > Gracilibacteria > UBA1369 > UBA1369 > CAYHVY01. The sequence goes on along the minus strand of CAYHVY010000013.1, from coordinate 9,275 downwards.
TTCGTTTTTTAGGGATGCGTATGTGCCTTCATTAACACGTTCTGTTTCACAAGCCGGAAACACAGTTTTAAGTTTCACGTTTGATGTCGTTTATTCTGAACAGTCATCTGTTATGCAGGAAAGTCCCGGCGGACCAAACGGCGGTGCATCCTCAAAAATTCCAAGAAAATAAATCCATATACATTCAGTTTCTAATTTTTAATTTTGAATTTCTAATTCACAAAGATATGAAAGCCATCAATCCACATAATTCAAACGCATTCGGATATTCCCTTGTCACTTTTTTAATTGTGCTGATTGTTTTTTTGGGAGGACTCTTTTATGTCAAACCATTGCTGGATGATGTTGGTAAAGTCGCGCAGGCCCGCGACAAAATGCAGGTTCAAAAAGAAACTTTAACAAAACAACTGGAAGAACTTCAGAAAATCCAGAACACTTTTGACCAGTCTTCGGAAGTCAGCAAACAAATCAGCCTGAATGCCGTTCCGGAACGTTTTGATGAGGATAAATTGATTGTGGAACTTACGCAAATGACACAAAAAAATGATGTAGTTTTGAACAGTATCAGTTTTGGCGTCACGGGAACCTCAACAGAAAAAATAAAACGCGTCGCGATCAATGCGAATATTACTGGTTCTCTCTCCGGCTTCCAGGGTTTTTTGAAAAGCCTGGAGGGGGCTGAACGAAAAATTGTTGTCAAATCGGTTACCGTACAAACCTCACAGGCGGACTCGGATACGTCGCGTGCCATGCCTGCCAACAGGCAGGCGAATTTTAATATCAGCGCTGAGACCTATTATCGCGACCGGCTTTAACGTTTATGCGCATTTTGTTTTCTCTAAAAAATTATGAAAAAAAATGTCAAAGAATCTTTTTTGAAAAAATTAACTTCGCTTGGCGGACAAAAGAAAACAGACGTTATTTATGGTCTTTATGACAGCGCCAATCAGCCAACCGGTACGCGATTAAATGATTTTTTGATTGATCACAGTCGGGTTTCGTTGCAGGAAAAGGCATATTTTTTTCAATTGCTCGCGGTGATGGTGGATGCCGGAATTCCGCTTATCCAGTCTCTAAAAATGCTCGCGGGCCGTGCCGGCAGCGAGCGGTTTAGAAGAGTCATCAATACGACAGCTTTTACGGTCTCCCAGGGGAAGACTCTTTCCGACTCCATGGCGCGATTTTCCGATGTTTTCAGCGAGGTGGAAACAGGTATTGTGCGGGCCGGTGAAGCCGCGGGTAATCTGGATAAAATGTTAAACCGCCTCGCGGAACAGGAAGTCCGCAGCCACGAACTCCAGGTGAAACTTGTTTCGGCAATGGTATACCCTACTGTGGTTTTGATTGTGCTGTTTTTGGCAGCATCGGGCATGCTGGTCTGGGTTATTCCAACGCTGGTTCGTTTATTGACGGAAGGCGGTTTAAAACAGGTTGATTTTCCAGTTACAACGCGTCTGCTCATTTACTTTAGTAATCTGATGATGCATTACTGGTGGGCGGTTTTTATGGGTATCGTCCTTGTTATTTTGCTGATTCGTTTTTACCTGACGACGGAAAATGGACGTTATCACTGGGATTTTCTCAAATTAAAAATTCCGGTCGTCGGGGCTTTGCTGCGTAAAGTGTTTGTTCTGCGTTTTGTGAGTATTTTTGGAATTTTAATTGAATCCGGTTTACCGGTGGTTAATGCTCTTACGATTGTCGCTTCAGCTCTTCAAAATCAAATATATCGCCTGAAAATGTTTGAAGTCATTGCCAAAGTGAGTCAGGGTGAGAAAATTTCCAAGAACCTGGCCGAAACACCATTTCTGTTTCCGGAAACGGTTGTGAATATGCTGGCCGTCGGGGAACAATCGGCATCAATCGGTTTTATCGCCGGAAAAGTTGCCAGGCAATATGACATGGAAATTGATTATGCGTTAAAACGGCTTATGTCTCTTTTGGAACCGTTATTGGTCATTTTTGTGGGTTTTTCCGTTGCTCTTCTGGCCCTGGCGATCTTAACCCCTATTTTCCGCTTAACGCAGCTTGTGTGAGGGAATAATGAATAATGAATATAAGAATAATGAATAATGAATATAAGAATCAGCTGAAGTCTGCTTTCACCCTTATTGAGATGATTATTGTCATGGCAATTATTGGCGTGCTGGCTTTGGTCAGCGTCTCAAGCTATAGTGTCGTTCAAAGGCATACGCGGTTTGACATAGCCCTGGACACACTCATCAGCGTCCTAAAAGAACAGCGTGATAAGGCGCGTGCTGGCGGACAAAATGATAATATGGCCCTTTCCTGTTATGGCCTGATTTTCCGTAAACAGAATCAGGGTACGGATACCACAACCGAGATTGCAAGTATGCGTTACGTTGCCGTGGATGATAAAAAAAACAGGGCGGATTTTTGTGATCCCGCATTATCTTTTATTAAAAAAGACTCAGGTGTAACCGGGGATGTGCAGGTGAAAAATATCGCTCTTGGCAATAATGAAACCCTTGACTCATTGGCGCTTTTTTTTAAGCCGCCTTTAGGTCTTTCCGTAGCCGCAAAAAGCCTGGATGACAGCGCTTTAAATTCTCTTTTCCCTGTTTCTGAAGATCAAAATCCAATAAAAATTACCCTGGGGCTTCCAAACACAGAGGAAACACGCACCTTCATTTTTGACATTATCACCGGAGAAATTAAAAAATTACAATGAACACAACAGCATCAAATCAAATAAAGCCGAGGGTTGCGTCGCGCACGGGATTTACCATTCCTGAAGTTATTGTAGCGTTCGGCGTGCTTGTTACAGTTATTATGGCTTCCACCAGCGTTGTTGTGAGCGCCGTTCGCAACAATCAGGAAAATGAAAATACGCTTATTGCTTATTTTCTCGCGCAGGAAGCCCTGGAAGGCATACGAAACGTGCGTGACAGCAATTGGCTTTTGGGAGCCGATTTTCAGGGGAAAATCGGGTCTTCCTGTGTATGGGGAACGGACTGTTTACCCCTAGCCGTAGGGAAAAAACATTATTTCATTATTGATCGCCGTACAAACGCGAATGTTTTTGAAAATCGTTTCGGCAATCCAGTTGGTATTGAAGAAATTTCACGCTACGCTCCGTGGAAATTAAAAAATATTACGGTCAAGGATGTCCCGCCCTGGCGGGACGGCTCTGTATTAGCCAAGCTTTCGCTCGGCCTGAATGAACAGACTAATGAATCCCCTCTTATTCAGGGAAAATTTCATCGTTATCTTGAAATCGTCCCAAAAGCGTACGGTGATGATTCCCTTACTGCTGCTAAATACCAGGTTTTTGCGGTTATCACGTGGCGGGAAAATCTCCGCGACAAAGAAATACGCCTGGGTACAGAATTAACGAATTGGAAAGGGGGGAAATGAATTATGAATTAAAAATTAAAAATTATTAATTATAAATTTTAATATTAAACATTGCAGATGGATAATAAAAACAAGTTGAAGATTGAGTCCTGTCATGGCGATGATGGATTCACACTCATAGAACTTATGGTCAGCATGGGGATTTTTATTGTTTTTCTGGGAGTAGTTTCTACCTCGTATATCAGTGTTGTACGCTCCCAGCGCCAAGCCAATGATACGCGCGGCATTATTTCGGAAGCGCGGGATTTCATGCAGACTTTAACAGATGACTTTCGCACCGGAACCGTTGATTACGATTGCTATGACGAGCGCGGGCGAGATTTATGTCCAATTGCTACTGAACGTTTTTATCAAAACAGAACTTTTTTCAATGGCCAAACCGCTTATTTGGCTCTGGCCGATAAAGATCGTCGCAGAAAAACGGTTTATTGGTTTGATAGTGAAAAGCATACCCTAAAATTGCGAAAATTTGACCGTGTCGGACAAAATAACATTTTTAAACCCGGCCCGGGTTTTGACGATATAGAAAACAATAACGATGTTGAAAATGGCTGGCGTGTGCTGTTTTCGGATAAATTGCGCGTTGTGGACGCGGCTTTTGAAATATATCCGGTGATTAATCCCTATCTGCAAGATAACTACGCCCTTAATCAATATCAATTTCAGCCAAGCGCAAGCCTTCTTTTGACTTTTGACGCTGTTAAACAGAATTCAATTTTCCATCATTTTACCATGCAAACCAGTTTTTCATCGCGAACCTATGGGTCGCATTACTCCAGCAATTCTTAATATTTTCAATTGTTACATGAAGATCTCACCATTAAAAAAACGGCCATTATCACGCGACGGAAGCGCACTGCTCATCGCCATCCTTATCATGGGTATTTTGATGACATTAAGTTTAAGTTTAAGCGAACTTATAGTTCGGGAAATTCGTCAAACAAGTGATCTTGTTTCTGCCGGAAAAGCATATTTTGCCGCAGAGGCTGGGGTTGAAAATGCTCTGCTGGATTTGCAGAGTCATCTGGCCGGTTATGAAACACCTGACGGAGGTGTAAAAAGTGAAACAGCTGACTTGCCGTTTGAATATAAAATTTTTAACAAAGCCGACAAAATTCCTTATTTTGAGCCTGACAAAGCGGTTTTTTTGAGACCAGGAGAGCAGTCTGTAACAAGTGCGAACCTTTATTCTGATAATCCCGCGGCAACATATAACGTTCTTCCTCTTAGTGAAACCGTGGTCATTCCATTATTCCGTGATGATTCCAAAGGAGGCGCTCTCAATGTGGAAGATTTTATCGTTGAATATTACGCGAATTTTTGCGGAGCAGATTCAGGTGACGCTCAAAAGGGTACAAATAGGGCTTCCTGCCTTGTTGATATTCCGTTGAATGCCATTTCTAAACTTGATATTTTACGCTGGAAAATTTTTGGTCAACCTGGCGCGCCAAACATAACATTGTCCGGTGTCACAAAAACAGATGCCATTTCTGATTTTTTCCCAGCGACCGCAGAAGCCAGCGCCAAAAATCCCGTCTGTTTTGGCACACGCGCAGACCTGGACGATCAATGTATATTTCCCGTTTACGAGAGGGGTATTTTTAATGTAGCCCGGGAATGTTATGCATCTGACAAAAATTCTTCTTCAGCGTCTGAAAATAAGAATGAACAAAGATGTTCCATTGCTGAATTTATCCGTTCCCATAAACAAAATTATCTTGTTTTGACAAACGTGGTAAATCCAGATGTCATTGGTATTTCCAATATTGAATATAAAGAAAAAGCGAATATTTATTATCGGATTATTGCCAAAAATACTTCGCCTGCTTCGGATCCAAAACTGGTGCGTGAAACCGCGCTTATTCGCGCCGACGGCTTCGCGGATAACGGCCGCATCAGAAAGAGCATTGACGCTGAGTTGGGCTTAAATACGTTCCTGCCCGTGTTCAATTTTTCGCTGTATCAGACGAAGTAGGGACGGTTTGACACCGCTTGTTCATCCTGTTTAAATGTGGTGGCATGTCAAAAAAATTTTACATCACCACTTCCCTTCCCTATGTGAACGCGCCGCCACATATCGGGTTTGCCATGGAGATCATACAGGCCGACGTTTTAGCCCGTTACCACCGTCTGTTGGGTGACAAAACGTTTTTTTTGACTGGAACGGATGAACACGGCATGAAATTGGCGCAAGCGGCAGAGCAAAATGGCGTAACTCCCCGTGAATTGGCTGATCAAAATGCGGAACATTTTCGGGCGCTGCAAAAGCTTTTGATGCTTTCCAACGACTTTTTTATACGGACCACGGATGAGTCTCATAAAAGAGGAGCTCAAAAATTGTGGAAAAAACTGGTGGAAGCGGGTGACATCTATAAAAACGCCTACGAAGGCCTTTATTGCGTTGGCTGTGAAGCTTTTATTACAGAAAAAGATCTTGTGGAAGGGTTGTGTCCAAATCACAGGCGCGCTCCTGAAAAATTGAAGGAGGAGAATTATTTTTTCCGGCTTTCCAAATATTCAGGTGAGATCAAAAAAAAGATCAAAGATGGGGATTTGAAGGTGGTTCCCAACGCGCGCAAGCATGAAATTTTGGCGCTGCTGGAAGAAGGTCTAAAAGATGTCAGTTTTTCACGGCCGCGTAAAATTTTACAATGGGGAATTGAAGTTCCGGAGGATCCGCAGCAGGTGATGTATGTATGGTGCGACGCGCTTTCAAACTATATTACCGCCATTGGCTATGAGCATGAAAATGAGCAATTTCAGACATTTTGGCCCGCGGATGTGCATGTGATTGGCAAGGATATTTTGCGTTTTCATGCCGCGATCTGGATTGGCATGCTTCTTTCGGCCGGTTTACGACTGCCGCACGCGGTTTATGTGCATGGTTTTATCACTTCGGAAGGCCAAAAAATGAGCAAAAGTCTAAATAATGTCGTGGACCCCGCTCCAGTTGTTCAGCGCCATGGTACGGACGCGCTGCGATATTATCTGCTCAAAGAAATACCCACAACCGATGATGGTGATTTTAGCAAAGAGCGTTTTCAGGTTGTGTATGATTCGGAACTGGCCGACACCATCGGCAATCTGGTCAGTCGTGTTTTGTCCATGTCGCAGAGATATTTTCAGGGTAACGTACCGAATGCCGTACGTGATGATGCAATTTTTTCCTCCAAAATAAAAAAAATCTGGTCTGAGTATGATGCCGCTATCGCTGAATTTGATCTTAAAAAAGCTCTGGAAGGCGTATTAACGTTGGCAGTTGGGGCAAATCAGTATGTGGAAGCGCAAAAGCCGTGGGTATTGGCCAAAAATGATCCTCAAATGCTCGCCGTGGTTCTTTATAATCTTCTGGAAATCATAAGACATATTGGGTTTTTGCTGTTGCCGTTTGTTCCTGAAACCGCTCAAAAAATACTTGGTTTTCTTGGATATACTGAAGCTGATTTCTCTTCCAAATATCTCAAAATGCGGCAATGGGGGGGTTTAGACGCGGGTAGAAAACTCCAAAAACCAGAAATATTGTTCCCGAAACAATAAATTTTATCCCGCCTGTAAAACAAAGCCAATAACTGCCTGAATAATGGAATATGAAAAAATAATTACCACAAGTCCTATAATGGCCCAGGTGATGGTTTTTTTAGCCTTTTCCATGGATTCTTGTTTACCGTGGGAAATAACATAGCTTGTGCCTCCAATAACAATAAAAAGAATTGCCACTGGGCCCGCCAAATAGAGAAGACTTCCCGCTATCAACTGAAGAATGAAATTTCCGTATCCTACTTCTCCTCCCGGCAGACTTCTACCAGTGGTGATATTGATTGTTGGAGAATGTGTAGGACGCAAGTCTTCAGGGAGGCCCAATCTTGCCTGAACCATTCCAAGGTTTAGACTCAAAATAATGCCGATGGTGGATAAAATTATAATTTTTTTCATTGTATTTTCTTGTGATAAGACTGCGAGTTTACTTAAAATTTCAATTGAGATACGCCCAAAACGATGGCGTATGAAGTGGCAATGATTGCAAGCGCCAGAATTGACCAAAACAACGTTTTTTTGGCTTTCGTCAGGTGCGCTTCATCCCCCTGAGCAGTGACAAACATGATACCGGCATAAGTAAACGAAATAAACGCCAGGGCGCCGGTGATACCGAGAAGAAATCTGATAATGCCTCCAATAATTTCCTGGGTTGAGCCTTTTGGTAAAGCTTTTACATAACCTATTTTTGTGCCCTCCGTGTTCCGTTTTTCGTAACTAAAAGTTTCCAAAAAATCTTTAGTTTCAAGTTTATCTTCAACGGCAATCAGCTTATTTATATAAAAATAATTGTTGGCGTATGCGGACGCGGCAGGAATACCTATGGAAAAGCCTATAACAATGAGCAAAAAGACATAAGGATAGCCCTCCAGGCACTTGATGGCTAGGGCCTTCGCTCCGCTCCGGCCTGTTTGAAAAATATTTTTCAGCATTTTTATTTCAATTTTATGGAAACAATAATTTGCACGATACTGTAGGACAAAATGGTGATAATAAGCCCCGCAAGCGCCCAAGTAAGGGTTTTTTTAGCTGTAGTGATTTTTTCCTCATTGTTGTACGCCGTGAGAATTTGAATGCCCGCGATAATGACAAAAAGCAACGAAAGTCCACCCGCTATCCCGATAATCGTACTTGTAATTGAAGGCAGGAAGCTTTCTTGTATGAACGTGCTTGGATCTCCGGCATTTGCTCCGGGCAGTTTTAATGGTTGGTCTACTGCCCGTGCATCTTTGGCCAGTGGATTGATTGGCGCGGGCGTGTATGTTTGAGCAGCCGCATATGGAAGACAAAAATATGCGGCAATGAAGAATGAAACCAATATTTGAGCGATATATTTCATTTTATTTTGTAAAGAAATTCGGGTTTACGGTATACAAAATCAACGCGGACAGAAAAAGCAAAACAAGTCCCGCCAAAGACTGCATTATTTTTGTTTTTGCTTTTTCTATCTTGCCGGAATCTCCCCCGGCGGAAGCAACTGAAATACCTCCAAAAACCAGAAGCAGTACGCAGACAATGCCAATTGTTCCTGCGGCCCATCGGTACACACTGCCCACATAGCGGTAAAGCAATTCAGCGCCGGAACCTGCTATGTATACCTGCACCCGTTTGCATTTCACTTTTTCAGCAGGTGTGCATGCCCCGAGTGATACATATTCTGGTGTTGCCTTACCCGCGGCATCAAACGTTGTTTTTCTTATGCATGTGATAATTTCTTCTCCGGCCGCATTGTCTCCACTTCCACTGCTGATTTCTTCTTCCAGGATGGTAATAATTGAACCTTTACTTTTCTCCGGATCGCTTATATCCCCGCAATTTAATGATGCCGCACTGGTTTTTTGTATACCAATAAGGAGTAAAAGGAGAAAAACACATGGCAATAAGAATAAACTTTTTTTCTTAATGTTATTATTTGACTGGTAGCTCATAAAATAAACTTTGAACAAATGCAGTGATGAAATACGAAGCAAGCGCTACAATAAGGCCTGTAATTGCATATTTTAAAATGTCTTTGCCTTTGGTTACCTGGGTTTCATTTCCATGGGATGCCACAAGGGTAAAACCGCCAATAATGACTGCCAGAAAAGCAAAAGAACCAATCGTCAGCACCAGAAAATTGATCATTTGGATAATAAAGCTGGCCACAGGGTTGCTGCTTTTCAGATAAGACTGCTCCTGTTGGTCGCCCGTGTTTACGGTAAGATGTTTACTCACATTAAAACTTTCGCTGGCCGGCGGTTCCGCGGGTTTTTCAGCACTAACAGGGTTTATACTGGCAAATGCTAAAAAACTGGCCAGAGTAAGCTGTACAAGCATTATAAGCGCCGATACTTTTTTATGTTTATTTTTCATAATAAGAAATT
>CAYHVY010000012.1:7259-16883 GCA_964360095.1 uncultured Candidatus Peribacteria bacterium | reverse complement strand
AGGCTGGAGCGTAGCGGAAGCCCTAGCCATCAAGTGCCCGGAGGGCTATCCTTTTAAGAGATTTGTTTTACAAAATTACTTTTTCATTATAGGCTGAAAACCATGAAATTTTCTAAGCGGCAATTCAAAAAATCACTGGACAACAATAATTTGATCATAAGTTTGATCGGAATGTCAAACATGGGTAAAACACACTGGTCAAAGCAATTTGCCGATATCAATTTTAAGCACATAAGCTGCGACGACCAGATTGAGGCAAAACTTGGCCCCGAACTTAAAGCCCTGGGTTATGCGGGAATTACGGATGTATCGCGCTGGATGGGACAACCGTATGAAGAAAGATTTTCCGCCAATCAACAAAAATATCTTGAATTTGAAAAAGAGGTCATGCGGGAAATTTTTGAAGAACTGAAAAATGAAAACACGAGCAACGTTGTTATTGATACAACTGGCAGCATTGTGCATACAGGCAGCGACATATGCGCCAAACTACAAGAGTATGCTTTAATGATCTATATTGAGGCGACCGACGAAATGAAAGAGGAGATGTTTCAGCGCTACATCAAAGAGCCCAAACCCGTTGTATTTGGAGATGTTTTTGCTCCAAAAGCAGGAGAAGAAGATCAGCAGACACTCAAAAGATGCTATCCGCGACTGCTTGATCTGCGCAGTGCTTTGTATGCAAAATATGCGGACATTGTTATTCCGCGTGAAACTTTAGACAAAGATATGAATATTCACCAGTTGATGGCGTTAATACAGAAATCGCTATGAAATTTTACAGCACAAAACATGTCAGTCCAATTGTTGGATTAAAAGAGGCTGTAATGAATGGTCTTGCTCCGGACGGTGGCTTGTATATGCCAACTATTATACCGGAGTTGAAAAATAATTTTTTCGCACAGGCATATAAAATGTCCCTTCCGGATGTTGCTTTTGCGGCAGGCAGAGAATTTTTTTGTCCTGATGTCCCGGAAAATGTATTAGGTTCCATTATCAATGAGGCATTCAATTTTGAAGTACCTCTTGTAGAACTGGATAAAGATTTATATGTACTTGAATTGTTTCATGGTCCTACGCTGGCCTTTAAGGATTTCGGTGCCCGTTTTATGGCGCGTCTATTGGGCTATTTTGCTACGCGGTCAGAAAAAAAGATAAGAGTACTCGTCGCGACATCGGGGGACACGGGCAGCGCCGTAGCGCATGGTTTTCTTAATGTAAAAAATATTGAAGTCATCATTCTCTATCCCGGTGGTAAAGTTAGTATCCTTCAGGAAAAACAACTCACGGGTATGGGTGGCAATGTCAGGGCGCTGGAAGTGCAGGGAACGTTTGATGATTGCCAGCGGCTTGTGAAAGAGGCTTTCCTGGATATTGAATTGAAAAAAGCCACGACCCTTGTTTCAGCCAATTCCATTAACATCGCGCGTTTATTGCCTCAGTCATTTTATTTTATTTATCTGTGTGGACAGTTAAATAAGGCGGAAAAACCAATTGTAATTTCTGTTCCGAGCGGCAACTTTGGCAATCTTACAGCCGGACTCATAGCAAAGAAGATGGGCGCGCCAATTTATAAATTTGTCGCCGCGACAAACAAAAATAACACAGTGCCGCAGTATCTCAAAACCGGGGACTTCAAACCAAAAGCATCCGTATCAAGCGTTTCCAACGCCATGGACGTTGGCAATCCAAGTAATTTTTCAAGAATGCTGGATTTATACGATAACGATGTTGAAAAAATGAAATGCGACGTATATGGCGCAAGTTTTTCGGATGAACAGACAAAAAAAGCTCTTGCGGAAGTATTCAAAAAATATAAATACATAATGGATCCGCACGGAACCGTCGCATATCTTGGTCTTTGCGATTATCTCAAAAATTCTTCTCAATTTCCTGAACCTTTAGGGGTATTTTTGGAAACCGCACATCCGGCGAAATTTTCTGATATTGTGGAACGGGCTATCAATACGACAGTGTTCATGCCGGAGCGGCTTAAAGCTTATCTTGGTCGCAAAAAACATGCAATTCCCATAAAAAATGAATTTTACGACCTCAAAAATTTTCTTTTACAATAATCAGATTATTTCTAAAAAATTTCCCCATGCAACCCTGGTATTTCAATCCTGTTTTTGCCGAAATTGGCCCTTTTAAACTGCGCTGGTACGGGCTGATGTACGCGTTGGCATTCGGAATCTGTTATTTATATTTGCAGTATTCTAAACAGGGTAAGGCTTTAAAGCTCAGCAAAGAACAAAAAGACACTTTTGCGGCAGTAGTTATTGGAGGCGTGCTTTTGGGAGGAAGGCTTGGCTATATTCTTTTCTACAATTTGCCTTATTACCTTCAAAATCCATTAAAAATCGTCGCGGTGTGGGAAGGAGGCATGTCCTTTCACGGCGGACTTTTAGCAGTCATTCTGGGCGTTTTCTGGTTTGTTAGAAAATATCGCGTAAATTTCCTTAAATTAACCGATATTGTCGTAAGCATTGCGCCAATTGGGCTTTTTCTCGGTCGTATCGGCAATTTTATTAACGGTGAACTATACGGAAGAATTGCCAACCGTTTTTGTCTTTATTTCCCTACAGATCCTGTTAACTGCCGTTATCCTTCTCAACTGCTGGAAGCAGCGACGGAGGGATTGGTATTGTTTATTTTGTTATTTATCATACGACGCTACACGCAAAAAACAGGCGTTGCCAGCGCGTTTTTTCTTATCTTTTATGGAATTTTTAGAATCTTTGTTGAGTTTTTTCGCGAACCGGATTTACAAATTGGATATATTTTCGGTTGGCTTACAGAGGGGCAAATTTTATCTCTATTGATGATTCTTTTTGGAGCAGGATTGTTTAGAATTCTTTTGAAAAAACTCTCATCAAAACATTGACATTTAATAGACCATTCCATTACAATATATGGCATCAATATATAATCTATACCACTATGTCTATCGTTAATTTTTCTATTCCGCAATTACTGGAAAAACGTATTATTGAAATAATCAAAGCAAAAGGTTTCGCAAGTAAGGCTGAATTTTTCCGTTTTTCAGCCATTTATTTTATTGATATTATTGAAAAACCCTTTAAAACTGAGGATAAATTCTTCGGTTATCTGACTAATGAACTAACTAAAGAAATTACCAAACAATATTACGGTAAAAAACTTCCATCACTCAAAAAACAGTTAGCAGATGTATAATTCTAATTATCAGCCTATTATTCTTTCGGGATTTAAAAAGAGTTTAAAACGGTATGTTAAAAAATACCGTCACCTTAAGAATGCTCTAATCAGAACATTGGAGTGTTTTCGGAAAGAACAGCATGTTTATCTTGGTAATAATGTTTATAAAATACGTTTAAAAACTCCTGACATCGCTAAAGGAAAAAACAAATCTTTTCGCCTTGTTGTTTTAATTGTTGAGATAGGAAAATTTATTATTCCTCTTGCGATTTATTTCAAAGGAGATCAGGAAAATATAAGCAAAAAAGAGCTTAATGACTATTTGGAGATGGCTTTATTGGAAATGCGTACAAAAAAACTCCTGTAATAAGCTGCCTCTTCCAACAGGCCGAGCCGCAGCGAGGCTAATACAGCGCCGCGCGACTCTTTTTCCTAAGCTCCGGCGGTGGCAAAGCCACACGCCTTCGCGCTCGCATAGATCGTTTTAGTTTGATTTTTTTACAGGGTTTACAGGGTTCGGCAGAGTCACTTTATGTGACAGATTGTATCGTCCTTCTCTGTCAACTTCCATAAGTCTTACTTTCAAAGTGTCACCAACGCCGACAACGTCTTCAACCCTGTTCACCCTGGCCCATGCAAGCTGTGAAATATGCACAAGTCCTTCTTTGCCGGGCAAAAATTCAACAAACGCTCCAAAATCCATAATTCGCGTCACTTTCCCTTCAAATTCATCACCAACTTTTGGCTGGTAGGTAATGCGTTTGATCCATTCAATCGCCTTTTGACCTGTTGTTTGATCTTTTGCTGTAATCACGATCAGGCCGTTATCTTCAATATCAATTTCCACGTCACATTCCGCGGTAATTTTTTGAATGGTTTCGCCACCCTTTCCAATGACAATTTTAATCAATTCAACAGGAATTTTCATATGCATAATCAGTGGCGCATACTTGGAAAGCTGCTTGTTCGGCGCGGCAATAGTTTCAAGCATTTTATCCAGCACCTGGTGGCGCGCTTTCTTTGCTCTTTCCAGAGCCTCACGCATAACTTCAATTGAAAGTCCTTTGACTTTAATATCCATTTGCAAAGCATTAATACCGTCACGTGTGCCTGTCACCTTAAAATCCATATCGCCGGCAAAATCTTCCATGCCCTGGATGTCAGTCAATATTTTATAACCTTTATTGATATCTTTATCTTTTGAAACCAGACCCATCGCGATACCAGCAACCGGCTTTTTAATAGGAACGCCGGCGTGCATCAGTGAAAGCGTTGAACCGCAGACGGCAGCCATTGAGCTTGAACCATTACAGCTGAAAATCTCCGAAACAACCCAAATCGTATAGGGAAATTCTTCTTTTGACGGCAAAACGGGAATCAGTGAACGTTCGGCGAGATCGCCGTGGCCAATATCGCGACGCGACGGTCCGCGCAAAGGCCTTGTCTCTCCTACGGAATAGGGTGGGAAATCATAATGATGCATGTAGCGTTTCGTAACATCCTCATCCATCGTATCCACAATTTGCGCCGATCCGGGTGAACCCAGAGTCGTGATGCTTAAGGCCTGCGTTTCGCCACGCTGAAATAATCCGGACCCATGCGGCCGCGGCAACATTCCAACGCGGCAGCTAATTTGACGGATTTCATCCATTTTTCGTCCGTCCAGACGCTGTTCTTTTTCAAGGATATTTGTCCGCATATTGGCTTCAAGCATTGAGTTTAAAACACTTTTCAGGTCCTTTTCACTCAATGTTGAGGATTCAATTTGTTCTTTATATTTTTCCGCAAGCATGGCTTCCAGCGAATGGATTTTCTCTTTGACTTCCCCTTTGGTAAGCCCTTTTACGTCATCCATCATACTTTTTGTTACCATTGATTCCACCGCTTTTTTAGCTTCTTCAGGCGCGTTAACAATGGTGGGAACAAGCGCTTTTTTAGCAAAAGCTTTTTTAAATTCCTCCTGCAGGGCGCAAATCTTTTTAATCTCTTCATGAGCCATCTGCAGGGCTCGTAACAATATATCTTCATCCACGTCATTGGCGGCGGCCTCAACCATTGTAATCGCTTCGGACGTGCCGGCCACCACAAGATCAAGTCTGCCTTCCGCAACCTGTTTATATGTCGGGTTAATAATAATCTCCTCGCCGCTGTCATTTTTTACCAGTCCCACGCGAACAGCCCCAACAGGCCCAGTAAAAGGCATTCCCGAAATGCACAAAGCCGCCGATGCGGCAATTAAGGCGGTTGTTCCGGGTTCTACTTCAAGATCCGCCGAAAGCACCGTACAGATCATCTGAACGTCGTTTACCATGCCTTTTGGGAAAAGCGGGCGAATAGGTCTGTCAATGAGTCTGGAGTTTAAAATAGCGCGTTCGGATGGCCTTCCTTCACGTTTAACAAAACGGCTGCCTTTAATTTTGCCGGCGGCATAATATTTTTCTTCGTAATCAACCATCAACGGGAAAAAATCAACCTCTCCGCGTACTCCTCCCATCATGGCGCTGGCAAATACAACAGTATCGCCCAGGGAAACGGTAACCGCGCCATGGGACTGATTCGCCAAAACACCGGTTTCAAGCGTCAGTTTGCGTCCGGCAAGCATAATTGTAAATTCTTTCTTTTCCATGATTTTTTAAGGACGTTTTCCGTTCCAATATAAAAAAAGTTTAATATCACTTTCGCAACTGCAATTTAGCCACAAGTTCTTCGTACTGTGTTTTTGCGTTTAATCGGAGGTAATTTAGCAGCTTTCGCCTTTTCCCGACCATCATAAGGAGACCCCGCCTGGAATGATTGTCTTTCGCATGGCCTTCAAGATGTTTGGATAACTGGTTGATGCGTTCCGTCAATATCGCCACCTGTACCTGAGGAGAACCGGTATCCTTTGGATGAACGGCAAAATTCTTGATAACCTTCTTCTTTTCTGTGTGTTTCATGGATAAAGATTTAAAACAAAGTCCAGAAGACAATTTAACAAATATTCCATGACTTGGCAAGGGCTCATTTGTTGGTTATGATCATGAAAGCCTCCTTACGAAGACAATGTATGGACTATAAACAGATTATCGGAGAAGCGTGGAATTTTACCCAGGAAAACAAGAAACTCATTGTCTGGTACGCCTTTATACCTTCCACGCTTGGCACGCTTGTCGGGGTTATTTATTTAATTTACCAGTTTTTCGCTTTTAAAAGTTCTCCGCTTTTTGAGGACTGGCAGCAGAGTTTTTCCTTTCTTGCCGTTAAGGCGATCTATAGTACGGCACGTGAGCATTTTAACAATCTTATACCTCTGTTCATTATTTTGGGCATTTTGGCTTTGCTGTACTTCTTTTTGCCACCTATTGCGGAGGGCGCGATGATTCAGCTTATTGCCCGTAAAAAAAACAAACAGGATGTGCGGACTCGGGACGGTTTCCGGTATGGTTTTGCGACTTTTTTGCCGCTTTTTAATTATTCCTGGGTTGCGCGGAGTTTTAATTTTTTTGTTATTTTTGGAGAAATGGCTTTTGTTTTGCGTAATCTTGGCCCTTCAGCCTTTCAAACACTCTTCCCTGTTTTTATTTTAGCGGTCTTTTTCAGTATTATTTTCGGTTTCCTGTTCGTATTTACCGAATACCATATTGTGATTGACGATCGTCATATTGCGGAATCCATGGCAAAAAGCGCCGTTCTGGCGGTAAAACATTGGGATGTAGCCTTAATGGTGTCTGTCCTAATGTTTCTTATTGGGATCAGAATTATTCTGCAGATTATTTTTGTTCTTTTGGTTCCTGGAAGCGTTTTTTTTCTGATATATTTTCTTGCGGCATCCACGATTCCATTTTTGGGCCTGCTTGCAGGAGGCGCAATCGCCTTGGTAGCGCTATTTCTTGCTTCTTATCTTGGGGCTGTTGTTCATGTTTTTACAACCTCGGTCTGGGTTTTTACTTTTTTGGAGCTGACCAATACGCCTGAAGTCAGCGCCCGCGCCGCCCAACCGTTGGAATCAATTGTCCGCGAGGAATGAACAGGGCATTTGTAGGGAACAATAATTATTGTTCCCTACAAATGCCCAAGATATTGTTTTTTATAAAGCAGCTCCGCATTGAGAATCGCGGCGCCTGCGGCGCCGCGAATGGTGTTGTGTGAAAGCAGGGCAAAGCGGACATCAAAAATATTACATGGGCGAATCCGGCCAACCGAAACAGCCATGCCTTTATCTTTATTTTTATCGGCGCGCGGCTGCGGCCGGTTTTCTTCCGACATCACATAAATTGGATGCTCCGGCGCGAATGGCAATTTTAACTCTTGCGGCAGGGCGGAAAATTCGGCGAGCGTTTTTTTCACCATCTCCACCATTTGTTCTTTATTGCTCCACGGTTTTTTCTCAAATTCAATGGAAACGCATTCCAAATGGCCGTCCTGAACGTGTACGCGATTGCAATGCGCGCTCAACAGCATTGGCGCGTTTTTAAATTCATTATTTTCAAGAGCACCCAGCAACTTTAATGCTTCGGCTTCAATTTTTGCCTCTTCGCCGCCAATAAATGGAATTACATTGCCAATAATGTCAAGGGATGGCACACCGGGATATCCGGCGCCGGAAAGAGCCTGCATGGTGGTTACAAAGACTTTTTTCACCCCAAAAGCGTCGTGGAGCGGTTTGAGCGCGATAACAAGTCCGATGGCGGAACAATTCGGATTCGTCACAATGAAGCCCTTTTTGTAGCCACGATTTTTTCGTTGATGGTCAATGATGTCAATGTGGTCAGGATTTACTTCGGGAATGAGCAATGGCACGTCAGCATCAAAACGATGATTTTTTGAATTGGAAATAACCGCAAAGCCATTTGCGGCAAAATTTTCTTCAATTTCACCCGCGACCTCTGCGTCAAGTCCCGAAAATACCAAATCACATTTTAATGCTAATGGATCACAAAGCTTTATTGTCATATTTTTTACAGAATCCGGCATCGGTTCATCCAAAAACCACTTAACAGCTTCATGGTACTTTTTTCCGGCTGATCGCTCAGACGCGGCAAGCTCCGTCAGCGTAAACCACGGGTGATTTTGTAACTGTTGTATGAAGCGTTGACCAACAGAACCTGTTGCGCCAAGTATGCCGACTTTAATCATAGTAAATAAATTAAATTTTAATAAGTAATTTTGCGACGAAGATTCAGGATACAATCCGCAGTCGCTAAAATAAGTTTATAATTTTAATTTTGAAATCCGTTCTGCCGCTTCCGCAACACGCTCAGCGCTTTCAACAAGGGCCAAGCGCACATAATTATCTCCGGGATTTACACCATTGTCGCAAGTGTCAGAAAGCCATTGTCCCGGAGTAACCGCAATCGCGCAATCTTTTTCCAGCAGACGTTTTGCAAAAGAAACCGAATCATGTCCGGAAGGTACGCGCTGCCAAATATAAAACGTTCCCTCCGGTTCATCAATTTGAAGGCCCGATTTTTTGAATGCGGCAACCATCAAATCTTTTCGCTGTTGATATTTTTCACGCATAAGCTGTACATGAGTATCATCGTTTAGAGCCGCAATCGCGGCTTCCTGCATGAAACTTGAAGTGCCGGAATCAATATTTGTTTTTAATTTTTTGAAAACCGTGATGATTTCCGGGTCGCCGCAGGCAAAACCAACGCGATAACCCGTCATATTATTCCGCTTTGAGAGGGAATGAAAGGCGATTACTCCTTTTTTACCGACTTCAAGCGCTGAAATTGTTTTTTCCCTGAAATACAAATCAATGTAGCATTCATCAGAAGCAAGAATAATATTATGTTTTTGGCAGAATTCAAGGCTTTGCTCAAATAATTTTACAGTCGCAAGTTTTCCGGTCGGACTATTTGGATAACAAAGCCAAAAGATTTTCGCTTTTTTCGCAATTTCATCTGGAATTTTTGAAAAATCAGGGAAGAAATTATTTTCCGCCAACAGGGGGTAGCGATACGGAATGCCGCCGGCGAAGATTGTTCCGCTAAAATAAGGCGGATAGCCCGGCGAAGGCATTAATACATAATCGCCGGTTTCCAAAAACGCCTGCGGGAAATTAAAAATGCCTTCTTTTGAACCGATTGTTGAAGTGATTTCAGTTTCAGGATCAAGAGCCACTTTAAAGCGTCGCTGATACCACTGTGCGACTGTATCCCGAAACTTTTTCATGCCAATGTAGCTTGGATAGCCACTAGTTTTATGGCTATCAATGGCTGCTTTTGCCGCATTGCGTATGAAGTCCGGGGTTTCATCGCGCGGATCACCGGTTCCGAAATCAATGACATCTACGCCCTCAGCAGCAAGCTGTGCCACGATTTTGTTCATTTCATCAAACGCGTAAGGCGGAATTGAACGTAATTTTGTTGAAATATTCAACATGGAATTTATTATTGCGCTTATTATTATAAGGATAGCCCTCCGGGCACTTGATGGCTAGGGCCTACGCTGCGCTTCGGCCTA
>CAYHVY010000012.1:0-7159 GCA_964360095.1 uncultured Candidatus Peribacteria bacterium | reverse complement strand
TAAGGATAGCCCTCCGGGCACTTGATGGCTAGGGCCTACGCTGCGCTTCGGCCTAGAGGTTAGCCAGGCGGCTTTTTTGCAGCGTAAAAACAGATCTTTTGTTTCTTCGGCTTCCCGGATGATGGCGGAATTATTCTCTTTTACCAGAATTTCCCGCGCGCGCGGGCGCGAATTGTATTGCGAGCTCATTGAAAATCCATACGCTCCGGCATTGCAAAATACAAGAATGTCGCCCTCGGCGACACGAGGCAACGGTCTTACCTTAGCCAATATATCACCGCTGTCGCAGATTGAGCCGCATATGTTTATTGGAAATCTTGAGGGTTGCCTGAATTTATTTGCCACAACAACATGATGATAAGCGCCGTACATTTTCGGCCGCACCAGATGATTGATAGTGACATCAGTTCCGGCAAATGTCTGATAGCCCTTTTTTATCATTTGCACCTTACCGAGCAATACTCCGCTATCACCGACGAGATAACGACCTGGTTCTATGGTCAGCCTGACGTTTTTAAGTCCATACATTGCGCATTTTTTTTGGAAAATATCTGTAACCATGGAGGCCGTTTTTTCAATATCCAGCAATTTTTCTTCCGGAGTATAGGGAATTCCAAATCCGCCGCCGATATCAATAAATTCAAAATGTACATTTAATTTTTTCGCGATCATGCCCGCCGCGTCCAAAAGGATGCCTGTAATTTTTTCAAAGTAATCAGGTTTGAGCAGACACGACCCGGTCATCATATGCATGCCGAAGCGTTTAAGGCCGGCTTTTTTTGCCGCCGCGTACGCCGCCAGGGCATGTTCAATGGGAATGCCAAATTTGGCTTCAGGACCTGCAAAAACATTGGTTTTAATGGACGCTTCGCCGACTCCGGGATTGATACGAAAACTGAGCAATTCAGGTTTTTTGAATTTCAAAAGTCGTGGCAAAAGCGCGACATCATCAAGATTGATTCGCTCACAATATTTCGCGCCATATTTAAGTTCCTCGTCCGTGCAGTAATTTCCAGTGTAAAGGATTTTTGAAGACTGTATGCCGAGCTTGTTTGCAAGCCAAATTTCAGCCGGATTGCACACATCCATACCGGCGCCCTCGCTCACCAGAATTTTTGCAATTTCAGGATTATTATTCGCTTTAACCGCGTATAAAATTTCAAAATTTTTATAGAATTTTTTAAACGCGCCGGCAATCCGCCGAAAATTTTCACGGATACGGGATTCGCTGTATACATAAATCGGCGTGCCGAATTTTTTTACAAGAGAGGTAATCGGAATTTTTTCAATACAGAGGGTGTTTTGATGAATTGAGAGCGGAGGAGGAAGATACATGTGAAGTATTGAATTTTGAAATATGGCGGTTCAATCAGACAAGTTTTAATTCATTTAAGGTTTTCTTCAATTTTTCAATATTCCCCGTCTGCATTGGTACAAGCGGAAGCCGAAAAACAGGCTTGATTTTACCCATGAGGCTTAGCGCGGTTTTAACCGGCAATGGATTCGTTTCCACAAAATTTATATTCATAAGAGGCAAAAGTTTAAAATGAAGAGAAGCGGCTTTTTGGAGATCCCCACTAAGGGCAGCCGCAATCATTTCTGCGAAATGTTGTGGCGTTTCATTCGCGACAACTGAAATGCAGCCGGTAGCACCAAGCGGAATAAATGGAAGCGTCAGCGCGTCGTCGCCCAGCAGTACGGTGAAATTTGGCGATTTCCAATTTGTTTTATCGCCAGAAAGCGCGCGTAAAATTTCCATAATCTGTCCGGGATTGCCGGACGCTTCCTTTACCGCCGCAATACCTTTTACTTCGCGCGCCAGGCGAATGATAACTTCGGCGGGAACATTGCTGCCTGTTCGTCCTGGAACATTGTATAGAATAATGGGAATGTCAACTTCAGCAATTGCCTTAAAATGCTGAAACAAACCTTCATTTGGAGGTTTGTTGTAGTATGGTGAAAGCACAAGCGCCGCGTCAACGCCAAGCCCTTTTATCCAAACAGCCTGTTTTACTGCCTCCACAGTATTATTGGAAGCAATACCGCCGATAACAGGAATTTTCCCGCCGCATTCTTAAAGAGCGATTTTAATTACGCGCTCTCTTTCTTCAACGGTGAGTGTTGCGTTTTCACCGGTAGTTCCGCAGGCGACAATCCCGTTCGTGCCGCTTTGAATATGCCAGCGCAAAAGTGCCCGATATGAATTTTCATCAAGCAGACCATCGTCATTAAAAGGAGTTACGATGGCGACGAAGGAACCGCGAAGCAAGGAAGGAAGCATAAAAGTTATTATTAATGATTCAAAAAATCTTCCATTGTAAAAAATCCCCGTTTTCCATTTAACCATTCTGCCGCTCTGATAGCGCCCAACGCAAAACCGGCGCGCGATCTGGCAATATGGCGAATTTCAACAGTGTCGGCTTCACTGTCAAAAAAAACTTCATGAGTTCCCGGGATTGAACCTCCGCGTGTGGATGTCAGGTGCAGCTTATCCGATGCCATTTTTTCATGAGCGGTATCTGCAAAAATTTCTTTTTTCCTCGGCATTGTTTGTAGAATTGTTTTTCCAACAGAAAGGGCCGTTCCGGAAGGCGAGTCAACTTTTTGATTGTGATGAAATTCATGGGCGAAGACATCATATTGCGGAAACGGATTAAATAATTGCCCTGCCCGCTCCACAAGCTTTAAAAACAATTGTACGCCGATAGAAAAGTTTGACGCGTATAAAAAACCAATATTGTGCCGGCTTACGATTTTCTTTACAGCATCCAGCTCCGCATACCATCCGGTTGTCCCCATCACCATATTTTTTTTAATTGAAGCGACAAGATCAATATTGTTAAGCGCGCCTGAAGGATGGGAAAAATCAATGACAACGTCGGCGTTTTGCAGCGCGTCTGCTGTAATTGAAGTGTGTGTGGCTTCCGTGTCGCTATGATCAATTATGGAAACGATTTTATGCTGCGGAGGCAATAAAGAGGCAATCATACGGCCCATTTTTCCAAATCCAAGCAGGGATATGTTCATAAGTTAAGAAAAGAATTTTGAGTGAAGCGCGTTAACCGCGTTTATGCAATGTTTTTCTTCAATAATGCATGTGAAATTTATTGAGGATGCGCCGAGTGAAATCATCTCCGTGGGAATCTGTTTTTTTCGCAGTACTTCCAGGATTGTCGCAATGGCGGTCGGATCATTTTTTAAACCTGCGCCGACAATGGAAATAATAGCATGGGATTTATGAATCTCAACCACGCCGATTTTTTTGAGATCCATGATCAGAGCTTTTGTCATTGCCGAATCTTCAACCGTCACTGAAACACTTACCTCCGAAGTCGCAATAACGTCAATTGGCACGCGGTGATGCGAGAAAATCGCAAACAACCGTTCCAGAAAACCGTATGGCCCAAGCATGCGCAGCGAAATAATATTGATTACGGTTATAGATTTTTTGTATGAAATAGCCCGTATGGCTGCGCAGGGTTTTCGCGAAAAGGATGCGCTGCGGCTCGATCTGCCGGAAAGTTTTCCATAAATTAAGGTACCTAGATCTTCTGGCTGAAAAGTATTAAGAATTCTAACCGGTATATTTTTTTGAATGGCAGGACGGATGGTTTTTGGATGTAGTAATTTTGCGCCGAAATAAGCCAATTCCGCCGCTTCAGAAAATGATAGTCGCGGAATCATTTTCGCGTTTTTTACAACACGGGGGTCAGCGGTCATAAAGCCAGGAACATCTTTCCAGATTTGAATTTCTTTCGCGTTAAGCATCAATCCAGCGAGCGCCGCGGAATAATCGGATCCGCCACGGCCAAGTGTTGTAGTTTTTCCTTCGGTGTCTTTTCCGATAAATCCGGTCATTACAGGAATAATACCTTTGCGCAACAAAGGCTGAATTTTTTCAATAAAATTCCTACGCGTGGACAGCAAGTCCACTTCCGCGTTTCCGAAATTACTGTCTGTTTCCACAATATCACGGCTGTCAATTCGCGTCGCATTGATATTTTTATTTAAAAGCGCCGCAGTGAGTAAAAGTGATGCCATTCTCTCACCAAACGAAGCAATCAAATCCAGGTATTCTTTTGAAACACAATTTTCCGATTTATCCTCATGCCCAAGTTCTTTCCGCAACTGCAAAAAATGTTTTTGCAGCAATGGACGGAATTGACTTTGAATTGCCACGCGGAAGCCTTCAAGCACTTCCGTATGGCGCTTTTCAATTTCAGACATAAATTTTGTAGTGTTTCCCTGTGCTGATTCCAGAAGTAGATTTGTGATATTCGCGAGTGCGGAGGTTACAACAAATACGCCTCTTTTAGTCTTGCTCCTCTCAACTTTGATGATATCTACTACCTGATTAATGGCATTGTTGTCGGCTACGGAAGTTCCACCGAATTTCATGATGAGCATAACGGCAACAGTTCACAGCAAATATATTATGTGCAAATTAAGCAGGTTATTGTAAAAAGTCAATAAAAAATACTCACATAAGGATTGATCGCAATCAATCGCTATTTATCATTTATCCGCAATAATTTTTCCTTCAACAGGCTGTTGCGTTTCGTCAATTGTTGGCCTCTTTTTTTTGTCAACAGGCCGATGCTTTTGCTGTTTCAAGTCATTTTCATTGCTTTTTTCCGCAAGTCCGTCCGTGATGTCTTTTGCGGTGATAATAATTTTCTGGATTTTCCCCTTTTCCATCAATGGAGTGGCAAGTCCGATAATGATGCGATATCCGGAGTCTTTGCCGCGAACACGATAAGGACCCATGGTATTCACAGAATGCTCCGTTTGTAGCACTTTGCCAAAAACACCAAGAAAATCAGGCAGATCATCAGGATGTAAAAGTACAAAAATGCTTTGATTGAGAATGTCTTTTTTGCCATATCCCCATTTTGATTCGGTATCCAGGCTGGCAAATTCAATGGAGCCATCCAGGGCTAAAGCAAGTATTGAATCCTCGTGATTATTTACGAGTTTACGATAATAATCCTCAGTATCATTGAGAGACTTCACTTTAGAATTTTCAAGCAGATCTGTTTTTATTTCATGCTGCTGTGTTTCTGTATTTGAGCCCAAAAAGAAGAGCAATGTTGACATTGAAACTACAAAAAGGGCGACTGCGATGAGAATGACATGTTTGTTTTGGCTTAAATATTTTAACATCTTGGTATTTGTATGGATTAAAATGATAATTCAGGCATATCGGTAAATTATAGAATATTTGTATATAGATGTCAATATTTTAAGGTATTTGAGTCTAAAGGATGCGCCCAAGAGGCGCGGCACTGTATTAGCCTCGCTGCGGCTCGGCCTGAATGTTGATAGCCCTCCGGGCACTTGATTCTTAACCTTCGCTCCGCTCCGGCCTAGATGAGATATTTTGTAGTTTGAAGAAAATATGTTATAATAGTAACAGCATTTAGCTCGTGCATAAATATGGCTGATACAGACACTATTCTTCCAATTTTAAAAAAAATTCCTTTACTGGAAGAACTTAATGAGGAGGATCATAAAGAAATCGTAAAACATATCACACTGGAGTATTACCCCTCGCACCATGTTCTCTTTCATGAAGGTGATCCTGGCAGCGCCGTTTACATAGTGAAACGCGGCATTGTCCGTATTTACCACGAGGGCGCGTCATCCGATGAAGATCAAGAAATTGCCCTGCTTGCCGACAACGACGTTTTTGGAGAAATGGCGATTATTTCAGAAAAACCCAGAAACGCGACCGCACAGACCATGGAAGAAAGTGAAATATTTGTTCTGAAAAAAGATGATTTTGTCCAGCTTATAGGTTCAAATCCCAATATGGCCAGCCGGATCAGCGGCGAATTTCTCAAAAGATTAAAAATTAACCTCAAAGAAGAGTCATGACATTTCTTTATCTTTTGCTCGGGCATCTTCTTTCAGATTTTGTCTTTCAGACAGATAAAATCATCGCATGGAAACATAAAAATCGGACAGGTGGCATTTTTCATTCCGCCATTCATTTTTTTGTATATACGGCAATTTTTCTGCCAATTATATGGAACACGTCCGCTAATCTGACGTTTCTTGTTTTAGCTCTTTTACACTTTGTGATTGACCAAAAAAAAATCACATGGGAGCAAAAAACACATCGCTATGTAAAGGCTTTTTTTATTGATCAAGGCATACACGTTGTTATTTTGGGACTGGCATCTTTTTTTATCAATCGTTTTTCTTTTTATGGAGAGGATGTTGCCTCGTATGTGACCACAAACCGCTTTGTTATTGTTTACCTGATTCTGGCAATTATTTTAAGTTATTGCGTGGAAATCGTTCATTTTCAGTTTGAGCGTGAAAAACAACCGCATCTTCGCTTCAAACCCGATTTTTGGGCAATCTTTAAAAGATTGTTCATTTTTAGCCTGGGATATGGAATATTTATGATTTTGAGTTTCCACGAGGTGGCAAAGACTCTTCTTTTTTGATAGAATCTGTGGCAGTTTTTGATACTCTGCCTTATGCCTGTTTATAATGCCCGCGAAATTGAAAAGAAATGGCAAAAAAATTGGGAAAAAGCCGATCTGTATAAGGCAAATCTGAAAGATAAAAAGCATCCAAAGTATTACAACCTGGTGATGTTTCCTTATCCTTCAGGCGATAAATTGCATATCGGCCACTGGTATAATTTTGCGCCGGCGGATTCGTGGGGCCGTTACATACGCATGAAGGGAAGTAATGTATTTGAACCCATCGGGTTTGACAGTTTTGGGCTGCCGGCCGAAAATTATGCTATTAAAACGGGTACACCTCCCGGATCAACAACAGAGAAAAATATTGAATACATGCGAAGTCAGCTCCGGGTCATGGGCACAATGTATGACTGGTCAAAAGAGGTTGTAACAAGCCACCCTGACTATTACCGCTGGACTCAGTGGATATTTTTGCAATTCTATAAAAAGGGCTTGGCGTACAAAAAAGAAGCGCCTGTAAACTGGTGTCCCAGGTGCCAGACGGTGCTTGCGAACGAGCAGGTGCAAGATGGCACATGCGAAAGGTGTGATACAAATGTGATCCAGAAAAATTTAACACAGTGGTTCTTCAAAATCACGGCCTATGCGGAAGATCTCTTACGTCATGAAGGCTTAAAATGGCCGGGAAAAACGATTTTAATGCAGAAGAACTGGATTGG
>CAYHVY010000011.1:14682-17474 GCA_964360095.1 uncultured Candidatus Peribacteria bacterium | reverse complement strand
AAGTGGTTAAGACAGCGGTTTGCAAAACCGCGACCCATCGGTTCGAATCCGATCGCCGCCTCCAACGAAGAAGATTTGATGCTTCGGGATGAAGATTTTGTTTGTAGTAAGGGCTAAATCGGTTCGACCCGACTCAATAATTTAATTCGCCCTTACAATCCTCACATCCTCTCAAATGTCTGGATTCCCAGCAGACCCAAGCCATTTTTTATGACCTGGGAAAAACCTTTTACAAGATTTAAACGTGATATTTTTTGTTCGGGATTTGCTGCGTTCAACACTGGCACGGTTTGATAGAAACTGTTAAAAATTTGCGCGAGGTCAAATAAATAATTTGTTAGAAGGTGCGGTTTATACGTTTCCGCAGCCAATCGCACATGTTCCGGAAATTTGATTAACTCGTGCAGAAGGGCACGCGTCAAAGAATCTTCCAATAAAACATCCGGGGCTTTTATCTTGTCATTATTATTTTCCACGGCTCTATTTTTTTCAACATCAAAAAGACTTATCTGGTTGGCCTGATGCGAATTATTCTTTGCCTTTTGTACTCCTAAATCACGATCTTTACGAAGGATACTTTCGGCTCTCGCGTAACTATATTGTAAATACGGCGCGCTGTTGCCATCCAAGGCCAGCATGCGGTCCCAATCAAAAATAAGATTGCTTTCACGGTTTTGTGAAATAATATGATATTTAACCGCGCCAATGGCGATTCCATCAATAATAAACTGTTTTTCCGCTTCAGGCAGATGAAGGCTTTTTTCATCAACAATTTTTTTTGCCCTTACGGCAGCCTCCTCTAAAAGTTCTTCAAGCAGTACCATGGTTCCTTCGCGGGTGCTCATTTTTCCATGTGGAAACTGCATTCGTCCAAAAACAACATGGATAAGTTCCGACTGATCCAGCCCCAGTTTTTTCGCGGTCGCGAACAATTGTTGAAAATGCAGTGACTGCGCTACATCAACGACATAAATCATTTTTTTCGGGTGGTATCTTTTAAGTCTGCCTTTGATGGAGGCAATGTCGCGCGTTGAGTATAGTGTAGTTCCGTCAGCTTTTTGAATAAGGTAAGGAGGATATTGTTCATGCTCAAATTGAACAATGAGGGCACCCTTCTCGCCTGTTATAAAAATGCCTTTTTTCTTCCCTTCTTCAATGATTTCCCGAGAATCTTTTTCATACATGCTTTCAGAAAGATATTCATGAAAATGCACTCCGAGTTTTTGATACACACTTTCAAGAGCCTTTATGCTTTCTTCCCTGATCCACCGCCAAAGATGCAAGTTCTGTTCATCGCCAGACTCCATTTTTTTAAATTCTTCCCGCGCTCTTTCTTCCAAAAGAGGATCTTTTGATGCTTCCTCATGAAAACGGGTATAGAGCTTTAAAAGCTCATGAAGAGGATCTTTTTCAATAGTCTTGTGATCCCCCCACGTTTTATAAGCGTATATAAGCTTTCCAAATTGCGTTCCCCAGTCCCCAAGGAAATTCACGCCAATAATTTTATATCCGCAAAAATGAAGTATGTTCGCTATCGTTTGACCAATCAGTGTTGAAAGGAGATGGTGTGCGCCCAATGGTTTTGCAATATTTGGCGAGGAATATTCTATAACAACTTTTTTACCTACTCCAAAAGCTGTTTTACCATAATGCTGTTTGAGCTTTAGATTTTTTTCAATTTCTCTTTCAAGCCAGGAATCCGCAAGGTAAAAATTAACGAAGCCCGGTTTTACAGCTTGAATAGACCCTAGAAAAGGAAATTTCGGAAAGTTTTTTTGAATTAATTCCGCGATTTCCATGGGATTTTTTTGCTCAATTTTAGCCAGTTTTAATGCTATGCCTGTAGCATAATCACCATTGGCTTTCTCGCGTGGATATTCAATTTTCTGTTCTTTAAAAATTTGTTCATTTTCATCCAATCCCATAGCGGTGAGGGCTTGATTCAGCCCCTCTTCCAGCAATTGCCTAAACCCCGGCCTGCTTAAATCGGGATTATCTTTCGTGCCGGAAATTTTTTTCTTTTCAAAACTAACTTCCGCCTCTATTTTTTCCCGATTTTTTTCTTTTTCTGAAATATAATTCAGGTCAACTTTTGTGGTATCCGCGTTCAATTCAAATGTGCCCGCATGTTCTCCGTTGCAGTATTTTTTGAAGATCTCAATAGATTTTTGCGGCAATGCATTGAATAGTTCCTTACTCAATGTGCCAACATCCATAAACCAAAACACAATCATCCTGCTTTTTTCATTAATATGGATGTCACGGCCATTTTTTGCCTTGAGGGAAACGGCAGGTTTGATTTCCAGATCATGTTCTACGTCATCAAGATCATAACCAAAAACAGGCACAAGATATTTTATTAAACAATAATGGGCTAGATCCAGCGCGTTGTTGGTACTTTTTATTTCACGTCCTTTTGTAATTTTTTTTATTGCATTTTGGAGCAGCTTGATTTCCTCAAAAAAAAGGCCTTCAACAGCGGTTTGTTCCAACAAATTCATTATTTTTTCTTTTTTTGTTTTATCCGCAAATTCTTTTTTCTTTTCGGCTGTCGCGCCGCGAAGCAGTTGCGCCACTGTCGAATTTTTCCTCATATTATGGAGGTTTTTCATCACCACGGCTGTCACGCGCAAACCGGGGATTTTTTTAAACAGCTCTGGGGATAAAAACAATTTCATTTAGAAAAATCTAAAGTTTAACACCGGCATCTTTAAGTATCGCGTGCAGTGTGTCTTTTGGAATATCTTTGCTGTGCATAGGCACTGTAACTTTTTTATTTTCCCGTTCATTTT
>CAYHVY010000011.1:10383-14582 GCA_964360095.1 uncultured Candidatus Peribacteria bacterium | reverse complement strand
TTATATTGAGATATGGCTGGCCTTTGTATCCAATTCAATAACGGTAATCATTGCTTTCATCGACTGATTTTCAATCTCATCTTCAATATAGAGCATGGCGGCATCTTTAAGATTCTTCAGGGCATGTTCCTTTGTTGATCCAAAAGTGTGGCAACCATGCAGTTGAGGGCAGTATGCATGCCATTGTTTGCCGTCCTTTTCCAATTTGAAAGTAAGTGACATATATTTATTAATTATGTTTTAAATATACACTTTTTTTAAATTTTTTCCAATTTTTTATGCAATGAGGCATAGCCTTTCTAAAATATTAGGATATAACTATTTTTTATTTTTGTCAATTCCATATTGGCTATATAAGATTGAAAAGCATTCAATTTATTTCATTTTTTTGCTACAATGTGGAGATTTCTAAACAAAAACAAATATGAAAACAAAAACCCACAACCTATTTTACGGTACACTTGTTAGTATATTGGCTCCACTCATGGTGCTGCTTCTTATAGCGCTTGTGCCGGTCGGCCGCGCGGCGGAGTTGATTCCTGAAAGTGGTTCCAGAACTGCGGGCGCCGACACGATTCCGCCGGACGATGTTGAAAATGTCAAAGCTGTCGCAGGAGATGGTTCAGTCACATTGACGTGGAATGTCGCGACTGACGATGTTGGCGTAAAAGGCTACAAAATTTACTATGGAACAGTGTCGGTTGGAACTGAAAAAGGAAAATACAATCTGGGTTTCGTAGATGCCGGCAATAAGATCAGCTATACCTTTGATAAATTAACCGCCGGCACGAAATATTATTTTGCCGTTACCGCATATGACGCTGCGGGTAATGAAAGTACCAGCTATAGTATAGAAGTCAGTGCGACCGTCAAGTCCGGTGCGACTGGTCTGCGTGGAGCCGCTGATACATCTGTTCCTGCTGACAAAGGCGCTGCTCCAAAAGTCATGAAAGCGGAAACGGTGAATAAAAACATGCTTCGTGTTGTTTTTTCGGAACCAGTCCAATTGTCCGCGAAAGCGCCGGAAAGCGCTTTCAATATCAAAAGTGATAACACGGGCGTGGCATTGGCTGTAAAAGATGCCGTTATGGATCCGGATGATTCTTCCAAAAAAGCGGTTTTATTGACGACCGCTGATCAACAGGCTGGTATGTCATATATTTTGACAGCCGGCATCAATGTAAAAAGTCTTTCCGGAAACCCTATTATCAGTGGAACTTCCGATACTGCGGTTTTTACAGGTACCGATATTGTTTCAAAAGTAGTGACAGGTTACGACCCATCCCCACTACCTGGAAAAGGACCAGAGACGTTGCGAGCTGAAGCTGTGGATGCGACCCATGTCAATGTTATTTTTTCCAAGCCTGTGGTTTTAAAGCCTGATGGAAGACAAAATTTCATCATCACTGAAGCGAAAAATATTGAAAAAACTTTGGAAGTGTCGTCCGCTCAGCTGGACACGACAAAAACCACTGTCAATTTGACAACCGCTCAACAAAAAGCTGTCAGTTATAACATTATTGTGACGGACGTTCTGGATAATGACGGACGCGTTATTGATTCGTCAATCAAAGCCGGGACCCTCCGCTTTACCGGCAAAGAAGACGCGCCTTCCAAACAGGAAAGCGTAACCGATGAATTGGCAGATAAAGTTGGCCCGGAAGATGTTACAAATTTCACAGCAAAGATGCTAAAAAAACTCATTGTGACCCTAAGTTGGACAAAGAGTCCGGATAGCGCGGGAAATCTGGCAAATTATATCCTATACATGGCTACCGCCCAAGACCAGTATAATGATGGAATTTCTGTTGACCGCACGGATGCAAATTTTGATGTCACCAACATT
Source organism: uncultured Candidatus Peribacteria bacterium (assembly GCA_964360095.1). Taxonomy (GTDB): domain Bacteria; phylum Patescibacteriota; class Gracilibacteria; order UBA1369; family UBA1369; genus CAYHVY01. The sequence continues at coordinate 12,736 of CAYHVY010000011.1, read as the reverse complement.
ATTCCCGGGGTAAAATATTTCTTTAAATTGACTGCGAAAGACAAAAACGGCAATGAAAGCGCCGGTGTTACAACGGATTTTATATTGCCAGAAACGGGCCCTGAACTTGTTTTATTGCTGCTTGGCTCGTTGGGAGCAGGTAAATTCCTTCAACGCAGGAAAAGAAAATTAAAGAAATAATTTAACTGCTGTTTAAAAAAGATCTTTATGCTGTAAAGCATGCGGAATTTTTTTAAATGGCTTTATTTTGGCTGTGGTTTGTTGATTATTTTGCTTGTTGTTTGCCTGCGTTCCCTGCCGGACGGCAATTTGCATGTCCGCGTCATGGATATTGGCCAGGGTGATGCCATTCTTATTACCATGCCGACAAGTGAGCGCATTCTTGTTGATGGCGGGCCGGATGATAAAGTTATCTATGAGCTTTCCCGCTGGATGCCCTTTTATGAAAAAACCATTGATATGGTTATTTTGACGCACCCACACGCGGACCACGTAAATGGGCTTATTGAAGTCCTAAAACGCTATCAGGTCAAAAATGTGCTTATGGCGGGCGTTGAGTATAAATCCGCCGGCTATGCCGCTTTTTTGGAAGAAATCTATCAAAGGAAAATTCCTGTTATTTTTGCTACTGGAAATAATGACTTTCAGCTTGGCACAGCGATAATTGATATGCTTTTCCCTTTCAATTCAACGCAGGGACAGTCGTTTGTCAATATCCACGGCAGTTCAATTGTTTTTCGTCTTATTTATGGGAAAAATATCTTCCTCTTTACTGACGATATGGAGGCGGAAAAAGAAAATGAATTGATTCGGGCCGGACTGGATTTAAGAGCGGATTTTCTGAAAGTTGGCCATCATGGAAGCCATACAAGCAGCAGCGAACCTTTTCTTGAACGTATAAAGCCAAAATATGCCGCTATTTCATGCGGGGTGGATAATAAATTTCATCATCCCCGTCCAATTACCATTCAACACCTTCAGGAAAGGAAAATAACCTTACTCCGAACCGATTTGGACGGAACAATTGAGGTTACAAGTGATGGGGAAAATGTAAAAATGCATGCTATGGGTAAATAATTTATTTTCCATCCACCATTTCCAAGCGTTTTATTGAAGCACCAAGTTTTCGTAATTTTTGATCCAGTTTTTCATAGCCGCGGTCAATATATTTTATGTTGGATATATCAGTTTTTCCCTCGGCGCACAAAGCCGCCAGAACCATGGCGGCGCCGGCGCGTATATCACAACTTGCGATTGGGACCCCGCGCAGCGTCGTTGGGCCCCGGACAATCGCTTGATGCGGATTAAGAATTTCAACATTCGCTTTCATTTTTTCCAGTTCAACAAGGTAATTTAGACGGCCGTCAAAAAGAGTTTCAAATATTTTACTTTGGCCATGAGCCTGTGTCATTAGAACCGCGAAAGGAGCCTGAAGGTCCGTTGGAAAACCCGGATAAACGGCCGTTTTTAGGCTCTCTACAGCACAATATCGGGCGGTTGGAAATACAGTAATTTCCTTTTCTTTTAAATCAAATTGCGCGCCAATTTCATTAAGTTTTTGCCAAAAACTATCAAGCTGGCTTGTTTCAATCCCCTGAATCGTAATTTCTCCTTTTGTGATGAGTCCTGCTATAACAAAGGTTCCCGCTTCCAGATAATCGCCGGTAATCTCATAGTGCGCGCCATGCAGGGATTTTACCCCTTCAATCACAAGATGATGGGTTCCAATCCCATGAATTTTGGCTCCCATTTTTTCCAAAAAACGACAAAGATCCTGAACATGTGGCTCCGCAGCGGCAAGGCGTATTTCGGTAGTACCCGGCGTCAGCGCTGCTGCCATGACAAGATTTTCCGTCGCGGTGACGCTGAATTCCGGCATGATAATCCGCGCGGAATGAAGTTTTTTACGGCGCACATGAACAGTTTCCAGTTCATCCAGAACTTCCACCCCCATGGCTTTTAGCCCGTAAGTATGGGCAAAAATTGACCTTTTTCCAAGAACGCACCCTCCGGGAAACGGCAATTGAATTTCTTTAAATCTCTGAATCAACGGACCAAGCAAAAGAATAGCCGCACGCATGCGGCAAAATAAATCATTTTTTGGTTTTTTGAGGGCAATGTGCGCCGGGTCAATAACAACTTTATGATCGCGAAAACTGGTCTTTACATGAAAATCTTCAAAAATTTTCAAAAGAGTATGGATGTCGGCAATGTCCGGAACATTATTGATTTCTGAGACCTCATCACTCAAAAGCGCGGCGCAGAGAATCGGCAAAGCGGCATTCTTGGCTCCGCTGACGCTTATTCGGCCGTTAAGTTTTTTTTGCCCTTCAACAATAAATTTCTGCAGCAT
>CAYHVY010000011.1:0-10283 GCA_964360095.1 uncultured Candidatus Peribacteria bacterium | reverse complement strand
TTCCAGAACTATCCTGAAAGTGCTATAATGACCGGATCAAAAAAACAAAAATAAAGATCAAAAAATATGTATAAAACACAGTTGTTTCAGGGGACTTTTTCAATAAAATCATTCTGGCAAATCATGGCCGTAATGTGTTTTGTGGTTATTTTGGCATTGGGCGGCGCGAACATATTTCTTGAATTTTATGCTGGAAATACTTTTAATTCTAAATTGATTTCTGAGATTTTTTTATCAGAACAAATTCCGCTAAAGGCAGTGGCAGCTAAAGAAAATGATGTTAATGGCGGCGGCGATATTCAGCCTGAACCAGATTTTTCTGCCGCTCTGATTTTGAGTGCTTCCAAAAACAGTTACGCTTTCAGAAGTAATAAAAATGTTCAATTGATGAAATTCAAGTTGACGGCACGGGAAGATATTTTTCTTAAGGAATTAGCTCTCAATATGGATCAATTGTCAAAGGCCTACGATCTTAAAAATCTTCAACTATACAAGGGTTCTGTAATGCTGCAGGAAACTTCTTTTTTTGAAGGCAAAGGTATTTTTAAGGATCTTTTAATTAAAATTCCTCAAAATAAGGAAATCTGGTTTTATGTTAAGGGAAACATTTCAGAACAGGCTCATGTGGGTGATAGAATCCGTCTGTTTTTTGCTGATGATAAAGCGATAAAAATAACAGACGTAACGGGGGGCGAATTGGCGATCAAAAGCGGTTATCCGGTAAAAGGAGATATTGTAAGCGTGATTGGGCAAACATTGACGCAATCCCCGTAGGGAACGGTTTGAAACGGTTCCCTACAGATTCTGCGGGCGATATTGTAATGCCTCTGCAAGATCTTCCATCTCAATGTTGTCATGTTTATTGAGATCGGCGATGGTTCTGCTTACCCTAAGAATGCCGTGATACGCTCTCGCGGAAAGAAGAAGTTTTTGTCCGGCTTCAAGCATAAATTGATGATTTTCTTTTGTTAACGGGCAGTTTTTTTTAATTTCAGAGGGCTTCATGCAGCCATTTGAATATGTCGCGGTGTGCTGAAATCTTTGTTGTTGTATTTTGAGTACGTCATTGATTCTTTTTCTAACCATTGCTGAATTTTCTTTTTCCGTCTCAAGAAAAACTCCCAACTCTTGCCTTGGAATGATTATGCTGAGGTCAAAACGATCCAGAATTGGACCAGAAATTCTCTTATGGTATTTCAGAATTTGTTGATTGGTGCATTGACAGGCTCTTTTAGGATCGCCGGAAAAGCCGCATGGGCAGGGATTCATCGCGGCGACAAGCGTAAAGTTGGCAGGATACCGTATGGTTCCGGCGCTGCGGGAAATAAAAATCTCTTTTTCTTCCAATGGCTGTCGCAGGGCTTCCAGATGCGGACGGGGAAATTCGGCAATCTCATCAAGAAACATAACGCCATGATGGGCCAACGAAATTTCACCGGGATGGATGTTGGAGCCGCCCCCGATCAACGCCACCATTGAACTGCTGTGGTGGATCTGGCGAAAAGGTCTTGTAAAATGATAAATATGTTCCGGTTTTAATAATCCCGCTAAAGAATAAATCTGCATGACTTCAAAACGTTCTTCTTCCCCCAGGGGCGGAAGAATGCCGGGCAATGCTTTTGCCAAAAGTGTTTTCCCGACACCCGGCGGACCATAAAAAATAAGATTGTGTTTACCGGCGGCGGAAATTTCCAGGGCTCTTTTCCCCTGCTGTTGACCCTGGATATCGGAAAAATCTACGAAATTATTGCTGAGCGGCTGAACGGGTTTATTTGGATCAATGTCCGATTTATGACGGGCATTGTTGTTTGGAAATATATTATTGTTCACATACTCAATCAACTCACGAAGATTGTCTATTGGGATTATTTCCAGGCCTTTTACCATCGCAGCCTCGCGAAAATTATTAGCCGGAATGATAATTTTTTCCCACCCGTTTCTTTTTGCAAAAAAAGCCATTGTTAATATGCCATTTGTTGGTCTTACAGAGCCATCCAGAGCCAATTCACCAATCAGCAGGGTATTTTCAAGGTTTTGGATCTTAAGCTGATCTGAAGCCGCTATAAGAGCAACGGCCATGGGTAGATCAAATTGCGGCCCGTGTTTTTTTAGATCCGCGGGTGCGAGGTTAATTATTTTTTTCTGCTGGGGATAAATGGTCCCGCTGTTTTTTATCGCGGATCGTATTCTTTTTTTGGCTTCCTGAACGGCCATGTCACCCAAACCAACAATGGAAAATTCCGACATTCCGCGTAAAATATCGGCTTCTACTTCTACTAATTTTCCTTCCAGTCCCTGGGCGAGACAGGAAAAGACTTTGACAGCCATGAGCGTTTGTAAATAATTTTGAATTTTTAATTGTAAGCTGTTTTTATGAACACGATCTAAATTTTTTATGAAATTCTCTCATCCCGCTCCAAGAATGTTTTCAAAATGCCGGATTTTAGCTAGGTTAAAGCCTATGAAATCAATTGCAACAAGGTCAAGTTGCCATTCTTGTTCTGGTGGGGACTTAATTGGCATATTTGCAACTTTGTTATTTTCCATAAATTGATGGATGGCACGCAATAATTTTCTTTTTTTAAAATGATCCACTGCCTCTTCCCCAGAGCCAAAATTGGGATTTTTCCTTGTTTTTACCTCAATAAAAATAAATCTTTGATCTTTTTTCATTATGAGATCAAGCTCGCCCCAGTGTCCTTGATAATTGCGCGCTACAAGGCTATAGTCCTTTTTTACAAGAAACTGTAAAGCAAGTCTTTCTCCTAATTTCCCCAATTGTCTGTTTTTTTTGGCTTGATTGTGTGTTCCATTCATGGCTTTTCATATTATGGTAATCGTGTATTTTAGGCTCTCAACAGGCCTCCGTCTATTTTTTCCATTTCAAATATGAAAAAACTTTAAAAAAAACTTAAAACGGGTAAGATGGCGGGGCGCGATGTAAGGATGCGCCCAGAGGGCGCGACACTGTATTAGCCTCGCTGCGGCTCGGCCTGCATGAATAAAATCTAAAATAATTATGAATAATGAAAATTTATTGAGAGTTCCACCTCACAGTCTGGATGCGGAACGATCAACAATCGGCAGTCTTTTAATTGACAAAGAAGCCATTTCAAAGGTAGCCGACTTTTTGCGTCCGGAAGATTTTTATCATGAAAGCCACGGATCTATTTACAGGGCCATATATGATCTTTTTGACAGGCGCACGCCCATTGATCTGCTCACTACGACAAATCTTCTGGATGACCGAAAACAACTGGAGCAGATTGGAGGCGCGACGTACCTCGCCACTCTTGCGAATGAAGTGCCTACGGCAACACATGTTTTTCAGTATGCCATGATTGTGAAAAATAAGGCGACGTTGCGAAAACTCATCGGCGCGGGGAACCTTATTACCGGACTTGGATTCAATCAGACTGAACAGTTGGAAAATCTACTGGAAGAAGCGGAAAAGTCCCTGTTTAACGTTTCCCAGACTTTTTTGAAAGACCGTTTTGTCCACATCAAGGATATTTTGAATCAAACATACGATAAAATCACTGAACTTCATGATCCGGCAACCAAAGACAAATATCGCGGTATTCCCACCGGTTTTCATGATTTGGACAATCTTTTGTCCGGCTTGCAGCCTTCCGATCTGGTTGTTTTGGCGGCAAGGCCTTCTATGGGAAAAACGGCCCTGGCTTTAAATATAGCTCAAAATATCGCTAAAAAAGGTCATACATGCGGCATTATTTCTCTGGAAATGTCAAAAGAACAATTGGTGGAAAGAATGTTTTGTGCCTTATTGTCTGTTGATTCCTGGAAACTTCGCACCGGCAAGCTGACTGAGGCAGATTTTATGCGTATTGGAGGTGTTATGGACGAACTCTATGCCATGAAAATTTATATTGATGATTCCGTGGGCAATTCCATTTCAGAATTGAGGGCGAAGGCCCGTCGTCTGCAGCTGGAACACGGACTGGATTTTCTTATCGTTGATTATCTCCAGCTCATGAGCGCAGGGAAAAATGGTTCAAACATGACGAACAGGGTTCAGGAAATCTCTGAAATTTCACGCTCCTTAAAGGGCCTCGCGCGTGAACTGCATATACCCATTTTGGCTTTATCACAGTTGTCACGCGCTGTTGAACTGCGTCCAAGCAAAATTCCACAGCTTTCCGATCTGCGCGAATCCGGTGCCATAGAACAAGACGCGGATGTTGTCATGATGATTTATCGTGAGGATTATTACGAAGAGGACAGCCAAAGGCCGGGCGTCACCGACATTTTTATTCGCAAACATCGCAACGGTCCGACCGGCCACATAGAACTCACCTTCAAGAAAGAACAAATGAAGTTTCTGGGGATTGAGAAGGGGAGGAAAGCACAGGATTACGCCCAGATTATGGAGTAAAGATTTATATATCGAGTAATTTCAACACTTTTTGCCGATTCACAGCCCATAAAAAGGTGGCCAGGCGCGGGCCGGTGCCAGCTCCGATTAAAAGGTTGTAAACATCCTTGAAGAAAGAGCGCTGAAATGGGCTATTTTCTTTGTCACTCAGGATGGCATCTTTTGGTATACCGTAGACTAATAATTCAAGTTCATGGATAGATTGTTCACCCTTCGCAAGCTTTTGGCGCAAAGTTTTTACATGGTTCATGGCTTGTTCATCCATTGTTGCAATATACTCTTTATTCACTTCATCACGAAGTTTGATAATCTCCTGCGGATTGTATGCCTCCAGCCAATTTTGGGCTTTTTTGAGTCGAACAGACACAGATGATTTGTCATAATCCATTTCCATTCCTTTGAGAACTTCTATCACTTTTTCTTCATTCCATTGGACGATTTGGCCAAAAGCCACGGCGTGGCGGAACGGGATTGGCTTTGTATTGAGCTCTTTTTTTATGTTGCCAAAACTAAGCTCCAATGCGATTTTTGATACCGGTGTGGGTCTACCATCAACATAAGCTTTGCATTCGCGATCAAACTCCTCATACTGACGGTTTATTTCACTATCAAAGGCTAGTTGGAATTTTTGATGCGGTGTTTTGTTAAAGTAAAGCCATTTTAAGAGTTGTGGTTCGTATACTTCCAAAAGTTTTGCCGGTGAAACAGCGTTGCCCTTTGAACCTGACATTTTTGACCCCAAGCCTTGAATACCGACAAATTCATAACCAACAAAAATCGGAGATGGATGTTTAAAAATTTTTTCGCAAAAAACACTTGAGGCATCGTAACTTCCTCCCGGTGAAGCATGGTCATGGCCACCCGGTTCAAAAACAACACCTTCAACTTTCCAACGCATTGGCCAGTCGATTTTCCATGCAAGTTTTGCAATATGTTCTTTGGAAAGATCCACAGTTTCAGTTTTTCCGCTTTCCAAACATTTATATTTTACTTTTGTCGCGCCATCGTATTCCAAAATTTCGGTATTATCTTTCCCGCTAAAACGTGAATAAATAGAAATTGGATAGTAGTTTGCGCGATATTCTTTTTCATCAATCTGTTTTTCAGCTTTGCCTTTATCCGACATTAAACCAAGGAGTATTTGAGCAATTTCATCGCGGCGTTGCAGACAAAGAAATATCTGGTCATCATAATGTCCAGATGTGTATTCTTTTGTCTGGTAACGATAAATCGGTTGGATATCAAGCTCCTTCATCGCCTCTTCAAACTCTATTTGAAATCGTCGCGCATAGGATGGATATTCACCCTGCGGATCAGGTACTGCCGTCAGTGGCATTCCAATATACTGTTCAAAAGAAGGATCAACTCCAACCGGAACTTTACGGAACCTGTCATAATCATCCCAGGAAAAAAGTAATAGGCTTTTTTTGCCTTTTTGTTCAAGCGCTTTGAGCACGGCAAATGATGTAATCACATCGCGAAAATTTCCAAAATGCACTACGCCGGATGGGCTAATACCAGCCGCACATGTGTAAATTGCCTGACTTGGAAATATTTCCAGCACTTTTTCCGCCAGCGTCTCCGCCCAATATTTTTGCGATCCATTGAGTAATTTTGTCAGAACGCGCCCCGATGTTGCATTATTTGCCATAGTATGGAAGAACATGTCTATCATAGAGTATAATGCGCTTACTTGTGATTTTCTATGGTAAATTTTTTTGCAAAATTGAAAGTGAAATTAGATCAAATGCGACCTAAAAAACATCCGACTAGGGCGTACAAAAAACATCCTTGGCTGCTCGGCATTGGTTTTTTTATTCTCTTTATTATTTTATTTTTTGTTTCAGCGTTGGGCGCTTTGCGCGCTTTTTTGCCTTATTACGGCGAAATAAGCGGATTTCCTTTTGCATCCAAAAATTATCTGATTGTTTTTCAGAATAATCATGAACTGCGGCCTTCAGGCGGCTTTATATCAGCTTATGGCATAGCAAAATTTCGTTCCGGATTTTTAACCGATGTTGAAATTGCCGATGTTTACGGTGACGTTGACAAGCATCCCTTTATGGAACCTCCATATCCCATGAAGGAGTTATTGGCAAACCGCTGGTATCAGGGATATCGCTTTCGCGATGCGAATTATGATGCCAATTTTCCCAAAACGGCGGAAGAGCTTATCCGTATGTTTCATCTCACTAAACCTGATTTTAACGTGGATGGCGTTATTGCCCTCAATTACTCATTTTTGGAGAATCTGTTCGGTGCGCTTGGCGAGGTCAAAATTGAAAATGAAATCTATGATAAAGATTCTTTATTTCAAAAACTGGAACAGAAAGTAAACAATATTGACCGGCACAATGTTGAAGATCTTAAAAAGCGCAAAGATATACTGAAACTTTTTGTTCAAACTCTAAAAAAGAAAATACTTTTGAGTCCGTTCAAGCTTCGCCAGGTGAGTGATACGATTGTCAACAGCCTTTCAAAAAAAGAAATACAGATGTATTTTCGTAACGCCGCCCTGCAAAAATTTGTTGTTGAACGGGGATTTGCAGGTCAGTGGCCTTTTTCTGGCGTGGGAGACTTTTTATCACTTGTGGAAGCCAATTTAGGCGGCATGAAATCGGACCGTTACATCAAAAGAGATGTCCTTTATCATCTAACAATACAGGAAAATCCGGAAAATAATTCGTACAACCTGATTTCCGATGTGACGATAAATATTAATCATTATGGAATAGAAAATATCCCTTTGAGCGGACAATATTCGGGGTTTTTTAGGTTGTATGTTCCCCGCGGCGCGTCTTTAATTGAAGTTTCGCCGGAGTACCAAAAAGATTTGTGGCAAAAAGATGAGGATTTGTATCATATTTTTGGCAATATTGTGAAATTGAAACCGGGTCAAAAAACACAATTGCACTACCGCTATCGGATTCCCGCTTCCGTTCTCAAGAAGGCGCAATACGAGCTGTATATTCCCAAACAATCCGGCGCAAATCAGGATTATTACACTGTGATTTTTGAAGCTCCTGCCGGCAATACGGTTTTGAGTAAGGACTTCATCCCCAAGGAAAATTTTGGTATTTTTCAGGGCGAAATAAATAAAGACTGGCATTTAAATTTGGGCTTCCAGCCGGATAAAAATCCTCCAGTGATCATTTATCAGAATATTGATCAATTGGGTGTCATCAACATCACATTTAATGAAAAAATATCCTCTTCTACCGCGGAGGACCCTTTAAATCATTTTGTAGAAGATCTTGACGTTCAAAATCCAAAACAGAAAGATTCCATATCAATAGACCACATTGAGTACAAAGGTAAAAGCGTGTTGATTTTTGTCAAAGGCATGACCAGTCAGCCCGAAGAGCACTATCGTGTTACTATAAAAAATATCAGTGACATCCATGGAAATCTTATTGATCCAAGCCCAAAACAACTCACGGTGGTTCAACGATTATAATCACATTTTATGGATAACTCAATTGCAGTTTTAGATTTTGGAGGCCAATACGCGCATCTCATAGCCAACAGAGTGCGGCGCTTGGGGGTTTATAGCGAAATTTTTGATGGACAGACACCCGCCGAAAAATTAAAAGACTATAAAGGAATTATCCTGTCGGGCGGACCTCAAAGTGTTTATGGTTATGATGCCATCCACTGCGATAAAAAAATTCTGGATTTAAATGTTCCTCTTCTTGGAATCTGTTATGGCCATCAACTATTGGCTTATATTCAGGGTGGAGAAGTTGTGAACGTTTCAGAGCGGGAATATGGTCCCTCCGCGCTTGACATAAAAAAATCTGAAGGAATTTTTAAAAATATATACGGCAAAAAAACGGTATGGATGAGCCATGGGGACACTATTGCGAAATTGCCGGACAATTATGAAATTATCGCTTCCACAAGCGATTGTGAGTACGCGGCCATCGCGAATTTCAAGAAAAACTATTACGGAACCCAGTTTCATCTTGAGGTGACCCATACTCAGTCGGGCCAGGAAATGTTGGGCAATTTTCTTGATATTTGCGGTTGCTCACGTGATTGGAAAATTGAAAATTTTATTGATCAGGAAATGGAGACCATTAAAAAGCAGGTTGGAAACAGAAAGGTTTTCATGATGGTCAGCGGCGGCGTGGATTCCACGGTCGCTTTTGTTTTATTGGAGAAGACTCTTGGCAGGGAGCGCGTCTACGGTTTGTTTGTGGATACCGGTTTTATGCGTCTGGGAGAAAAAGAGGAAGTCAGCTCAAGTTTAAGCGGTTTGGGCTTTAACAACCTTCACATTCGTGATGAAAGTAAACGATTTTTCCAGGCTCTCAAAGAAAAATATGATCCCGAAGCCAAACGCAAAATCATTGGCGATCTTTTTTTGAAAGTGCAGGCGGATGTCGTAAAAGATTTAAAACTCAACAGTGAAGAATGGCTTTTGGGTCAGGGAACGATTTATCCAGACACCATAGAAACAGGCGGCACAAAACATGCCGCGAAAATCAAGACGCATCACAATCGTGTCCCGCAGATTGAAGAGTTGATGCAGGCCGGAAGAATCATTGAACCTTTGGCGCAACTGTACAAGGATGAAGTCCGTGAAGTTGGTTTGCGTCTGGGACTGCCCGAAAAAATAGTATGGCGCCATCCTTTTCCCGGCCCGGGTCTCGCGGTGCGTTGTCTATGCGCTCATGAAGCATCGTATCCCGAACACCATGTACTCGTTGAAAAGAAAATCAACAATATGATTCATCCATTCAATTTGACGGCAAAAATACTTCCGGTCAAGAGCGTCGGTGTTCAGGGTGATTATCGCACTTATCAGCATCCCCTGGCCATTATTGGCAACGGCAAATGGGAAAATTTGGGCCCCTTAGCGACGCAATTGATAAATCAATTCAAAGAAATTAACCGCGTTATCTGGCTATGTGAGCCAAATATCATTGATTCATTGAGTGTTCAAAAAAAATATCTCTCTGAAGAGCGGATACAGATGCTGCAAAAAGCCGATGCCATGGTTCATGAATTTTTATTTGAATATGGTTTATATTCTGATATCTGGCAATTTCCCGTTGTGCTTTTACCGGTTAGCGTCAACCGTGAAAGCGGCGAAGCCATTGTTTTAAGACCCGTTTCTTCCGAGGAGGCCATGACAGCCAATTTTTACCCAATGGAGCCCAAATTGCTCCAGCAGCTCTCTAAAAAATTAATGAACATTCCCGGAATAACCGCCGTTTTTTACGACATCACAAACAAGCCGCCTGGAACGATTGAGTGGGAATAGGGGCGGTGGTAATCTGTAGGGAACGGTTTGAAACCGTCCCCTACAGATTACCTACCCCATCCACGTCATCACCGCCCCGGCCACAAGCGGAATCATCACGTTGTCATCAATAACGCGGCTGATGTAACGGATGCTGAGGGATTCAAAAATAATGCTCACTGCGCTTGCCCAGAAGGCCTTTTCAAAATCAACAAAAAACAGGGCCGCAATGGTTGAAAACACAATGGCCAGCAAAGTGCCTTCAAGATGTTTGGAGGGATTCAGGGGATTTTTTATTTTCCCAAAATACGTTCCAATAACTGCCGTTATAGCATCCCCAACGGCCATAATGGTTATTGCCGCCATGGCAATGTCGCGCTGAAAAAAAACTACGGCAAGCAATGAACCCAGCACCAAAAAAAATGACCCTTTCCCGGGAAAATGTTTTAGATCGTGCGGTCTTTCAAAATAAGCCAACACTTTATGCAAGACAGGTATGTGATATTTGCACATGACAAGAGACAATATGCCGCCGCCAATCAGTATCAAAAAAAGAATTTCCTGATTTAAAAATTGCAATTTCAGCAAAAGAACAATCAAAATTCCCATAAACATGTGAGCAATCTGTCTTCTGAGCTC
>CAYHVY010000010.1:0-18088 GCA_964360095.1 uncultured Candidatus Peribacteria bacterium | reverse complement strand
TTAGGATTTTGATTTTTGAATTTGTTTGGAATTTGGTGCTTGATTATTGGTCATTACGGCAATGTGCATTTCCGCGATCTGGGCTTCCGGTAGGGCAGAAGGCGCGTCCAGCATTAAATCTTTGGCTTTCTGGTCCTTTGGAAAGGGGATAACTTCACGAATATTTGGCTCATCCTGAAAAAGCATCAAAATACGGTCAATGCCGGGCGCTATACCGCCATGCGGTGGTGCGCCGTATTCAAAAGCGCGCAACAGATGGCCAAAACGTCTTTCTGCATCCTCTTTGGTAAAACCAAGCACTTCAAAAACCCTGCTTTGAAGTCGCGATTCATGAATCCTTATACTCCCGCCAGCCAATTCGTAACCGTTTAAAACAAGATCGTAATGTTTCCCTTTTGCCTTGGACGGGTCAGTAAATACCAGATCATAATCTTGATCCTGAACATTTGTAAAAGGATGATGGCTGGACTCAAATCGCTTTTCTTCCTCGTTCCACTCAAAAAGAGGGAAGTCATATATCCAAAGATAAGCAAATTTATCCTTGTCCCGTAATTTGAAATGATCAGCACAAGCAAGGCGCACTTGACCTAAACTTGTGCAGGCTGTTTTGAAGGAATCAGCTCCAAAAAAGATAATGTCACCGGGCTTTGCTTTTGTGCGCTCCAGTAAAGCCTTTACTTCTTCATCGCTGAAAAATTTGATTATCGCAGACTTGGGACCTTCCGTGGTTACCTGGATATAAGCGAGGCCGTGCGCTCCACTACCTTTGGCGATTTCAGTATATTTATCTATTTCTTTACGGGTGAAAGCTGCCCCTCCAGGAACACATAGAGCTTTCACTACGCCGCCATAGTTTAAAGCCCGCGTAAATACCTCAAATTTAGTCTTTTCCGCGATATCACTTACATCCGCGATCTTCATTTCAAAACGCAAATCTGGTTTATCTGAACCGTATTCCTCCATTGCCGTCTGCCACGATATTCGCTTAAAAGGTTTCCACATAATTTTCTTATGCGGAACGAGTTTTTCGGTAAGGAGAATCATCAATTCTTCAGTTAAACCCATTACATCATTTTCATCAACAAAAGACATCTCCACATCCAGTTGAGTAAATTCGGGTTGACGGTCGCCTCTTTGATCTTCATCTCTGAAACATCTGGCGATTTGAAAATAACGGTCCATTCCAGCGACCATCAGAAGTTGTTTCAATTGCTGCGGCGATTGAGGCAAAACAAAAAACTTGCCCGGATACAGACGTGAAGGAACAACATATTCACGGCTGCCTTCGGGGGTACCTTTGATCAAAATTGGCGTTTCAATTTCCAGAAAATTTTTGCTGTCCATAAAGTCGCGAATCATTTTTATCACTTTATGGCGCATAATAATATTATTTTTCATACGCTCGCGCCGCAGGTCAAGATAGCGGTATTTCAGGCGCAAATCTTCATGTATGTCATATTCCTGGTCAATTTCAAACGGAGGGGTAAGGGCTTTGTTGAGAATCTCAAATTGTTTTATTAGAATTTCAATTTCGCCAGTGGCTATTTTTGCATTAACCATCCCATCGGGGCGTTTACGCACCGTGCCGGTAACTTTAACAACGTATTCCGGACGCGCGGTATCTGTTAATGTATGAATTTCTTCCGACACCGTCGGGTCGGCAACAACCTGCGTAAGCCCGTAACGGTCGCGAAGATCAATAAAAATGATACCGCCGTGGTCGCGGCGGCGGTGTACCCAGCCGCACAGCGTAACGTCTTTCCCGATATCCTGAATCCCTAATTCGTTACAAGTGTGTGTTCTTAGCATATGCCTTGGAATTTAACATATTTTTTTCTCTAAGGACAGAATAAAGTGGTTCCCTTTGTCCCGACAGCACCTTTGGTAATTCATCTTCAAGTTCTTTATTTACAGTGATACCAAATAACATTTTTATCCGCTTAACTCCTTGTTTATTTTTAATGTGAATCTCAACGCGCCTTTCGCCGGGCCATGCCAACAAAAGTTTTTTTAACGCTGCCATCTTTTCCATATCAACATTCGCGGAAAGTTCAATGATATACGGATTCTCTTTCCAATCTGTTGCCGCATCGGGTAACGCGAAAATTTCATGTTTATACGCCTCCGGAAACTCAGTCTGCTCTTCTATATGGTCAAAAACAGCCTCTTCCGGTTCCAAAACTTTCTGTTTATGTGTGACTTTTTCATTTTCATTGTAGACACCCTCCGCTTTGGCATTTTTGACCATGCTCTCAAGCGAAACCGGCATTACACTTTCACAGGAAAATTGAAAAACATCACGGCGTATGTCCAATTTTCCCTGTATCATTAAAAGCTGATTCGTTTCCAACATGCCCTGATACTGGGCATAAACCCTTGGAAAGAAAACAATCTCAAGGCGGCCTGTCGGATCTTCAAGTTCGGCATAGACCATATACGCCCCGCTTTTTGTAAAGACTTTTTTCATTTTCGTTATCAGGCCGCCGATTTTTATCATTTTACCAATATGTTTTTTCGAGAGAGTTTCAATGAGATTGATTTTTTTCTCCAGATATTTTTTCAGTCCCGTCAAAGGGTGTCCGGAAACAAAAAGACCCAAATATTGTTTTTCTAAAGACAGTTTTTCCATTGTAGAGAACGGTTTAAAACCGTTCTCTACAATTTTCAATTGAAAGGACGTGAATTCGCTTTCTTCATGCCCGTTCAACACACTCAAAACGCCAAAAATGTCAGTCTGTCCCTGCTGCGCCACTTCCTGTGAGTATTTTGCAAACGCGACCAATTCTTCGTAACTTTCCGCGAGCGCTTTGCGGTCTCCAAATTCGTCAAGCGCGCCTGCGTAAGCCAAAGCCTCAATCGTTTTTTTATTGAGGAGTTTTGCCGGCATTCGTTTCAAAAAATCATTCAGAGAGGCAAATGTGCCATTTTTGCGTGTTTCCAAAAAATCATCAATTGTGCTTGCCCCAAGACCTTTAATGGCTTTCAGGCCGAAACGGATGGTTTTGTCATCCACGACGGTAAAATTAGCAAAAGATTCATTGATTGAAGGGGGTAAAACAGCGATACCCATATCATTGCATTCATTAATTTCCAGAATGATGCGGTCGGTGTTGCCATGGTCGGAAGAAAGCAGCGCCGCCATAAATTCCGCTGGATAATGGGCTTTTAAATATCCGGTTTGCAGCGAAATCAGGGCGTAACAGGCGGCATGGGCCTTATTAAAGCCATACGCCGCAAACGGTTCAATAACTTTTTCCCAGACCTCCATGGCAAACTGTTCCTGGTGCTTTTTCTTTAGCGCGCCTTTGATGAATTTTTCTTTTTGTTCCTTGAGAAGGGCAGGATTTTTTTTACCCACCGCCTTGCGCAAAATATCCGCTTCTCCAAGACTGAAATCCGCGAATTCCCGTGCAATCTGCAATATCTGTTCCTGGTAAACGGCCACTCCATTGGTCTCGTTCAGAATTTTTTCAAATGACGGATGCAAATAACGAACAGTTTCAGGATGATGTTTGCCTTTAATGTACTGGGGTATCCACGGCATAGGCCCGGGCCTGTACAGGGAAATCATCGCGATAATATGCTCAAAACGGGTTGGTTTTAATTCTTTGATGTAACGTCTCATGCCGGCTGATTCCAGTTGAAAAACCCCCGTCGTATTACCCTTTTGGAGGAGTTGAAAAGTGGCCTCATCATTCATATCAATTTTTCCGAGATCAAGATCTTCGTTGTGGCGTATTTTGATGAGTTGAAGCGTTTTTTCAATGATGGTCAAATTTTTCAGACCCAAAAAATCTATTTTTAAAAGACCAATTTCATCAAGGGGTTTCATGGAATATTGAGTGATAATTTCATCTCCGCCTCCGATTGAACGCTGCAGCGGAGTGTAACGGACAAGCGGTTCTTGGGACATAACCACTGCGGAAGCATGTGTGCCGGCGTGCCGCACGGAACCCTCCAGCTTAATGGCATTATCCAGAAGCGCTTTTGTTCGCGGCTCCTGCGCGTAAACGGATTTCAATTCAGCGTTATTTTCAATGAGAATCAAAAGCGGAGTGTATCGCCCCTGGACAGGAGGTGGAACCAGTTTGGCGACGCGATCAACTTCCGCATAAGGGTAGCCCATCCCGCGGCCGACATCGCGCACGGCAGCGCGCGCCGCCATGGTGCCAAAAGTAATAATTTGAGCTACACATTCGCGCCCATATTTATTTGCCACATACTCTAAAACTTCATTGCGGCGCGTATCGGCAAAATCAATGTCAATATCCGGCATACTTACCCGTTCCGGATTCAGAAAACGCTCAAAAATAAGCCCGTATTTTAAAGGATCAAGCTGGGTGATATCCAGGCAGTGCGTGATGACGGAACCTGCAGCGGAACCGCGTCCCGGCCCCACGGTAATTCCTTTGTCTTTGGCAAATTTCACCAAATCATGTACGATCAAAAGATAATCTTCAAAGCCCATGTTATGCACAACGTCAAGCTCGTAAGTCAATTGTTTTATAACAGGTTCGGGCGGTAAAGCGCCATATTTTTTTTGCATGCCCTCCTCACACAACTGTTTAAGGTATGACTGCGGTGTTTCATTCCCGGGAACGGCAAATGAAGGGATCAGATTTTTTCCAAATTCAATCTCAACCTGGCACCTCTCGGCAATTTTGATCGTATTTTCCAACGCTTCCGGCACATGCCGAAAATTTTCCTCCATTTCTTCATTGCTCAAAAGCGAAAAATCCCCTTCAAATTTCAACCGGTTTTGATCAGCCAGAGTCGTTTGGGTTTGAATACATAGCAAAAGATCCTGCGCCAGAGCATCAGTTTTATCTATGTAATGCGAATCCTGGGTTGCAACTAGCGGTGCGCTCGTGAGAGCCGCAAGTTCAATGAGACGTTCATTGACTATTTTTTGCTCATCCAGAAGGGGATGGTGCTGCATTTCCAGATAAAAATTTTCTTTTCCGAAAATTTCCTGATACTGGCGAATAACGGCGATTTGTTCTTTTTCATCTTTTTGCAGTATGGATTGCGCCATTTCACCTGCCAGACAGCCGCTCAGGGCAATAAGGCCTTTACTGTGAGCTTTCATCAGGCCGTGGTCCATGCGCGGCTTATAGTAAAACCCTTCAAGGTTGGCTTTTGTAACGAGCTCCACCAGATTTTGATACCCCTCATTCGTTGCCGCCAGCAAAATAAGGTGAAAGGGCTTGTTTTCCGTACCCGGCGTACGGTCAAAACGCGACCCCGGCGCGACATAAACTTCGCAGCCGATAATCGACTTTATCCCTTCAGCTTTCGCCGCCTTATAAAACTCAATCGCGCCGTACAAATTACCGTGATCGGTTAAAGCGATTGCGGGCATACCAAGCTCTTTGGCGCGCCGCACAAAATTTTTCGGTGTCCCAAAGCCATCCAACAGGCTATAGTGGGAATGAACATGAAGATGGACGAATGACATAATGCCAGTTCACTTTAGCAAAAAATCCTTTACAATAGAAATACATCAAATATTTCCTTGCTATGGAAAATAAATCAACTCAAATTACCTCTAATAAGCCAAATAACAACCCTAGAATTTTTACAACAATTTCTGAATTCCCTGTATCTGTCTCGACTCGTAGTATATTAAGGATAGCCCTCCGGGCACTTGATGGCTAGGGCCTTCGCTCCGCTCCGGCCTGATTGAAGAAATTATTCGGAAATGATATTCTCTCATGAAAAATTACGCTTTTATTGACGGGCAAAACCTCCACATGGGGATCAGGGATTTGGGCTGGAAAATTGACTATAAAAAGTTTCGCATCTATTTGAAGGAACACCACGATGTCGAAAAAGCCTACATGTTTATGGGTTATAAGCCTGTTGAACAACAACTCTATAATTTTTTACAGGAAGTCGGATATATTCTTGTTTTTAAACCGATTCTGGAATTAAAAGACGGCAAGGTGAAGGGGAATTGTGATGCTGAATTAGTTTTACAAGCCATGATCGAGTTCCAAAATTATGAAAAAGCCGTGATTATTACAGGAGATGGAGATTTTTATTGCCTTATCAAATATTTGCAGGAAAAAGGTAAACTCTTAACAATTTTGGCTCCTTCTGCAAAAAACTGCTCTTCACTCATTCGTAAGATCGTTCAAGGGAATTTAAGCTTGGTAAGCGATCTTCAAAAAAAGATTCAATACAGAAAAACGCCTCTTCCAGACAGAACTGAAAAAGACGTTGATCAATCGTGATTACGACCCTATTGTAGTCCATTTTATATGCTAGAGCAAGTTTTTGATGAGGGCTGCATTTTATGGTAATTGCTAAGAAAGCCACATAGAACAATACGACCTTTTAGCGCATAAGTTAACGTATGAACAGCGATAGTCAATTCCGAACAAGTTGGTTCTGGTGCAGTTATATGACACTGCTCGAACGTATTTTAGAGGAACTGGAGGCTAGCCTTCAGTGATTTTTTGCACAAAATTTTAAAAGTTGCGGCGGAGTTTGAACACCTTTTACCCTGAACAGCGCCAGCGTGCGTTGAAAGGGGGCAACGCACGCTGGCGCATCAATGCACACGCACAGAATTCATAACACAGAGCGCCGCCCGAAAGGGGGCGGGCGGCGCTCGCAAATGACAAAAACCCAAAAATTAATGACCGATTTTTTTAAACTATTGCTACAATGCCTTCTACTATCCAAATCACCTATGAATGATAATTGCGGCGTATTTGCTGCCTACGATTTAGAGAAGAGAAGAAACGTAACGCCCGAAGTTATTAATGGGTTGCTTGACCTTCAACATCGAGGACAATTAAGTGCCGGGATTAGCAGTTTTCAAGAAACACGAGATTCTCTTCTAAAAACATATAAAAAAAATGGACTCGTAAACGAAGTTTTTGCTCTGCTAGATGCGGAATATTATCGGGCAATAAGTAAAGATATGCAGGGAACTGCATGCATCGGACATACTCGATATGCAACGTCCGGTAGCTTAAATACTGAATTGGCACAACCATTTGAATATCGTCACAGTATCCCATCAAAATGGTTCTCTTTTTGTTTCAATGGGAATCTCGCAAATTATGAGAATCTCAAAACTCAATTAACCGCCGAGGGTCATCACTTAAAACATCATGTTGATACGGAAATACTTATGCATCATTTAGCAAAAGCGTTGAAAGGTGGTCAGGTACCGCTACCGGAAGTATTCAGATATTTACAGCAAGAAATTGATGGAGCTTGTAATATAGCTTTCCTCAATGGGAATGGTGATTTTGCGGCTTATAGAGATCAACATGGAATAAGACCTTTATGTTATGCGGTTCATGATCGAATATTATATGTTTCCTCGGAAGATTATGGGCTTAGAAACCTAACGGACAACATTCACAGTATTAAGCCGGGGGAAATGATATCTGTCGTTGGAGATCATAAAACAGTCCAATTAGAACAAGTAGCCGAGCCAAAACCTGCCCATTGTTATTTTGAATGGGTTTATTTTTCGAACACTGCATCCAGCATTGATGATATTCCGGTTTATCTGGCGAGAATTAAATTTGGTGAAGAATTGGCTGCAATAGAAGATCAGCCTTTAGACGATGAGTGTGTTGTTGTAGCCGTTCCTGACTCAGCGCGTGCGGCTGGACAAGGGTTTTCAAAAGCCACTGGTATCGAACAAGGCGAAGGGATTTTAAAAAATAGATATGCCCAGAGAACCTTTATAGAAGGTCATGCTGACCGTGAAAGAAAGGTAGCAGAAAAATACTCTTATATTCGGCAAGTTTTAGATGGGAAAAAGGTTTTTTTGGTGGAAGATAGTCTTGCGAGAGCTACAACTTTTAAATTTTTAGTCCAAGCATTACGGGCTCATGCATCGCCAAAAGAAATACATTTGCGCGTTGCATGCCCACCTATTTTTGCTCCTTGTTTTTATGGGATTGATATACCCAATGAGCGTGAGCTTTTTGCTCCAAAATTTCATGAATCTCTAACAAGCGGAGTACTGCCCCCGGAAGTTCTTAAAAAAATGGCAGAAGTTCTTAATGTAGATTCTATAAAATTTCTTCCCGTAGAATCTCTTGTGAAGGCTATCGGACTAGAAGCAAACAAACTTTGTATGGCCTGCATTAACAGGCAATATCCAACGCCTGCCGGTATTCAAAACTATGCCATGCAAAAACAATAAAACTATTCCCTCTCGCTACGTTGTTCTTGAACTTGCCGCATAACCTCATCAATTCTTTCTTCAAAATGCGCTAAAGTTTCAAACAATTCTAACAAATGCATATCTTTTTCTGTGACCTCCATATTTTGAGCAATGCTTTCCAGCAACGTTCTCCAGTTCCGACCGATGCAGCATACAACTGGTTTTGGGGTTAAAAGACCTGTCTGCAACATCATCCATGTAGTTGAGATTTCACTTAATGTTCCCAAACCCCCCGGAAGAGCTACGATTAAATCACTATCGGTTATTAATAAGCCAAGACGATCGAATAGAGTACGCATTTTCTGAACTTCCGCATACACATTAGGCGCTTTGGGATCAAATCCTGCAAAAGGCACACCAATGGCTTTCACGCCGGCTTCATGTGCGCCTTTTGAGGCAGCTTCCATAGTTCCATAGTAACCACCGGTTTTAACTCTAAATTCGCGTTTGGTTAACAGTGCCGCCAACTTGCGGGCATCTTCATACTCTGGCGACCCGCCTTTAGGGGCTGAACTTCCAAATATAGTTGCGTGCAATTTCATGGTTGAAAATAGTTATGAGCAAATGATAACGCGCCTTCGTAGTGTTCAATTAATTTTTGTAAATTGACCGGTCGCTGATGTGCGATTTCTAGAAATCCCGAGAGATCTTCTATACAAAAACGACACATTAAAGAGTAAATTCCACCAAGGCCTTCCGCTGGTAAAATGCCAGCTTTTACAAAACTGTCGAGATAAATATCAATATCCCGATTACTTGGTTCGGGATCGCAACACGCGAAATTATAGAGAGCATGAGCAAATTCATAAAGTAAGTTCCCTTTTTTCAATGCATCAAAATCCACGATTCCATTTATTTTTCCATCGTGGGACAGAAGGATATTTTGCCGTTCAAAATCAGAATGGATCAAATAGGGCGCGTCTTTTTTTGAGTCTTTGGTTATTCCTTCTTGGCATCTTCTGCAAAAAGAAACAATTTTCGTCCTATGATCGACGGAAAGATCAAGCGCATGAGTATATTGATCTACACGCTCTAGGGAACCTTCAGCAGAAATGTCATCACTTATTGGTAAATTTTCTCCAAGCGCCGAGAGCTGTCTTAATTGCCGATGTAACTTCCAAAATAATTCAGCGACATTTCTATGCGTTTCACTATCTATATGTGTTTTTACAGTGTGATCTTCTCTAACCGTGTGAACTCCTTCGATGAAAGGACATACTATTGCGCTGGTGTCATTAAGATTAAAGACGTAACCATTCTGACCACGAATTGGTTTTGCTATTGGTAATCCTTCAAGGGCTAACATTATTTCCGCAATTGTTGCCGCTTGCGCATTATTTTTTGACCTAAAAAAAGTCGCAGTAAATTTCCCGCTACTAGAAAGAATATGTAGTGTTGTATTGATAAGGCCGCGTGTTTCCAGTGATACTTTTATTATTTGTTGCATAGAATAAAAATCTCGAAGTGCTTCGAGATTTTCTTGGTTCAATCCTTCGTATACTAATTCTGAAGGTTTGTTATTCATATGTCCTATAATTATGAAAAATTGTATGGAGGGCTTCTTGCAGCGTGTTTATTAACGTATCAATATCTGTCTGTTCTACTATATATGGAGGTGCTAATACAACAGTATTACCCAAAGGGCGTATGAGAACGCCGTTCTTTTTTGCGGCATTGCATACGTCAAGCGCGGCCTTCCTCCAATCTGCTTCTTTCTCATCATCAAATAATTCAATGCCGGCGAAATACCCCTTCTGTCTTGTTTCAGCAATGGATGGATGGAGCAGCGAGCGTATTTTTTCTGAAAAATATTCTATGCCGCTTTGCAATGTATCGACAAAATCAGGTGATTCTAAAACTTCAATATTCCCTAGTGCAGCAGAGCACGCAAGCGGATTTCCTGAAAAGGTATGGCCGTGCATGAATCCAGGCCGCCTATTTTTTCTCGAATATAATTCTCCTATTTTAGGAGCGGCCACCGTTGCCGAAAGTGGTAAATAGCCAGCACTGAGGGCTTTTCCGAGGACAATAATATCCGGTTGTACACTAGACGCTTCATAACAGAATTTTGTTCCCGTTCTATAAAAACCCGTTGCGACTTCATCAACAATGAGAAGGTATCCATGTTCTCGACATAAAGCCTCCACTCTTTTCAGGAAAAGCTCATCTGGAAAAAGAATTCCTCCAGCCCCGTAGGCTGGTTCTACAATAATTGCCGCGATTTCATCGAGATGTCTTTCTATAATTTCATCCAATGAGTCTAATGGTTTTTGTTTAGTTGCGAGCCGTTTTCCCATCACGGTTGATACTGGCGATCTCGCTTCCAGTTTTTGCAACAATAAGTGCGGATACATCTTCCCATGATCTTGGAATCCACTCACGCTCATAGCGCCGCTCGTTTCTCCATGATAAGAATTTTCAAAAGTGACAATGTACTTTCTCTTACTCTCGTTTTTCTCTCTCCAATAATCCATTGTCATTTTCATTGCAGCCTCGATAGCTTCCGAACCGGAATTTGAAAAAAATACAGAATATTCCGGAAGCCCCATGAATTCGAGAAGCCGTTGAGTAAGTTCGATAGCTGGTGTATGCGCGCCCCCAAACAAGCTCGCATGAGAAATTTTTCTTGCTTGGTCAGTAATTCTTTGTGTTATTATAGGATGATTATGTCCCAAGATAGAAACCCAAAGGGAAGAGGAACCGTCGAGATATTTTTTGCCACTCACATCAAAAAGATATGGCCCTTCGCCTCTTTCAATTACAACTTCATCTTTCGTATGATCAGCGTTAGTGAAAGGCAATATTAAATTATTGGGTATCGTATTATTCACAGGCGGGAGGTAAAACTTTTAATGTTTTTCTGCCTTGATCCTTGTAGTGAGGATAATAGCCACATCGATTACATAAGTCGGACTCTCCAAATAAGGCATGAATAAATTTTCTTCTGAATTCTCTAAAAATTTCACTAGCCCAAACTCCCCTTAAAGAAGATTCATTTAAATCACCAAATATTTGCTCTCCGTTATAGTCTGAATTGCAAGGAACAACTCTGCCATCTGATAAAACCGTTACAGACGTAAATGGTATCTTGCATCTTCTGTTAAAGACCTTGTCGCCTTCAGCCATAAGATCATGAGGCACGTCAGGATAAGGAAAAAATGGCTTATGTAGAATTGTCACGCCATCTTGCATCTCCCAATCTTTTACGAATTGTTCTTTCGGCGCGCTCTGCATTTGGATAAGTTGTATATAGAGAGCGGTTGGGTAGTTACCTTGAATTTTTAGGCGGATAATTTTTTGTATGGTTTGAACTACTTTATCAAAATCGACGCGCAAACCGCGAATCCTAAAAAACTCTTCAGCATTTGTCCCGTCGAGAGCAATCGTGAGACGATCGAGACCCGCATCAAAAAGTTGTTGCACTTTCCGTGTACGAAGATTACTCGCGGTTTCAGAAAAGTGTATGCCAAGACCTGTGTGTCTTTTTACATATGATACTTTATCAATCATTCCAGGATCGAGCATCGGACTTCCAAAATGATGAAGTCTTAAATCACAAACGTCATTAATACTTCCAGGCCATACTAAATCCGGTGGTGGATCTGCAAGAAAATCTTCTTTGCCAATTCCACATCTCTTTTTTTCTTGCTCTATTTCTTCAATTTCATCAATAATTTTCACAAATAAATCCCTTCCCATATGGACTAGATCGCGCGTCATGTGATTGACTGCGCCGCGTGGACACATGACGCATTTCACATTACAGTGATTTGTTGTTTCTACTTGATCCACATAAGGAATATCTGACATGTTCGATTCTATTTTTTGCAGAAGAACATCTTGATCTTTTTCTTCAAAAAGATGATCAATCCCATGCTCTCCAATTTTTCTATAAAACGTGTAATCAATCATAAAGATTCAATAAGCTGTAACATCCGCTGCGCAGTTTTTACTTCACTATATGCTTCTACGTTAGAACGCAATCGTGCCGGATCAATATTTACGCCGCCATCTCCCCTCAGTATGGCTCTAAATTTTGCTCTAAAATCTCGACGATCATTAAATAGCAGATCGGGCGAGGAAGGGACTATTTCAGGAAACGCCGCCATGTTGGGGCAAAGGACAGGCTTCCCAGAAGCCAGTACGTCTGTTACGGCCATGCTCCAGAGTGCCGATGGTTTTATTGGGGCGACAGCAAAATCAACAGAAGATAAAAGTTCGTGGTATGCTCTTCGTGTTTCGCTTTGAGCCATGCGTATAAAAGGAAAGCGTGCTAATCGCTCCCTTATGCCATTAACATTTGGGTCTAAGCGATTCCTTTCTGCTGATCTTTTTGCTGTCGGATCAGAAATGACCAATTCAAACCCCTCTTCTCTCGAAAGTTCATCGAGTAAGTCGATAACTTGTTCGGTGCCATAGTGTTTATAGAGCCTTTGATTATAAAGCACTCGTGCAATTCTATTTCTTGTTGTTTTTTTGGCTTGAAACAATTCATCTTCTATTGGCGGCGACAATACTTCAAACGGTTGTCTGAGTTCTTTTCTACGGCAATCTTCAAACGCCCTTTGGCAGATCTCTCTTCCAAAATTACTTCCAATTAAATTGAGATCGGAAACGCCCATTGCTTCAATATTCCTTCTCATAATATGGCCAGCTGCGAATCCATGCAGATTCTGGCTTTCATCAAGAGCTAAAGCTGAACCATCATAGTGAAATGGAAGATAGTGATAATATGAAACCACTGGAACTTCGTGATCATATTCGGAAGAAAAGAGCATTTTCATTGCCAATGTGTGTTCTGGTTGATTATTGACCACGACATCCATTTGAGGCAATTTACGGAGAACATCTTTCAAACCATGCCAATCAAAATGAAATCTTGTGGAATATTTATCAAAACGGTCATGAAAAGGAATCATTGTGACTTTATCATTCCAAGGCTCCGTTGTTGTTTGATGTCCCAAGAAAAATATTCTCGTCTTTTCGTCTAATTCAGTGAGCTTGCTATACAGTAATTTCTGAAAAATATAGCCGCTATCGGCTTCAAAATTGGAGTCGTTGCTTACATTTAAGTTCACGAATACATTTCTTTCTGGCATAGATCAAATTTAAATAAGGCCTAAAAATAGCATTCCGATGAGGCTATGTCAACAATGACTGACGGGTAGGATGCTTTCCCTGAAGCCCTAAAAAATCAATGTAGGTTTTTGTTTGTATTTTTTAAAAAAAGCGGCAATTTTTTAATATTGCTCAAGATTACACATTTTTTATTAAAAACGTAGTGTTTGGTGAATTTTGATGGAATAATAATTACTCTACAGCCTGCCCCGATCGCATGAGCGTCAAACAGACTATCTCCTACCATTAAGCATTCCTCCGGCTTTACTTTGAAAAATTTTGCAATATGTCGAAAATAGTCAGGGTTGCTTTTTCTATTAAGAACTAAGCCGCCGTGTCCTATAAATTGAAAATATTGATTTAGGTTTTGATGTTTCAAATATCTTTTGATTTGCTTGATTTTTTCTCCCGAACCGATCGCTAATTTATATTGTTTTGCGAGCGAACTAATAACTGAATAAGCTCCTTTTTTGAATCGCAATTTATCAAAAATTTTGTCATTATAATAATTTTTCAAAACATTATCCCTCACTCTCTGCGCTGTTTTTTTATCTAATCCTAAATGAAAGACGGCATCGTCCAACCCATAGAGGGCATATTGTTTTTCATTGAAAGAGATATTTAATTTACCAAGTTCGTGCTTAAGTAACTGAAAATACAGCTCATCTGTGTTGAGAAGCGTTCCATCAATGTCGAAAATGATAACTTTGAATGATTGCATAAATGGGTTGTTTTGCTTTATATTAAAGCCTTAAAATATTGTTCTCGTAGATTACTATTATGCCTGAAAAAATTTCAGAATCAACCATTGGAATATTTTCCGGCTTCCCGCCGGAACATAACGCCCATGTTATAGAGACAGCTTTTTTTGTCCGTGCGTTATTAAGAGCCGGATTTAAACAAGTGATAGGAATTGCAGATAACGAAAATAGACCGAGTGACATAGCATTTGATGAACGCCTTGATGAGTATAGTGCTGGCGATCTTATTGAGCCGCTAGTCTATCCAAATGTGCCAGTCGTGAATTTACATGAAATGGTATCCGATGGATATGATATCGATGATAAAAAAGTAGCCGAGATTATAGAAAAACGTCGGTTGGATATTATGTTTTTGGCATACTATCCATTATTTGGAGAGCGGCTTGTCGAAGTTTTGAGAAAAACGCGTACTAAAATTTTAATGCTGGCGAAAATCGCGCTGGTGCGAGATTCACAGGATCCTGTTTTCTCCTCTTACCATAGAGGTTACGAAACTGTTTTAGGTGATGTGGACAAAATTCTGGCATGCCAAGAGAATGATAAACGACTTATATTGCAGCGCTATCAGCTTCCAGAAGCAAAAATCGACGTGGTGCCAAAATTCGTAGACAGTGAATTATTAGCAGCTGTTCAAAGTCATGCTCCGCGCGTTGCAAGAAAATACCAATTAGAGGATTTATTTTCATCTTCAGGAAGGGTGGTCACTTATATTGGGAGAATAGATGAAGAAAAAAACGTTTCCGCGCTCGTAACAGAAATCTGGCCGCGAGTAAAACAGAGAGAGCCTGACGCAAAACTCTTAATCATCGGCACTGGTCATCAATCCGATGTTATTAGAAGAAACGCATGTTCCGATGTACGTTTTCTGGAAACAAATTTATCGAATTTGGAAGCGTTGTGTGTTTTAAGCATGGTAGATGTATTGGCTTTTCCAAGCGGAACAGATTACACGCCAAGAATTCCTATGGAAGCTCTTCTAGTCGGTACAAAAGTAGTCCTTAACGACCTTAATTTTAATGCTATTTTTAGATCATATTGCCGCGTAGTTTCTGTTGAAAATTTCGGCATGTATAGGCCATACGGTTACAATGATAATATGAGATTCGTTAATGGGGACAATCGGAAACCTTATGGTAAGCCGGATCCGCAAGTATTTGCTGAAAAAGTTATTGCAGCACTGCAAGATGATGATAAACCGGTTTTATCCCAAAAACTTTTCACGTCAGAAGGTTTCATCGAGGGATTGAAACAATCGTTGCGGTCAATAGGAATTTCTTAAACTATTAAAATGCTTCTATGAATTTAGATAAAGAAATAGAAAAAACCCAGCGTTTAATTATTGCTGGCCGTACCAGTACGAGAATATATGATCCGCATATATTTCATACTGATCGCGTAGAGGATTTTTCAGAAACAATTTTCCGTGATCTTGAAACAGATAACCCTGGACAAAAAGATGTCATTAGGGCAATAAGAGAAAGTTTTGAAACCGAATTACGGCAAGCGCTTCAAGAAGGACATCAACCGGTAGATATTATAAAGAAAAGTCGACGGCGTATTGAGGAATTGTTGCTTAAAATACAAAAAAGAGAATATTCCTTATTTATGTTTTACCTTGAAGTACAACAGTTATTATGTAATTTACGATGCAGATACTGTTGGCTTACCAATGATTACGCACAGACGGTTCGACGAGATGATACTCTTGTTACACTCCCGAATGCACGGGGTGATAAAAAACCATTAGCAGCGGAAAATGTTGATGATCTTTCCGAACGCGTCCAGCAAATCCTCATCAATAATCAACTTTCAACACAGGCTCCGATATTAAAAATTGCTGGGGGAGAAATTTTACTTCTTCCGGAAGTAATCGAGGCTATCCGTGAAGTTGATCATCTTTTTAGAAAGATTCAAATTCTAACGAACGGAACTTTATTTGAAAAATATGACATGGACCAATGGGACCCCGAAAAATATCTTTTCCAAATTTCGCTTGATGGCCATACGCAAGATATGAATAGAGAACGCAGATTTTCTGAAAGAAATTTTCAGCGAATTTTAGATGGTTTGAAAGAGCTCCGAAGTCGCGGTTTTAACGTAGAAATCAATACGGTTCTTACAAATACAAACATAGGGCAGTTGCCATCCTTTACAGACTACATGAGAGAACATTTTCCCGGAGTTACGATTTTTCCGTTCCCAATTCGCACTTATGATGGATTTTTAGATATACGATCTCTCGATACTCTAAAAGATTTATCTGACAGAAGAAATGAATACGGATCTACATTACCTCCGCGGGCGTACTTCGAAGCGCTTATCGCAAATATGGAAAGGGGAAGAAGCAATAAATGTTATATTCCACTTTTGATAAAACCAGCGGATGATAAAGGAGACATTGTTACCTGTCCTTGCAGCAGTTTAAAAGAAAGAGGGAATTCTCTCGATTCCGCCGTAGCGGGAATTGATCCGAATTCGGATGATTTTGAAAAAATTACCCGTCAAGACTATCCGCAATGCCGAAAATGTTATACACATTTTGACATTATGAGTCTTTTTGTTGACGGAAAAGTTTCTGCTGAAGAATTGTCACAAGCAGGGATGTTTCAGGATGCGGAAATTCTTGCTTATATGAAAAAACTGAAGGATTCTGTGCAGCAAGCACTTCAGGAATAATTTTATAATTCAATTATATGGAAATCGAACCACGCGAACAAAAAATTCTTGAACAAAGAGTAAATAAACCAGGGCAAATTGGCCTTATTGGTAAAGTTGTTCTTGCTGATGGTACTGTATTCACCGAAGTTCCACTTGCTTGTGAAAACGGTAGTGAAAGATTGAAACTCGCCGATGGCACTTTATCATTTATACAAGAAAAATATGGAGTTTCACTATCTCCTGCCGATATTACCCATATTGATTTTTCTGATCCAAAAGAGGATGAATTTCGACCATCAATTCTTCAAATCGAGACTACAACGCGATGTAATCTTCATTGTGTTTTTTGTGTAGGGAGAACATTTGAACAGGAAAGAATGTCACTCTCGGATTTTGAAAAAATCCTAGAAAGATTTTCTTATCAATTACAAGAAATTATATTACAAGGTGAGGGTGAACCTTTTTTATATGAAGATATTTTTAAGATGATAGCCATGGCAAAAGCAAAAGCGCAAAGGGTTTCTTCAATCAGCAATGGTCATCTTTTAGACAAAGTTGGAGGAAGGATTGTAGACTCGGGCCTTGATGAACTGGGTTTTTCACTAGAAAGCATCGACCCTGAAAAATTTTCCAGTCTTCGAGCAGGAGGCAATTTCACAAAATTTGATAGAAATGTCCGTGATTTTCACTCAAGAAAGCACGGCTCCGGACTGCAAACCGTATTATACATTTCAGTTTTGCGTGAAACCATTGCTGAATTGGAACGAATACTAGAATGGGCTGAATCAGTTGGCTTTGACACCGTAAAAGTACAACCGCTCCAAAGCAAACTGTCTTATCTGCCGCGATATAGCCTTCCGCTCTTGCAGAACACACTTTCACATGAGGAACTTACACAAGCTATAGCGCACTTCAGGGATAGGTTTGGGGAAACTCTTTTAAAAGGCTTTTTTACAAAAAAAGATCGTCGCGATTTAGTATGTTCTATGATACGAAAATGGTTATACGTTCTCGTAAATGGCGACGTTACGCCATGCTGTTTTATCAAACAAAATCGCCAGGAAGATTTTGGCAATCTCATTGAACAACCATTAGATGAAATTTTGCGATCAGAACAGTTTAGAACATTTAGAGAAAAATTATTTTCAGGTTTTATTCCTATTGATTGTAACGGCTGTAATCTTTCGGAACCAAATTCAATTCACTGGAAATAACTAAAAAATACGCCAATATTTTCCTGACTTCGGACTTCGTCAAAATCTGAGTTAAAAAGTTTCAAAAAACAGCTTGTTTAAGCCGTTGTGTTTTTCGCGTCGGGTGTCTCAGGTACACTGTGATGGATGTTTATCCGAAA
>CAYHVY010000009.1:3188-18651 GCA_964360095.1 uncultured Candidatus Peribacteria bacterium | reverse complement strand
GGATAGCCCTCCGGGCACTTGATTCTTAACCTCCACTTCGTTACGGTCTACGGTCATCATTTCCACGAAAGTCTTTATTCTATAATGATTTTTCTAGTTCTGTCAAGCAATTTAAGATTTTTTTTATCTTTTGATTAACCTACGGGTTTAGGATTTTGACGCTTTTTTGTTTTGTATATGACGAAATCCCGTATTTTATTGTATGGAATTTTTGGATTTTTGGGCGGCGTTGGCGTTGCGACAGTATGGTCATATTACTATTTGCTTGGCATTGGCGTCGTTGTTTGTTTTTGTATTTATTTGATCCATTTACCAAAAAAGTATTTAGCCTTTGTCATTGGCTTTATCTTTGGTGTCAGCCGTTTTTTGTTCAGTATTCCGCATTTTGACACGAGTGATGTAGCTTATTATCGGGATATTTCACGGACAGTAACGGTAGAGGGTATTATCATGTCTGAAGTGGATGTACGCAGCGATCGCCAGTATATATTGATAAAGACTTTATATATTTTTGATCAGGGCTATCGTTACGCGGTACATGGAAAACTTCTTGTGAAAGCAGGGCGTTATCCGGAATATGCCTATGGCGACAGAGTAAAAATTAAGACGAAACCCGTTTCCCCTCCAACCTTTGATACCTTCTCCTATAGCGATCTTCTTGCGAAGGATGATATCTATGTTGTTGCATATAATCCAAAAATTTATTTGCTTGAACATGGCCAGGGTGAGCTGTTTTGGGAGCTTGTTTTTGGTATCAAGAAAATATTGAGCGAACAAATCAATATGCTTTTTTCCGAACCGGAGGCCGGTTTGGTAGCAGGATTGCTGCTGGGTTTGCGAAGGTCTATTCCTCAGGGCATTATGGATGATTTCAGCAGAGCTGGTTTAACCCATATTCTCGCCATTTCCGGCTATAATGTTTCACTGATGGTTGTTATTTTTGGTCTTTTTTTCCGCAATGCCGGCAGGAAATGGCGTTTTTTTGGGATGCTGGGAGGCATCATTCTGCTGGTTTTATTTACGGGATTTTCCGCGAGTATTATTCGGGCCGCGCTCATGGGTGGTTTTGTGCTGTTTGCCATTTTGAGCGGAAGAAAGAGCAATGGCCTTTTGATGTTATTTTTAAGCGCTTTTATCATGGTTTTTCTCCAGCCCCGAATGCTTACGGTAGATCTTTCTTTTCAACTCTCATTTTTGGCTACCCTTGGCCTTATTGTATGCCTGCCATTTATTGAAAAATACTTCAAAAAACTTCCTCTTTTTTTGGAAGAAAATCTGAGCGTTACCCTCGCCGCCCAGGTTTTTACAACGCCATTTATTCTTTATAAATTTGGAAAATTTTCTTTGATCGCGCCCATTGCGAATATTTTATTTCTGCCTTTTGTTCCCGTCATCATGTTTTTTTCTTTTTTTGGAATAGCGACTTCATATGTTTTTTCCCCGTTCGCCCTAATTTTTAATGCCGTCGCGTGGGTTTTGTTAAAAATAATGCTTGCGGGTGTGCATTTTATGGCAAATTTGCCGGGCGCTTATGTGATTTTTTGATTTTACCGCTCATACACCCAAATGGGCGCCAAATTATGTTTGCGATCCCGTTCAACGCGCTCCTTTTCTTTCCATGTGCCGATGGGGAAAGCGTATGAGATGATCCGCGTACCTTTTTTCAGCTCTTTTTCAAGTTTTTCCTGAAGGCGTCCCAGCGATTCCGGAAGCAGATAACACACAATAACATTGGCATCGGAAAGGTTTTTAAAACGAAAATCGGTAAAGTAAATTTTTGCTTTGGAATGCCAAAAAAAATGGCGGATTTTTGCCAGTAAATACACCAGTGGTGAGAGTTCCAGGCCAACGGAGTTTGCGTCATAGTCTTTGGCGGCCAGATACACCATGCGTCCATCGCCGCATCCAATATCATATACTTTTTCGTGCGGCCTGATTTTTGCCAGCGCAAGCATTTTTTTTACCCTTTCCATTGGAGTCGGCACAAAAGGCGCTCCTTTTATTAATGCCGTCAGCGTTGGAATGAGGAGTAAAATAACCAATATCATTTGGAGCGGGCTGCGAAAAAATTCCGTTGTTATTCCAATAAGAACCGTCGCGGCGATTGCAATCACGAAAAAAATAATAAAATCAATTATTCTAGATTTCATAAAGGTAAATGGTAGGAACTCTTTTTTGTAAATCTTTTGGTCTTATTTTGGCCGGTTTTACTTCCGGAATGCGAAACGTATTACTGATTATTCGTGTGCCTTTTTTACATTCTTTTTTTATTTTTTGGTACAGAGAAGCCATAATGTCAGGTCCGAGATAACAAAAGATAACGTCGGCATCGCACAGATCTGCTTTTAAAAAATTGGAAAAATTAAGTTTGATTTTTGCGTTCGCAGTCCATTTTTTTATATTCGCGATTAAAAATGGAATTGGCGCGATCTCAAAACCGCGCGCTTCAACATTCTGTTTTTTTTCGGCTTCAATAAGCAGTCTTCCATCACCGCAGCCAAGATCGTAGACTATTTCTCCTTCTTTTAAATCCGCCATTTCAATCATACGTTTTACAGATGCCCTTTTTGACGGCACAAACGGAACGCGAAAAAACAGGTTAACCATCGCCGTAACCAGCATGAGCATGGTGATGATGAGAATAGCGCCGGCGATTGTGTCGGTGAGTAGTGTCATTTCCTCGTATTATAGCACGGATTGAGGGGGGCTGAATTGTGATCAGACGTAGGAGCAATTTCGGATTGTAGCATGCGTAAAAAATAAGTCAAATTTCGGATTTCCATTTTTTTATGCTACTTTAATGGCGTTTTTTTAAACTGTATTTTGTATGTCAAAAAAAAATATTGTAGGTACGCGGCAGTCCACCAAAAAGGATCTTTTAAAAACGCCGATTGAGCATATTGATATTAAAAAACTTCATGTTGCGCCACTGGTGGATGCGTACCGCAAAATGTCGTTTTCCGCGCGGGATCTGGCGCGCGCCGCCGACATTTACAACATGATGCTTGGAGACAAGAATAGTTCGGTTTGGTTGACGCTCGCGGGGAGTACCGGCGCGGCCGGGTGCATGCAGGTATACAGTGATATGGTGAAAAACAACATGGTGGATGTTATTGTTGCGACCGGCGCTTCCATTGTGGATATGGATTTTTTTGAAGCGTTGGGTTTCAAACATTACAAAGGTACGCCTTTTATTGACGACGGGATGCTCCGCAGTCTGTATATTGACCGCATTTACGATACGTTTATTGATGAAAAAGATTTGCAGGTCTGCGACCGTACGATCGCGAAAATCGCCGATTCTCTTGAGTCGCGGCCATATTCTTCACGGGAATTTATTTCTGAAATGGGCAAATATCTTGTAAAACACTCAAAGAAAAAAGATTCACTTGTGCAGGTTGCCTATGAACATAATGTGCCGATTTTTTGTCCCGCATTTTCTGATTCCTCTGCCGGTTTTGGCCTTGTTTTTCATCAGAGTAAACATCCAAAAGCGCATGTCTCCATTGATTCTGTCAAGGATTTTAGCGAGCTAACTAAAGTAAAAATGAACAGCAAAGAAAGCGGTCTTTTGATGATCGGCGGGGGAGTGCCAAAGAATTTTGCCCAGGACACCGTTGTGTGTGCCGAAGTGCTTGGTTTTGACATTCCTGTGCATAAATATGCCATACAGATTACAGTCGCGGACGTGCGCGATGGAGCGTGTTCATCTTCCACCCTTAAAGAAGCCAGTTCGTGGGGAAAAGTGAGTACCGTACATGAACAGATGGTTTTTGCGGAAGCGACCCTTGCTCTACCAGTATTGGCTGCCTATGCTTACGAAAAAGGGCTTTGGAAAAAAAGAAAAAAACACAATTTTGCCAATTTGTTTAAATGAATAAGATTGTTTCAAAATCCAAGCTCAAAAAAATTGCCGAATATGATCCCAGCGATATTGGTTTGTTGAACAACAATCTCTTCAGTTTGCCGTTTACGGTTGAAGAGTCTGACGTCGTTGTTATTCCGATGCCGTGGGAAGTGACGGTTTCATACCGCGCCGGCGCTGGGCGCGGACCCTCAACCATGCTGAATGCTTCGTCGCAGGTTGATCTTTATGATGAGGATATTAAAGATGCCTGGAAATCAGGAATTGCGATGCTGCCGATTTCTTCCTATTGGCTCAAAAAAAATAATCAGCTTCGTGAAAAAGCAAAAAAATGTATTGATCATCTGGAGCGCGGCGGATCTACGCATGATGCAAAATTACATGATCTTTATGCTGAAATTAATGAAGGCGGTTGTGAATTAAACGAATATGTTGAACGGGAGTCGCTAAAATGGTTAAAACAGGGCAAAAGCGTCTGTGTGTTGGGAGGAGAGCATAGTGTGCCGCTTGGTTTTATGCGTGCACTGGCCAAATTTTATCCCAATTATTCCATGCTTCATCTTGATGCCCACGCTGATTTGCGAAAAGCCTACGAGGGGTTTGAATTTTCCCACGCGTCCATACAATATAACGCCACTCAGATAAAACAGATTGATCAATTTGTTCAGGTTGGCATTCGCGATTATTCGGAGCAAGAAGCTGACAGAATTCAAAATTCCAAAGGACGTGTCATCGCGTTTACCGATCGTGACATCAAGCGTAAAATATATGAAGGAACATCATGGAAAGAGCTTTGTATAGCTATTATTGAGCCATTGTCTAAAAATGTTTATATCAGTTTTGATATTGACGCGCTAGATCCTTCACTGTGTCCACATACGGGTACGCCGGTGCCTGGCGGACTGGAATTTGAACAGGTTTTTTATTTGATTGAGATCATTGTGAAGAGCGGTCGCAAAATAATTGGTTTTGATTTGTGCGAAGTAGCTCCTTCTAAAAATGATGACTGGGATAGCATTGTTGGAGTTCGCGCTCTGTATCGTTTGGCAAGTTTGATGATGAAGTCGCAGGGTAAGGTTTGATTTGAGCGCACGCAAAAACTTCTTAAAAAAACAGACATAACTGCCTGTATTCAATATGCCAGCAGTATCATTGAAGACGGTGGAATCTATACCAACCCGCTTAAAAACTTATCCGCGCTCATGACTCGAATATTCTTTTTCCAGTAATCAATGCCTGCCTCCTTCATCAACTGATAGGTGAACGGTATCTTGAGTTTGGCGGTAAAATACACTAGGGGTTTGGAAATGTCTTCTTTGCCGGATTTTACCTCAATAGCCAGCCACGGTTTTCTATCAATCGCAACCAAGAAATCCACTTCCCTGCCTTCAATATCGCGCAAAAAATACAACTCCGCTTTACGACCGTGCGCATCATGCAAAAAATGCGTCATCTTTAAGAGATGGGAAGCCACCATGTTTTCCAACCGCGCGCCGGGATCTGCCACTTGCGACCAGTCCCAAAGGTACATTTTGGGTTCTTTGCGCAAGGACTTGATCGCAGTGCTGGCGTATGGATAAATTCTAAAGTGATAATAAAAACGTTCTAAGATATCCATCCATGTTTTCATGGTTTTATACGCCACTTCCAAATCACCGCGCAGGGTATTTAAGGATAATAATGATCCTACTTTTGGAGGAAGAATTTCCACTAAAACCTGCAATGCCGAAAGATCCCGCACTGACTCAATATCCCGGATATCTTCTTTAATTAACCGATCTATCCTCTCATTATGAAACCGGCGAAGTGTCTGCTGGTCTTTTTTTAGAAACGGTTCCGGAAAACCGCCAAACTTCAGCAGTTCTAAAAATGTCTTTGACACCAAATTATTTGTCTGTGGAAATTTAAGTTCTTTAAACACTTGAATGTCCGGTTGACTTTCCAATACTTCTGCTACTGAAAACGGATGCAGCCGGTAATAATGATATCTCCCCATCAAAGAATCTCCGCCCCGGCGATAGAGGTCAAGACGGGCGCTTCCGGTCACCAAAATATGAAATGTATCTTTATGAGTATCAAATTCTCCCTTGATATAATTTTTCCATTTTTTGTATTTGTGGATTTCATCAAAAATAATTAAATCGGCATCTCCGGAAAATTTACCTTCCAAAATACTTTTTCTGTCCTGACGGCTATCCCAATTGAGATAGGCGTATGACTTGTAATTTTTTTCACCCAAAAAACGGGCCAATGTGGTTTTCCCGACCTGCCGCGGCCCGCCCAAAAAAACCATCTTTTCTTTCAAATCCGCCGTAATGGCAGCATGGAGGTAGCGATCTTTTATCATACCCTATTATTCTACCATAGGAGAAAATCTTTGCAAGATTTTTGGACTAGGGGGTAAAATTCCGGTTTCGCATTTTTTGTTTTCGTGTATCGTTGTATTGAAGCGAAAAAAATCTTTTGGCAGCAGAAGCCAGAAGGGAGCTAATGTCCTGAGCATTCTCTACTCTGTCATCTTTGATGATACCTCAAATGCGATAAATAGGCTACTCCAAAATCAAAATCGCAACAGCGAGCGTGGTAGTCCACAAGCCGTCTTTCTGTCCTTCGGCGGATTGGGTTATATTTGTGGTGCGCACGACTTTTCCTGAAGATTTGTAAAGTTGTTCGCGTTCGTCCCAGGCCGTATTTGGATCAAATTCCAAACCAAGAGTTGATGCCAGCATTGTTGCTGCAAGATCTTCGGCGTAGTCTCCGGTTTTTTTCTCCGTTTCTCCAAACGGGTGATGTTCGGACAAATAACCATATAAGCTGCTGTCAGCCGGTTGAGCCAATCCTATTGAAGAAGAAATCAATCTGTTTGGTTCATTTGTGCTGTTTCTGGCCATCACGCAAAAAACAACCTGTCCTGGAGAAAGAGATTTTTTGCCTTCTTCCCGTGAGATTCTTTTACAATTTGGAGGAAAAATTGAACTCACATAAACAAGATTATATTCAGCAATTCCGGCATCTCGCAACGCCATCTCAAATGATGAAAGAAAATCTTTATGTATACCCACCCCCTTGGTGAAAAACATTTTTTTAGGAACAAGATTTTGCATAAGCATTAATTATAAAACCGTTCCATTATAGAAATTTACGCCGCGTTTGCAAGAGAGATTTTCAGATTGTTATCATTTGCAGGTGTTAGCTCCAAAACATGCTGAACTTTTATAGCTATAGCTTCATCTGTTTCATTTTCCGCAGGGTTTGTTTTTCTAATTGCACCA
The DNA here is from genome assembly GCA_964360095.1 of uncultured Candidatus Peribacteria bacterium. Lineage (GTDB taxonomy): Bacteria > Patescibacteriota > Gracilibacteria > UBA1369 > UBA1369 > CAYHVY01. Next base: position 11,514 of record CAYHVY010000009.1, on the reverse strand, counting down.
GTGATGTTTCTTGTAATTTCGGCAATCAACTCTTTTTTACTTTCTCTAATTTGTTCTGTCATTACGTCAGCGCTTACTTGTTGGCCATCACGATTGAATAACGCAAGGTCAACTTCCGCCCTTAGATCACTGCTTTCGCTTAGCTGCTTTCCTGCTTTAAGTATGCCCGAATGCTCTTCGGGAGCTAATTTACATCCCCATACCACTCTTGAGGCTCCAAATCCAACGGCATTTCCTTCTTTTAATTTTCTGCCGCTCCGTGCAACCTCTCTGGCTGTATCGTACCTGGCCGGTTTTTTTTTGTCAGTTCTTGATTCGGTATTTCTGGCAGTTCTTTCAATAGCCATGGCCGCGGTGAATTGCATTCTCTTTTCTATGATTGAGCTGCTATTCATCGCCTTTGCGCGTAGAGTTTGTCTCTGTGCTTCATCTGTAACGGGTTTTTGTATGGGAGCACCTTGAGATGCAGCAACGACTGAAAGATTTTTTCCTGCATTGAAGAGCGTTTTTTGTCTTTCCAAAAGCTCCCGCAGTCTTACGGTCCGTCCGCTTAAACCGAGAGCGTAAAATCCATCTTGCCCTCTTGTCTCTTCTTCTTTCTGTAATTGCGGACTAATTTCATCTTTAAAGCGTTCCAGTAATGCCACTCTTGGCCTTACAGCATCCGAAAATTTTGCTACCGCGTCCTTTTGTTCAGCCCGGTTTTGATGTTTAAACCATATATTACATCTGAATTCCGTCGTTTTTGAAATGACCCCTGTTTTTACATGTTGAGCAAGAAGAGCTTTATATTTTGATGTTAATATCATGTCTTCCTCTTCTTCTGCGGTTTCAAGCATTAGTCTTTTTCTTAGCCGCGCAATAATTGATGTTTTTTTATCATGAGGCGCATTATAAAAATTAACCCTAAGTTTTTTTGTCAATTCTATTTTAGATGGATCTTTTTTTGCCAGATCTTGCGCTAACGCTTCAAATTCCGCCGATCTTTTTGCCTCAAATCCCAGCCATGAACCAACAGCCCTGACCATTTCCTGCCGTCTTTTTATTGATGTTCCCGCAAAGGCTTTCATTGCCTGCTCTTTTTCTTTTTCACAGAAATGTTTTGAATTTTTGGATTTGTAAAGTTGATCCCTGAAATCACTTTCCAGGGAAGCGCCTACGTTTTCCAAATCTTTAATAGATGCTCTTTTGTCATGCCTTGACATTCTTGCAAAACGGTCATTTTCTTCAGGTGCCAAGCGCGTCAACTTGTTCTGTAATGCCCGCAGTTCCTCTATGATCACATCCAGTTCGTAAAACCATAATAACTGTGTTTGATATGGCGCTTCTTTAAACGTTCTTTCGTATCTTTCCGCGGCATCATTGCTAAAAAGTTGTCTGTTTGCTTTGATTTTGTCCGTATATGCATTCGCCATCAGGGCAGCATGCGAATTTTCCGCGTTGCCCTGCCGACCCTCATATGCGACTGCCTCTTCTCCGCTAAAATCGTTTGCGCTTTTTTCCATGAATGATGATTTAAAGGGTGTTTTCGGTGTATGGTTCAATTTTCCATACGGTTTCTTTTTTGAGCCTTCCGGGGATGCAAAATCCTGAAGCTTTTTTGTGTCCGCCGCCGCCGAAGGCGGCGGCTATCTCTGATAAATCAATATCATCATTTCTGGCGCGCAGGGAGCCGCGGATATTTCCACTATTATCTTCCGCAAGCAGGGCCGCGAAAAGGTTATCTTTAGCCATGCTGAGATAGTCAACAACTCCGCTGGTAAGGGAAGATTTTGCCCTTTGCCAGGTAGAATCTTTCTCTGTTAAGGATGTCCCGTCATGACGGGACGGCTCTATATTAGCCTCGCTGCGGCTCGGCCTGATTACTGAAAAAACCACATTTTTATCCGTTTGTTTAATTTCGCTGAGAATTTTACCCCAAATTTTTAATTTTTCAATACCGTGAGTGCGAAAAAGATTTTTCACGATAAGGTTGATTTCGGCTCCCAGCTCTAATAATTCGCCACCGGCCATGTAGACCTGATCGCATGTATTGGAATGCATAAAACTGCCTGTGTCAAAATAAAGTCCGCAAAGAAGCGCGGTTGCCATTTTTTTACTTATTTTTTCATCCCATATTTTAAAAAGCCGATACATGATCAATGTGGTCGCGGCGCAGTCTGGAAGAACAAGATTGATCGTTCCATATAAACTATTAGAGCGATGATGATCAATGTTGATGATTGGTATTTTTTTCTTGAAAATATCAGAATATCTTTCTAAAAATACCGTCTGGGTCGTTCCGCTGATATCAACGCAAACAATAATATCAATATCTTTTAATACAAATTCCTGTTGGAACGCGCTTATTGTCGACAAAAACTCAAGTTCGGAAGGTACAGGGTCAACGCATGCCGAAGTAACTTTTTTACCCCACCTTTCAAGTATTTCACGAAGAGCCAAATTGCTTCCAACCGTATCGGCATCCGGATTGCGATGTGAAATAATGGCAACAGTATTGGCATTTTGAAGGGCCGTTTTAATTTGCATTGCAACCTGCTGCATTTTTAATATTATAGAGGATACAATTGTTTGCCGGTAGCTTCATCCTGCAGAATAATCGCCCGTGTGGGGCAGGCTTCCGCCGCCAGTTGTATCGTGTCGTCATCGGCTCCATGAGCATCAATAACAATGGCTTTGCCTTCTTCATCAAGCTGAAAAACCGCACCCGCGATGGCAACGCACGGCGCTGCGCCAATGCAGAGATTACGGTCTACTGTTACAATCATTTTGGCTCTTTGTTATAACTCCAATAAACCTCAACCGGCTTGTCATTTTTTGACCATTTAATATTCAATTCGCCGCCCTTGTAAGCGCTTGCGACTTTTTTGCCAATTTTGACTGCGAGCTGATTTTTTGTCGTATAAACGGTTATTTGATTTTTTACGCCATCGTCAACTCGTTCAACTCTGTCCAAAATATCATCCTCCTCCGCGCTTTTCCCCGCATTGATGACGATATGTTTGATCTCTTCCTTATGCGGTTCAATGCCCGAACCGCTCAAATGCAGAATGCCATCGGAAACATGATTTTTTTCCTCATGGCACGCCGGGCAAATGCTCATTTTTAATTCATCAACATGCTGTGGATTCAGTTGGTTAAACGGTTGCCAACCCTTGTTTTCATATACGGCGTGGCAATGACGGCACAATAATTTTGTCCGTTCCGTGGGAGTTCTTTTATACTTGGAATAGCGCTTTTCAAAAGATTTATTTGGCACGCGCGGTTTTTCCCTGCTGGTATTTTTCGTTTTTCGGGATGGCATAAATTTGGAATTTTAAAACATTTTTTTTATTTTGAGATAAAGATCATTGGCCGCATCCCAATTAAGATTTTTCATGTAATCCTCAATGTACGTTTTGCGATCCGAACCGTAATCAATAAAATACGCGTGTTCATACATGTCCAAAACAACAATCGGCATTGCGCCCCAAATACCTCCATGGTTGTGGCTGTCGCAAAGATAGTTGTGCAGGCGGGCATCATTAAAATCGTACGCAAGCACGACCCAGCCTCTTGCCACCATGCCGGCAGCCTTAAAGTCCTCAAGCCATTTTTCATATGAACCAAATTCTGCCTCAATGGCTTTCACAAGCTCGCCGCCGGCGAAGCCTTCTCCGCCGAGCACATTGAAATAATATTCATGTAAAAAAATACCGTTGGCTGCAAAACTTTCCTCGCGTTTGAGTTCGCCGTATTCGCTATACGTGGCGTTCGCGGCCGAGCGGTCAACGGTTTGCAATTTCTCCTCTATTTCATTCCGCTTGTTGACATAGCCAACATACAGTTTGTCATGATGAATCTGCAGTGTTTTATCGGAAATGCCGATTAGCTGCTTGCGAAAGGGCAAAGGCTTTGCTTCATATTTCATGCGCATGCGATTGTCTGTTAAGTTTTTAAAACCAACAACCAAAGATTAAGGAAAAAAGGCCAACTGCGCAAGTAAGATATTGCTGTTATTGACTTACAGGCGCTTTTTCGCTTAAATATCAGGGATGGGTCACGACCCATCCCTGAATAATATATTTTAATATATTCCGATGTCAAACAAACACATCAATCACCAGCACGGGCTGACGACCATGAATTCCACGCGGCCGAAAAGCAAATTGCGTAAGCGAAAAAACAAAATGCAGGCCAAGGTACGCAAGGAGGTTTTATTAAAGGCGCTTGATGAGGCGGTGAAAAGTTTTGCTTAATTCTGTGGGAAAACTGTAGGGGCAGGTCGCGACCCTACGGTTTCGTTTGTTCAAAATATGCTAGAATAAGAGCCATGGAATTCACGGAGCTTATTTTTCCAATAGGAGCGAGTATTCTTTGTTCTGGGGGCAACCTACGGTTTCCCCCAGGTACTCCTCGGCTGCGCCTCGGAGCCCCCTTCCCCTCCGTACGCCTTCGGTTGGGAACCCGCGAGACCCAACCTTCGGCTTATTTCTTAAATTTTGCATAATGGAATTCACGGAGCTTATTTTTCCAATAGGAGCGAGTATTCTTGTTGGGGCGCTGATCGGCCTTGAACGGGAAAAAGCCAAACAGGCAAACAAAGGTGTCAGCGCGATCGGTATCCGGACAGACATCCTTATTTGCTTATTTGGAGCCATCTCGGCGTTTTTGGGCAAAGCGTTTCATCCACTGTTATTTATCCTTTCTCTGGGAGCGATGCTGACCCTGATTGTTGCTTCATATATTTATATTTCCATCACAAAAAAGCGCGTCGGTGTTACAACGGAGATCAGCACGATTCTTGTATTTCTGCTCGGCGCGATGACGATGTTTGGTTATATGCAATTGGCAATTGCCATTGCCATCGTGATCACTTTAATTTTGTCGCTCCGCGGTTTTTTACACAAAGCTGTGGCAAATATCAACAGAAGTGAACTTTTTGATACTATTAAATTCGCTATTATTGCCTTTATTGTCCTTCCTTTTTTGCCAAATCAAAATTATGACCGACAGGTTTTCAGTTATATTTTTCCCAATTTCACGGTGCCGTCAAATTTTAGCCAAATTGACATTTTGAATCCTTACCGTATCTGGTTTTTGGTCGTTTTGGTCTCAGGAATAAGCTTTTTGGGCTACATACTTGTCAAAACAATAGGAAAGAAAAAAGGCATAGGGATAACAGGTTTAATTGGAGGATTATATTCAAGTACCGCGACATCGCTTTCCCTGGCTCATAAAAGTAAACTCCATACTGAAATCCGCATGCCATTTGTCGCAGGCATTGTTTTGGCCTGCGGTATAAGCTTTTTGCGTACTTTTATTGAACTTCGAGCTCTGAATGCGGAGCTTTTTACCAGAACGCTGTTACCAGTTAGCATGATGTTTGTTTATTTGATGCTTGTCGGATTTTATCTTCTGTTGAGCAACAAACGGGAACATGTTGAACACAGAACGACATTTAAAACTCCTTTTGAACTTAAAGAAGGATTTAAATTGGGAGGTTATATTGTGGGAGCTCTTTTGCTGGCGAAAACCATCCTGCCATTTATGGGAATAAATCTTTTTTATCTTGTTTCCGCCGTAATGGCTTTTTTTGCCATTGATGATCCAATCCTTATTGCCGCTGCCACAAGCGCCGGTAAGCTCATAAATTATGATGAAGCGAAAAACGTGATCATTCTGGCTCTTACGCTTAATATGGTGCAGAAAGTTGGAATTATGTATGTATTTGGAAATAGAAAACTTGTAAAACCAATGGCTGTGATTTTTGGAGGATTTCTACTTGTGAGTATTGCAGGTTTTGTCTATTTTTAGGACATGGGGCTTTTTTCATCAAAAAAATCAAAGAAAAAAATTGGCGTTAAAAGCAAACTTTCCGAACTCCATTCACCTTATTTGAGCTTTAAAAGGCCAGGAAGGGTTTTTTTTAAAAAACGCAGAAGACCAGGAAAAAACAATCTTATTATTCGTCCTGCCAGGCTTAACGGTTTTGGAAAAGGAAAAAAACTGCTTGCGATTTTTTTTACTTTAGTTCTTGGGGGAGGCCTGGTTTACCTCCTGTTTTTTTCACATTTTTTTGACCTCAAATTTGTTGAGGTTTCTGAGGACTTCGTCAAAGCGAGTGACAGCCTCATCCTTCCATATTTGGAAAATTTGAAAACAAAAAATATTCTTTTCGTGAATGAAAGAAAGCTTGATGACGACTTAAAATCTCTAAACCCCGAAATTAAACAGTTGAAAATAAAAAAAATTCTTCCTCAAAAATTGAGAATTGAAATTGAAAAATTTCCGATCATTGCCAATATCATTGATGTTATTGGGGCTGTGCGAAAAAAATATCTTATGAATTCGCTGGGGCTTTTGACTCAGGAAGATATTGAAAATCCGGAATTGCCATATATAAAAATTGCAACCGATGATGCTTTGCCCCTGCGTACCATTATTATTCCACAAGAACGACTTGATTATCTGTTGAAAGCGCTTCAGTTATTTGAAGAGAAATTTGGCATGAAGGTATTGCATGCTGAATTTCTCAGCCGCGAGCGGGAAGTACATCTTCTTACAGAAAAATACTTTATGGTGTGGATTGACATGGGGAAAGACCTCCAAACACAATTGGAAAAGCTCAAAAAAGCTCTTATAAAAATTGATATTTATAAAATGCCGCTTCAATATATTGACTTGCGCATTTCTGGGACAGATAATGAGAAGGTCATTTATAAAAAACGTCCGCCTTAGGCGGATAAACAATATGATCTGGGCAATTATCGGCATTATTATCGGCATTTTACTTGGTTTGGGAATTCATTTTCCCATTCCACTTGAGTTAACAAAATATACCGCGGTCATTATTATGGGTATTCTGGATGCGCTTTTTGGCGCCATAAGGGCGGAAATCACCAATGACCGCTTTGACGCGGTTATTTTTATTACAGGGCTGGTTTTTAACATTGTGCTTTCAATCGCCATCACTCTTCTGGGCGATAAACTTGGGCTGGATCTTTATCTTGCCGCAACATTTGTTTTCACTTTCCGCATTTTCTCCAACATCGGCACTACGCGCCGTGCCATTTTACAGGGCCTGACAGAACAAAAAGGTAATAATGATGAATGAAAACACTGATCACCCTTTTCCATGCCGTTTTCTCTCATTTTCAGTCAGATATTTTTTGCGGAGACGGATAGATTTTGGCGAGACAACTTTTCCCCTAAATTGGATATCATTTGTAGTTAAATTTCTATATAATGAATCTAGTATTAACTTAATCATATGACTAAAAGTAAAATAATTGTGGCTCCAACTATTCTATTTGGTAAACCAACAATTGCAGGAACTAGAATTCCTGTCGAGCAAATTTTGGCTTGTTTATCTGAGGGTTGGACCCATACAAAAATCAAGAAGGAATTTGATATTTCAGATGAGGATATTAAGGCTTGTATAGATTTTGCTTATCATTCAGTTTCAAGGACTCATTTTGTAAACACATCCGGCAAAGCTTATGCTTAAATTTCTGATAGATCATAACGTACCTAAATCCGTTAGCGACTTTTTGAAGAAACGAAAATTTGATGTGAAACTTGTTAAGGATGTAGATGCTGCAATGACTGATCTCCGGGTGCTTGATCTGGCTAAAAATGAAGGAAGAATTATAGTGAGTAATGATAAAGATTTTATTTCGCTCTCTGTAAGATATAGTACTGTAGATATGATCCTCTTTAGTTATTTAACGCAATCGGCAGGGGTGCGAATATCAGGTTTGCAAAAGATTCTACGGAAGCTGGAAGCTGGTTTTGGAGTAGTAGTTTTACAGTAATTTTGATGTGTAAAAAGTGGGCAGGGGGGTGAATGCCCCTGAGCCAAACTCCCATCTATTTTTTGATAAGTTGGTTAATGCTATTTAAGCTATTTGTTATAGCAAGGCCAATAATAACCAGTGCAAGGCTACTTTTGTTTAGAAAAGCTAATTCATTTTTGTTCCTTTCCCATGCCGTTTTCGTTCATTTTCAGTCAGATATTTTTTGCGAAGACGGATGGATTTTGGCGTTACTTCAACAAGTTCATCGCCTTCAATAAATTCCATTGCTTGTGCTTTATTCTGGGGGCAACCTACGGTTTCCCCCATTACGGCGCATGCGCGCCGCCCCCTTCCCCTTCGCACGCCTACGGTTGGGAACCCACGAGACCCAACCTTCGGCTTTGTTCACCCTTTCCCATGCCGTTTTCGTTCGTTTTCAGTCAGATATTTTTTGCGAAGACGGATGGATTTTGGCGTTACTTCAACAAGTTCATCGCCTTCAATAAATTCCATTGCTTGTGCTTTATTCTGGGGGCAACCTACGGTTT
>CAYHVY010000009.1:0-3088 GCA_964360095.1 uncultured Candidatus Peribacteria bacterium | reverse complement strand
GGATTTTGGCGTTACTTCCACAAGTTCGTCGCCTTCAATAAATTCCATTGCTTGTTCAAGGCTTAATTCACGGTGTGGTGTAAGGCGAATGGCTTCGTCACTGGCGCTTGTGCGCATGTTGGAAAGTTTTTTCTCCTTACACGGATTGACAACCAGATCGCCGCCGCGGGAACTTTCACCAATGATCATTCCTTCATAAAGCGTTACGCCGGGTCCGATGAAAAGGCTTCCGCGTTCCTGCAGGTTCCATAGCGCGAAAGCGACGCTTGTGCCGTTCTCGCCGGAAATGATCACGCCGTTATCGCGCCGTGCCAAATCGCCCTTGTATCGCTCATAGCGGTAAAAACTGTGATCCATCATGCCGCTTCCGCGCGTGTCCATGATAAATTCCGAACGCAGCCCAAGCAGGCCGCGCGTCGGTACAAGATATTCAATTTGAGTCTGGCCGTTTTCGGATTTCATGCCCTGCATTTCACCCTTGCGGCGGCCGAGTTTCTCAATAACAACACCGGTATATTCATCCGGCACATTCAGAACCAGCTGCTCTACAGGTTCCATTTTTTCATTATTTACTGTTTTGTAAATAACTTCTGGCTGGGAAATTTGCAATTCGTAGCCCTCCCGCCGCATATTTTCAATTAAAATGCCAAGGTGCAGTTCACCGCGCCCGGAAACAACGTGACCATCAGTCCCTTCCAGCTCTTCAATATGTAGTCCAACATTGGTTTGAAGTTCACGTTCAAGGCGGTCTTTTAAATGGCGGCTTGTGACGAATTTGCCTTCTTTACCTGCAAAAGGGGAGTTATTTACGATAAAATTCATAGAAAGGGTCGGCTCATCTATCTCTAAAAGCGGCAGCGGTTCGGGTTTTTCCGTGTCCGTGATCGTCTCTCCAATGCTTATATCAGGAATTCCGGCAATCGCAACGATATCTCCGGACTGCGATGCGGGAATTTCAATTTTTTGCAGCCCCTCAAATGTAAATAGTTTTGTAATTTTACCGCTTGTTACCTTTCCATCGCGCCTGCATACAGCCACCGTTGAGGCATTTTTTACGGTGCCGCGCGTCACCCGGCCAATGCCTATGCGTCCAATATAGTCATCATAGGCTAGGCTGGTTATTTGAAGCTGAAGCCCTTCCGTGCCCTTATCAGGATATGGCTGAACATGGTGGATGATTGTTTCAAAAAGAGGAATAAGATCCTTGCCTTCCTCTTCCATTTTGAGCTTAGCGATGCCTTCACGGCCGATCGTATAGACAATCGGGAAATCAAGTTGAACATCAGTAGCGCCCAAAGTAACAAACAGATCAAAAACCATGTCCACAACCTGATGGGCGCGTTGATCTTTTCTATCAATTTTATTGATGATCACAATCGGCCGTATTCCCAGTTTAAGAGATTTTTGAAGCACAAATTTCGTCTGTGGCATGGGGCCTTCTTTGGCATCCACAAGCAATAAAACAGTATCCGCCATTTTGAGTACCCGTTCCACTTCGGAACTGAAATCGGCGTGGCCCGGCGTATCAACAATGTTTATTTTTATGTCCTTGTAATGAATGGCTGAATTTTTGGCGAGAATGGTAATGCCGCGCTCACGCTCCAGCGCGTTTGAATCCATAACCAGTTCCTGCACCTGTTCATGCGTGTTGAAGGCGCCTCCCTGTCTAAGCAAAAAGTCGGTTAGCGTTGTTTTGCCGTGATCAACGTGGGCAATAATGGCAATATTTATTATTTTGGACATAAGGCCGGAGCGAAGCGGAGGCTAAGAAATAAAGAGGTCGTTGCCACACGACTATGTTTAAAATGCGGAAAATGGCTTGCAGACTATACTTGATTAAATTTGATCTGTCTATCATAAAATGCCAATAGGATTTGAGCGAACGAGAAGACAGAGATGGGTCGCAACAGCTTCATATTGTTTAAAACTTATGTAATTGCATTTTATTACATAAATGTGGCATGCTGGAAATAAAATTCCCTCAACAAATTAGGCATATAAGGGCAGTACAACTTTCAATCTGCTCAAAGCGGCAAATAGAGCTTTTTAATATTTAAGACTGGGCTAACTTTTTTTGGATTGAAGCATATGCTTTAAAACCTCCAATTAGTCTTTCATAATCTGCTTTTTCAGTAATTGCCAATTCACGCAAACCTCTTTTATCAAATGCGTTGCTGCCATAAAAGCCAAAACCAGAATATTTACTAAATGTGTCCATTAAATCCAAAGAATTTTTATAAGGGTGGTCACCAGTATCATAAATTTTCTTCAATTCATTAAAAAACCAATCTATTTTAGAAATCAAATCATTTCTAACATAACTTTCAGTTGCCTTGAGAGATCTTCCATTTTTTGTATAATGTTCATAAATAAGATCAGAAATAATTTGTTTTAAACTTGCAATATGGCCATCATTCAATCCAAGTTCCATAAGAGTCGCTTTGTATTCATCAATTTTAGCACTGACGTTTGAATTGATCTCAGTTTTTGTAAAACCATCAATTACACTTGTATTAGGCTTGTTTTTGACCCAGGTTGCATTTGTATGAAAACTTTTTGCTTCACTAAGAAGGCGATCCATCTCTGATTTTAAGACGCCTGGAGATTGGATTGTTGTTTTGGGCGATTCTGATACTGGAATTGGAACTACAACTTGAGTTTTTGGCACTACTGGAATTGGAGCTGCATCCATTTTAGCACCACTAATACCTTTTTTATCATTGCTATAAATGTGGAACCAAACTCCTCCAAAATCTAATCCAACTTTAACAATAATCTTGCCATCTGGGCCAATTGAAACATTTCCTTGCCCCTTTATTTTCTTGCCTTCGTCAAATGATAAAGTTGCTTTTATAAGTTCTTTCGTGGCAACTCCTGTTTTTTTCTGTATATTCTCAATTTTTCCAGCTTCTGGAGGTTGAGGAGATTTTTGTGTTTCTGGCGGAGATAAAGCATGCACATTAGGCTCGCCATCAACTTGATCTGGATTTGAACCTTTATGCGAGATAGCTGCGCCCCCCGCAGCTCCTAGAGCTGCTGCTAAACCTAAGGCAATATGTGATTTTTTCATCTTGAGTTAATTATAGGA
>CAYHVY010000008.1:13685-19548 GCA_964360095.1 uncultured Candidatus Peribacteria bacterium | reverse complement strand
CCGCCAGATGGCTTCTGCAAGCCATTTATGATCCTATTACCCGTAAAAGTGGCCATCTGCAAAATATACGACTCCTTTCCCCAGCCCTTTTTTCTTTATTTTGCAAGCAGAAACTAAGTGTTTAAGATCGTTTTTCAAAGTTGGTCGTTTTATAGATGGTAAGCGTTCTATAATTTGTCCAATTGAAAGCATGTCATTATTTTTCAGAATTTTAAGAATGAGCGATTCTCTCTGAAATTCATTCATGGATGTTGAAGTATTTTTATGACTGATTTCCGAATCGCTAAGAGAATTTTTGCCGCTAAGAATATCCAACATCTGCTCTTGTGTTGATAATAATTCTTCTCCAATCCAGATAATAAAAGGGGTGTAATCCATCTTTGTATCAACTATTTCTAGGGTTCCCAGATACTTTCTGCGGTGAGCGTTTTGAATAATGCAGGGAGGATAACCATTTTTCATCAAAATAAGATTCATGAGCAGACGAGCCATTCTTCCATTTCCATCATCGAAAGGATGAATGGCGACAAATCTATAATGAAAGATTGCCGCTTTTTCAATGGCATGGAGATTTTTTTCTTGGTGATACCATTGTACAAGTTTTTCCATCTCATCTTTGACCTTAAAAGGTTCAACATAATAGTGAATTTTTCCAGAAAGAGTCAGAACATGGTTTGCTTGAAGTTTATAGAGGCCAGCATGAAAAGGTTTTTGAACGATTTGGCCTGATGAAGCTTTGGCATAAGTAAATTCAATTCCCTTCATTAAAACACCATGTAATTGTTTGATCAAACTTTCACTTAAGTCACGGTCTCCTTTAATTATTTCATAAAGGCCATCAATAGCTTCAGCATGATTTTTTGCCTCCAAATAATCACTAAGCGGTTTCCCCTCCGAAGTGAGTCCTTCACGAAGAAAAAACATGGTTTCGCCCAGTGTTAAAGTATTGCCTTCAATTGCATTTGAATTGTAGGTCCATTCTATTCTAAACTTTTCTTGCAGAGTGGCCATGAGATCTGGCTTCAAAGGACGAAGTTTATTTATTTGATTTTGGAGCAGGTCAATTTTTTGCAGAACAGGTTGAGTCAAAACTGAAGAAATATTTTTAGCCATAATATTATTTATATTTGAAATATATCCACATGATATCCATAAATATCCATAAATGCAAGGCAAAATACCCCGGGTAGCAGTATTTTCAATATCAAAAAAATAAGTTAAAATTCAGATAAATAATTTTATCCAAAAATATGGCTACAAAAATTACCTCGCATTTACTGATGTTTTCAGGCACGGAATGTACCCATTGTCATGAAATGGAGCCGCTGGTCGCGCGACTGGAAAAAGAAGAAAACGTGAAAATTCAATATATGGAAACGTGGCACGATGAAGAGAATGCGCAATTACTTGAGAAATATGACCAGGGACGCTGTGGCGGAGTGCCATTTTTTTACAACACAAAAAATGGTAAATTCATTTGCGGAAATACTGATTACGAAACGCTAAAAGCATGGGCGCTTGGCGGTTAGTCTTGAACTGTGATTAAAAATGATTAGTATGATGGACTATGATTATTTTCCTTCACTATGCGCGTACAGATTCCTCAAAATCCGGTTATCAGTAAAAAATTGCTGGAAGGACAGGCGGTTTTACCAAAGCCGGAGTGGCTGAAAATCCGGCCACCAACAACAGAAAAGTTTGCCCACATCAAAGGCTTACTGAAGGGGAAAAACCTTCATACGGTGTGTACGGAAGCGCACTGTCCAAACATCACGGAGTGTTGGAGCGGCGGCACGGCAACGTTTATGTTAATGGGCGATACGTGTACGCGTGCGTGCCGTTTTTGCATGGTGAAATCCGGCAATCCTCAAAAAAAACTGGACAAGGATGAACCGCAAAAGCTTATGGAAGCCATTGCAGACATGAAGTTAAATTATATTGTGCTGACCTGTGTTACCCGCGATGATCTTCCGGACGGAGGTGCCAGCCATTTTTCGGATTGCATAAAAGCATTGAAAAAGGCGCATCCAGCCTTGCTTATTGAAGTTCTCATTTCTGATTTAAACGGCAATATGGATGCATTAAAAGTTATTGTTGAAAGCGGACCGGAGGTTATCGCGCATAATGTGGAAACGATTGAAAGGCTTCAAAAAGCCATCCGTGACCCGCGCGCCAATTATCAAAAATCGCTCGGTGTTTTGGAAAATGTGAAAAAATTGGAACCGAAAATTTATACAAAATCATCTCTTATGCTCGGCCTGGGGGAAAGCGAAGAAGAAGTTATACAGGCGATGAAAGACCTGCTTGCAATTGGCGTGTCGGTTGTAACATTTGGCCAGTATTTACGCCCAAGCCCGTTTCATGTTCCAGTGACAGAATATGTTCCGCCGGCGCAATTCAAAAAATATGAAATCCTTGCAAAAGAACTGGGGTTTTTATACTGTGCGGCGGGACCATTCGTGCGAAGTTCATACAAAGCGGGGGAACTTTTCATGAAAAATGTCCTTAGAAAAAACTGATTTGCTTATGTTTTTAGATCAATACGATCCATTAAAGGACCCAATGGTTCAAATTCTCGGGCCTGAAGGCAATTTGAACGAAAAATTATGCCCAAAAGAGCTTACAGATCAGGTTGTACAGGAGCTCTATGAAAAAATGCTGTTTTGCCGCATGTGTAACGACCGCGCGCTTAAAATGCAGCGTTCCGGTCGTATGGGCACGTTTACATCCATTGAAGGGCAGGAAGCGTGCCAGATTGGCAGCCAGTTTGCGCTGGATAAAAAAGACTGGATTGTGCCTGCTTTTCGCGAACTCGCGGCCATGTGGGCGCATGGCATTCCTATGGAAAATATTTTTCTTTATTGGATGGGGAACGAAACCGGTAGCCGCCCGCCGGACGGTGTAAATGTACTCCCTGTATCAATCCCAGTGGGAAGTCAAATGCTGCATGCCGTCGGCATCAGTTGGGCATCCAAATTACGAAAAGAAAAAGAGATTGCAGTGACCTATTTTGGCGATGGCGCCACATCAGAGGGCGATTTTCATGAAGCGATGAACTTTGCTGGCGTCTTTAAAACACCGACAATTTTTATCTGCCAAAACAATCAATATGCCATTTCTGTGCCTCGAAAAATTCAGACCGCATCAAAAACGTTGGCTCAAAAAGCCATCGCTTATGGCTTGCCGGGCATTTTGGTTGACGGTAATGATCTTTTCGCCATGTATGCGGTGACAAAAGAAGCTGTGGAAAGGGCCCGCGGTGGAGATGGCTCCACTCTGATTGAGGCTTACACATACCGTTTTGGAGACCACACAACCGCCGACGACGCAACAAAATATCGGGACCGCGCCGAGGTGGAAATGTGGCGGCCAAAAGATCCTTTGCGTCGCATTGAGCTTTATTTAGAGAAAAAAGGCATGTGGAGTAAAGAATTGGAAAAACAGTTAAGGGAAAAATTACAGATAGAAGTTGATATCGTTACAGAAAAAGCCGAAAAAACCCCAGATCAAACGATTGATGATATTTTTAATTATACTTACGCGGTATTGCCGCCAGCACTTTTGCAACAAAAAAAGTATTTAAAAAGTTTTCAATAAATAAATCTCGCTTTTTTTGTTCCATGTTGTTATCTACACACTATACACTATACACACCATCCCAAACCCCCACCCACCCGTTGATGGGGATGGTAGCATCATAAAATAAACAAAATCTAAAAAATTCTTAAATTAATTATTCACTAAAAAACCTTTGCCAAATATTCCACTGACGATAGTCGGAGCCCTTAATCTTGCCTTAAAACAAGAGATGGCACGTGATTCACGTGTTATGGTGTTTGGAGAAGACGTTGGTCTTGAAGGCGGCGTTTTTCGCGTTACAGAGGGTTTGCAAAAACTATATGGGTCAGATCGCTGCTTTGATACTCCCCTTGCCGAATCCGGCATTGTGGGGACAGGAATCGGGTTGGCCATCAATGGCATGCGTCCGGTGTGTGAAATCCAATTTGACGGTTTCTTTTTTGAGGGATTTTCCCAGATGATATGCCACGCGGCCCGCATGAGGAATCGGTCCAGAGGCAAATTTACCGTCCCAATGGTGGTGCGCTTTCCTTATGGAGGCGGTATCAGGGCGCTTGAACATCATTCCGAATCCATGGAGGCTATTATTGCCCATATACCGGGCCTAAAAGTCGTTATTCCATCTACACCTTTTGATGCCAAAGGACTTTTAATTGCGGCTATTAGAGATCCGGATCCGATTGTTTTTATGGAACCAAAACGGCTTTACAGAGCATTTAAACAGGAAGTTCCAGAAGAAGAATATTTTATTCCTCTTGGGAAAGCGGCGGTTGTGCAGGAGGGCACAGATGTCAGTCTGATTGCCTACGGCGCCATGGTGCGGGAATGTCAAAAAGCCGCAGCCTTAGCGCAAAAAGAAGGTATCAATTGTGAAATTATTGATCTGCGCTGTCTTGCGCCGCTCGATAAAGAAACTTTAATTTATTCCGTAGGAAAAACCAGTCGCGCCGTTATTGTACACGAGGCCCCTTATACTTTCGGCGCAGGGGCGGAAATTGCAGCTCTGCTTTACGAAAATCTGTTCGCCAAACTCAAAGCCCCCATTGAACGCGTTGCCGGACCTGATATCATTATGCCGTTGTTACGGAGTGAACATTTATATCTTGTTGATGATAAAAAGATTTTTAGGGCCATTAAAAAAGTGATGGGGTAAAAAAATAAAATAATTTTATGAAAAAAATTTTAAAATCTACTACTACACCATCCCAAACCCCCACCCACCCTGGATGGGGAGGATATCACGAAAAAATAAACAAAATATAAATTTTTTCTAAAACCTATGGACTTTAAATTTCCAGACGTAGGAGAAGGCATACATGAAGGCAAAATCATAAAGTGGCTTGTAAAAGAAGGTGATCAGGTAAAAGCTGATCAGGCTCTTGTTGAAGTTGAAACGGATAAGGCTGTCGTTGAAATCCCATCTCCAAAAAATGGAAAAATTTTGAGACTGTACCATAAAGAAACGGAAACCATAAAAGTTGGTGAAATTCTCGCGACAATTGAAGAAACTGGAAAATCCACGTCGGAAATGATAAAAGAAGAAAGCACAGGGGTTGTTGGAAGTTTGGAACCGACCGCAATCGGTATTATGAAAGCACCGAGTTTAGCCAATTCTGGAGCGGTTTTTGGCGGTACCGTGGAGGTTACAAAAGAACCAGCCGCCATTGGTATTATAAAAAGCGGCATAAAAGCGGTAAAAAAATATGATCTTTTTGGATATATTGATCACATTCCTTACGAAGGTATGCGCAAAACCATCGGTGATCACATGGTGCTATCGGTATCTAAAATCCCACAAGTAACCCATGCCGACACCGCCGATGTGACCAAACTTTGGGAATTGCGCGAAAAAGAAAAAATAAAAGCTCAAAAAGAAGGCATCCATTTGACGTTTATGCCTTATTTTATAAAAGCCGCCGTTTCAGCGCTCAAAAAACATCCTTTTCTTAACGCGGCGCTGGACGCTCAAAATAATGACCTCATTCTTAAAAAATATTACAACATAGGCATCGCAGTTGATACCGAAAATGGCCTGATGGTGCCAGTTTTGAAGGGTGCCGACAAAAAAGATATTTTTCAGATTGCCAAAGAAGCACAAGAGTTGGCTGAAAAAGCCCGCTCCAGAAAAATAAACCCCATGGATCTAAAAGGCAGTACGTTTACCATTACCAACGTAGGTTCAGTGGGCAGTGGAGAATTTTTTACTCCCATTATCAACTATCCAGAAGCCGCTATTTTGGGAATCGGGCTTATTAAAGACCAGCCAGCGGCACTGGACGGCAAA
>CAYHVY010000008.1:0-13585 GCA_964360095.1 uncultured Candidatus Peribacteria bacterium | reverse complement strand
GTCCATGCGTCCATGACAAAATCTTTGTCATGGGTAAAACCTTTTAACAGCGCTTCGTAAAGTTGTTGCATGGTTAAATCCGGTTTGAGTTTTTTGACGCTGCTGACCCGTTCTTCCACCGCGGCGATCATCTTATCGGCAATTTTTTCCTGCCCGACTTTAAGCAAAGAAAACATTTTTCGCACATCAACCGTATAAAGAATCGTCCCGTGCTGGAGCAAAATGCCGTTGCGGCGCGTTTGAGCATTGCCGGAAATTTTCTTGCCGCCAACATTCTCCCCTTGTGATCCAATAGCGTCTGGAGCCAAAATAATGTCGTTAATGGCTTTAAATTCCGCTTTTATACCCAATAATTTTAAACTTTCCACAATCCAGCCGCAAATGACATGGTAGGATTCAGTGATTCCTTTGGGGAAAAGTGATTCCGGCGCGATAACGCTATACGTAATTTCTCCTTCATAGTCGTGAAAAACAGCGCCGCCGCCGGTGCGCCGGCGGACAATATCCACACCCGCTTCACGGCATTTTTCTGCGGCCACTTCATCTTCCAGACTTTGAAAATAGCCAATGGATACAGCGCTGGGCTGCCAGCGGTAAAAACGAATAGTCGGCAAAACCGTTGAACCCGGCGCGGCGATTGCCTCGCTTGCAGCTTCATCCAGCGCCATGTTGAGGAACGCGTCGTGTGTTTCCAGGGTAATAATTCGCCACATATCCATAATTCAAAATTAAAAATTCGAAATTCATAATTCACGATGCATTCTATAGGTTTCATAACAAAAAGTGTATACTAATGGCGTGAACCATATGTCTACTAAAAAAGTTCCCGGAGGTAAATTACTGCGAATCAAGCTGGATACTGATAATATCAGTATTTGCGCGCTCCAGATCAGTGGTGATTTTTTCCTGCATCCGGAAGAGGCTCTGCCAAAAATTGAAGAAGCGCTTGTTGGCTTGCCAACGGCAATTTCTGCCGAAGCATTGAGCCAAAAAATAAATGAAACTCTAGCCCAGGAAAAAGCCGCTTTTATTGGAGTAACCGCGGAAGATATAGCGGCAACAATCATTGAAGCCATTGGAACAGAACAAACGGCACAAACCGCTCACGTTTAATTAAAATGTCTTTTCTAGCACAGAATAAAAAAGCCTTCGTTGATTACGAGATAAAAGAAAAACTTGAAGCAGGCATCGTTTTAACGGGTGCGGAGGTGAAGTCTGTCCGCCTTGGCCATGCCAGCCTCAAGGGCAGTTTTGTTGAAATTAGTGAGAAAAATGAAGCATTTGTCCGCAATCTTTACATTTCTCCTTACAAACAGGCCGCCATTAAAGATTATTTGCCTGAACGAAAACGCAAATTGCTCCTGAAACAAAAGGAAATTATTGATTTAGGTTCGCAACTCAAAACCAAAAGTATTATTGTAATTGCCCTTGATCTCCACTTAAGCCGCAACAGAATTAAAGTCACTCTGGGTCTCTGCAAAGCCAAAAAGAAGTACGATCGCCGCGAAGATTTAAAGAAAAAAGCTCAAAATCTGGAAATTGACAGAGCGCTGAAAAAATATAGGAATTAAGGCTAAGGAGCCCTCCGGGCGCGTCCCTGTATTAGCCTCGCTGCGGCTCGGCCTGTTGGAACGAAATGCACCATGATATTTGCAGTGGTAATACATTCAAAGTGAGCATCCGGATATGTTGTTTTGAACGAAATAGGCGCTGCAATTTTTTCTTTCCATTTGCATTCATAGGCAAAAATCTCTACCCCTTTTTTCTCTATCACGTCAATTTCAACCCCTGCCCGTGTCCTCCAGAACATAATTTCTGACGGAAAAATTTCAAGAGTTCCTTTTTTCATTAGCTCAACAACAAAAAAGTTTCCAAAAATAAAACCTTTGTCACCCCTCTTGTCAATATCAGTAAGCGCATCTACCAGAGCATTGCGAACTCCAACATCTATAAAAAATATTTTAAAAGCTTTTTTTAATTCTTTCCGGGGATTATTTGAAAATGAGTGCACAACCTTAATAATGTAAGATTGCTCTAAAAATCTTATGTATCGTCGCACGACAGATCTGCTTACACCCAAACTTTGCGACAGCTCGTTTATGGAAACCATTTGGCCTATCTGATATGCCAGAAGTTTTGTCAAATCTTCAAAAACTTTTGGATTACGGATAGCCTCAAAAACAAAAACATCTTTGTATAGATATGTTGTAGCGATATTTTTTAAAATTTCTTTCTTCTCATTTATAGTCCCCGCCCCAACAACGGCAGGGTAGGAACCGTAAAGCATCAATAAAAGCAGATCATTTTTACTCATTTTTTTAGCACTTTTTATTTCTTCTATAGATAATGGCAACAAAGTAAATTCAAAAAACCTTCCCGTCATCGGCTCATTTATTTTATTCGCCAAATCAAAAGATGACGATCCAGTTGCTATAATTTGAACGCCAGGATACGTGTCGTGAAAAGCTTTCAAAATGCTCCCGATGTTCTGTATTGTTTGAGCTTCATCGAAAACCACAATTTTTTTATTCTTAACCAGCGGCAAAAGCTTTTCAGGTTCACCTAAAGCAAAATGCCCCCTTGTTCCAGCAAGCTGGCAATCAAAATACGCCGCTTTGTCGCCGAAATCTTTTATAAGTTTTTTGGACAAAGTAGTTTTGCCCGACTGCCTCGGCCCAAGTATCACAACCATCTTTTTTTTAAAGAGAAGTTTTTTGATGCGCTGCTCGATTTTACGTCGAAATATAATCATAATGTAACTATAACAAATTGCTCTTGAAAGAGCAATTTGTTAGAAACCTGTTTCACGAATGACGCCTTGTCAACACGCCATTTTGCTGATAGATTAGCGGTACTTTAAAAAGCCGTTTACCGTTTTTTGAATATTTATCCATGAAAATAAATCAGAATATTTTTCGCGCCTACGACATTAGAGGAATTGTCATAGCAAAAAATAAGAATGATGGCGTGGATCTAACGCCGGAAATTGTTCAACAAATTGGCTCTGCCACAGCCGTTTATATGCGTCAAAAATACCATATCAAAAACATGCTGGTGGGACGAGACAATCGCCTACACAGCGAAAATCTACAGAAAGCCTTTATTGAGGGTGTATTGTCTGCTGGTGTTGATGTCATGGATATCGGACTTATAACTTCCCCTTTGATGTATTATGCGGTTTGTCGTTATGGCGCCGATAGCGGGGTAAACATTACCGCAAGCCACAATCCCAAAGAATATAACGGTATAAAAATTGTCAGGGAGAACGCGCATTCCATTTGCGGTGAAGAGCTGCAGGAAATTTTTAAAATTGCCTCTTCTGCCCCGCAGAAAGAGCAAAAAACAGATCCCGTCAAAAGGGGAAAATTGACCGCGAAATCTGATATTTTTGAGGACTATCTAAAAGATATCAAAAAACGCATGCGGCTTTCACGGCCCCTGAAAGTAGTTATTGACGCGGGAAACGGCGTTACGGGTAAATTCGCGCCCGCGCTTTTGCGCGCGATCGGCTGTGAAGTCATTGAACTGTATTGTGAACTTGATGGCAATTTTCCGCATCATGAAGCCAATCCGGAAGAAGAAAAAAATATGCTGGACCTTTCCATGGCCGTTGTAAAACATCAGGCGGATTTGGGTGTCGGTTTTGATGGAGATGGAGACCGTGTTGGTGTTATTGATGAAACTGGAAAACACTATTCCGCGGACTATATTATATTGTTACTGGCACGCGATTTACTGACCCGGAAGCCAAAAAGTCAAATTGTTTTTGACGTGAAAGTTTCAAATATCCTTATTGATGAAATAAAAAAACTTGGTGGCATCCCCGTGATGAGTAAAACGGGACACTCGTTTATTGAAGCGCGGATGCATGAATTAAACGCGCCACTCGGCGGAGAAATCAGCGGACACATGTTTTTTGGAAAAGAGTATTACGATTATTATGGCTTTGATGACGCCTTTTTCGCCGCATGCAAACTGCTTGAAATTCTTTCAAAATCGCGAAAAGCTTTTTCAGAACAATTTAAAAATTTGCCCAAAATAGAGACCACGCCTGAATTTAAGGCTTACTGCCCTGATGAAAAAAAGTTTGAAATTGTACAAAAATTGACGGATTATTTCACACGCGAACATAAATGCATCACTATTGACGGCGTGCGAGTTCATTTTGACGACAACGCGTGGGGAGCAGTTCGTTGCTCTAACACAAGCCCAAATTTGACACTGCGTTTTGAAGCGCGCACTAAACGGCGCCTGCAAGAAATTCAGGCCATTATGGTAGAACAGCTAAAAAAGTATCCCGAGGTAGATTTATCATGGTATAAGCGATAACGATAAACCGAAATTTTAAATCTTTCTATTTATCACTGATTATCAATGGCCCAAAACAATCCCATCATTCGCAATCATCCCTGGTGGAGAACGTTAGAGCTTGTTCCGGGAAGCCTTGCCTGGCTTGTCATTTTTCTGCCAATAGCGCTTTCAACCTTTGCGCCTATTGTGGCGGCAAGTTTTTTTATTGTTTACACCATTGTATGGTTTTTTCGCTCTCTGAAGCTCTCTATCAATCTTTTACGTTCAACGCTTAGGGTAAAGGAAGCCATGAAAACAGACTGGAACAAACTGATTGATTCTTACGATCACCCCGAAAAAATCAATTATGAAATACAAAAAATCATCCACCGCGGCGGACAAGTCCGTCTGGGGCGGACAGGAAAAGAATTGAAACGCGTAGAGAACAAAGAACTTTGTTCTCTACGCGTTTTTCAAAAGCAAATTCAGGCGCTCAAAAAAACCCATCAATACAAAAAATCAAAAGAAATTCTTCACGCCATTCTCTATGTGACATATAAAGAATCCTACCAGCTTATTCGGGAATCAATAAAATCATATGCCACAAGCCAATATCCAGCTTCGCGCATTATTCTTGTATTTGCGGGAGAAGAATTGGACCGGGTTAATTTTATGGATATGGCAAAAAAAATTGAGGCGGAGTTTGGAAAAAATTTCATGAAATTTATCATAACGGTGCATCCAAAGAACATTTTAGGTGAAATTAGAGGAAAAAGCGCCAATTCCACTTACGCAGCCGGACAATTAAAAATATATCTTGATCGGATCAACATTGATTATGAAAATGTGATGGTATCCGTTTTTGACGCGGATACTGTTGTCCATCCGCAGTATTTTAATGAGCTGACGTTTAAGTATCTTACAGCCGATCGACGATGGGAAAAGGCCTATCAGCCGACTCACATGTTCCATAACAACATTTGGGACGTGCCGATGATGATTCGTATGGTGGCTTTGTCATGCACTTTTTGGAGAATGGCCGAAAGCATGGAAAAAGAAAAGTATAAGAGTTTCTCCAGCCGTTCATTGAGTTTTAAAACAATTGTTGACGTTGGTTATTGGGATCCCTCCATCATTCCCGAAGATTCAAGGCAATACTGGACAGCCTATACGGTGTATCAGGGACGACACCGGCTTGTGCCGATTTATTCGCCTGTTTACATGGACGCAGTACTTTCCGAAACATATGTTAAAACTTTTCAAAATCAATACAATCAGTTGCGGCGCTGGGCATGGGGCGTATGTGATTTTCCATTCGTTTTTCTCAATTTGTCGCAAAATCACTCCATAAGTCTTTTTAAAAAAGTTTATCTTATTTTTGAATTTCTTAAAAACAGTCTTTTCTGGTCAACAGGGCCATTTCTTCTCACCTTTATGGGCTTTTTACCGGGTCTGCTAAACGCCGGTTTCCGTGAAACGGTGCTGGCCTATAATCTGCCGCGAATGATGAGTAATATTCTTACGTTGACCTCAAGCGGTATCGTCATATGCACAATCATCAGTTTTATTCTCATTCCAAAAAATCCAAAACAGAATTTGTGGGGAAATTTTTTGCTGTGCGTACAATGGCTATTTATACCCGTTGTGAGTATTTTTCTGAGCGCCATCCCCGCGCTTGACGCGCAAACAAGGCTTCTGCTCGGCAAACATCTTGAATACAGGGTCACTGAAAAGGCGCGGCGGGGAAAGCTGTTTACAGAAAAAGCTTTGTCTCATTAACACACACATGTTTTCTTTCAGCGTTGCAATTGTCGTTGCTCAAAAGCCCCGGTAACGCCAAAGCCCGGCAAATCCGCCGGTGGTGGGTCAAAGTGAATGTAAACGGAACCCAGGTCTTTTGTTGCGCTGAGTCTCTCCGCGCCTCCTGTTGAAGGCGCTTTAAGAGCACAGTCTGGATCCCCTCCGTCTGGAGCAGGTACAGCTTCAGAATAAAAACATGGACCGCCTTCACCTGTCGTATATGTTTTACCCAATAGTGTACCGTCTGAAGGAACTCTTACTGATGGCCCATACCAACGCAAAAAATTCAAATCATATAAACGCGCTTTCTCAATATTTGCTTTATTGTTTGCTAATTCAGTGCCATCACCCAGAATAGGTTGTGATTTAAGGGATCCGCCAACGGTATTCTGTGACGCGACGCTGCCTTCAATCAGCAACTGGCTTTTTTTCAAAATATCACGGGATGGAGGTGAAGCAGGCTCACCACTGTCATTTTTTATCTTTCCCGTTGATACATCATCATAAGAAAACATCGTTCCATCCGCGAAAATGTTTGCCTGAATATTTGTTACATCAGGGTAAATATATACATGGCCCTGCTGTTTTTGTTTATCAGAAGCGGCGGCAAGATCTTTTAAAACAATGATGCCAAGATTTGGCTTTATTGCTGGCGCAGAAAGCGAATTATATAAATTGCTTTTAATATAAACATTTCCGCCCAACACTATAAGAGTTCTGTTGCCTTTCCAGGTAAGGTCGCTCGCACCTGTGCCCAGAACTATATCACCGTTTTTTACATAATAGACACGCGGCACACCCCCTTTGTCAGGGAGTAACAATTTTACAGCTGGAGTACCCAAAAGAGTAAATCCACCAGTTTTAGGATTAGAACCAATAGTGACTGTTCCACTGGTAAAATTGCCAATACCAGTAGTAATATTTGAAACATTTTTAAATACGGTGTTTCTTAAAAGATTTGTGCTTACATCACCCAATGAACGGAGCGTCTGCGCTGTGCTTGGGTTGGCCAATCCGCTTGTATAAATATTTCCGCGGAACATAGCCACGGGATTCACAATGAAGCCGCCTTCAATGCGCGGAAGTTTATTGGAAAAATATTTCGCTTTTCCTAGACCTTCATCAATAATGGTATAGAGATAAGGATTTTTAATGTATGACGCAGCAGCGCCGCCTTCAGGTAATTCCGGCCGTGCTGTGATAACAGCTTCAGATAATAGATCAGAAAATTTCTTTTCTAGTTTGGATGTTTTACTTTCTGGAAAATTAAAATTTATTGTACTTAATGGATCAGAAAAACCAGCCATAAATGTGACACTGCCACTGCCACTGCCCTTAACGATAAAATCCGTATCGGAATTAATGGTGGCTTCTATGATATCTTTGTCCTTATTGTCATACAGGGTTGTTATTGAAGCCTGTGGCTTAAAATTAAGCTCCCCCGAAGTAGTGGGCGCGACTGATGCGGAAAAAGCATATTCTTTCTCATCATCATCGTAAACGTCCACCTTAACAGACGACAGTGTTAAATTATTTGGATCAACTTTTATATCAGGAGAAAAAAAAGTTTCATTAGAAAAATCGCTGCTGCCGGCAGTTTTTGATGTGTTCATTTTTGATGTTGGAGCCTTTGACGTTACTTGCCCCTCGTAAATACCAGGAAATGCAGTAATAAGTCCATCCTTTTGAGGTTTAGTTACAGCGCACTCGGGATCTGTTGTTGAAGAAGCTGTTAAAACTGATGATGAAGCACAGTCTTTTGCAGATGTTGTTTTATCTTTTGTCTGATCCATTTTAACCGTATCAATCCAATTCGGTACAAGCGTTATTCTGTAGCGATCTCCACTTATTGGCTTGCCTGAACTGTCAAAAATATTAACTCTAACGGTATATTTATCAGTATCATTCGCTATGGGGTCTTTTGTCCCGGAGAAAACCTGGACAGTTACCCCGTTCGGTATCAATGCTGGATCCAGCGTACCATCTTTCAAATCCTTTGAAAATTTTGCGAGATCTGCCGGGGGGGCAGGAGGAGCCGGGGGGGCAGGAGGAACTGTGGGAGGGGGAGGGATAGGAACAGGAGGAGTGAATGTCTTTGTACCTAAAACAATTTTTTTACTGACAGTAAACCATGGCATGGAAATACCATCAAAATCAATCCAGCCGACATTGTCGCTCCACGCGTGCGTCCCTTTGGTTCCATCAGCATGTACAGGACAGGTTTTCCCGGATGGCGGAGTGATTCCATAAACATAACCCTGACACGCAGGATCTTTTGTCTCAACGCGAACCTGGCTTGAAACAGCGGGGTTATTAAAACGAATCCAGCCGACATTGTCACCCCACGCATAACCATCAAACTTGCCATCAGCGCCTATAGTCACACCGTAACCGCCCTTGTAAGCGCCACCAGCGCAGGTCACTCCTAAATTGAGAGCGCCAAGGCCGCCGGGACAATAAAAACTGATCCAGCCTAAATTACTATTCCACGCCCAGCCTTCAAGACGAAAAGGGCCGGACGAACCACCGCCGGTATTACGCACACATGCTTCATATTTATGCTCTGGCGCGCCAGCGCTTGGGTCAAAACTCATAATACCCGCATTAGCGCTACCTCCAACTAAAACAGCCTTTCCTGCGCCCTTAAGATCATAACACGGACTCTCTGGAGGAACGGGCGTATGACTTGCCATTGCGACCGACATCGTCGCAAGCATCAAAAAAACAAAACTCAAAATTTTTATTTTCATATGTTTATTTTACCACATTTTCTACTATTTTTTACACTCCACGCAGACATCACCATCTTTTTTGGCTACCATAAGCCCATTACACTTCTTGCAGTATTTGCCTGTAGGCTTGTCCCAGGTCGCGAATTTACATTTTGGGAACTTGTTGCAGCCATAAAAAATTTTGCCGCCTTTACGCGTCCGCCGCTCAACCAGCTGGCCATCTTTACAGGTTGGACATTTTACACCTGTAAATTTTACAATGCTTTGAATATTTTTGCATTTTGGATAGCCTGAACATCCCAAAAATTCCCCATAAGGACCCTGTTTAATTTCCATGGATTCACCGCATTTATCACATTTCTTACCGCTTAATTTCCGCTTCAGTTCAGGATCAATGGAACTTCCTCCATGTCCTCCGTTTTTGTCATTTCCATCTTTTTTATCAAGCGGTTTCGCGTTTTTACATTTTGGATAATTGGAACAGGACAAAAACTTTCCATATCGTCCAAGTTTAATCATCATGGAGCTGCCGCATTTATCACATTTTTCATCAACTTTCTCAAAATTCACCACGTCGCCTTTTTTTAACGTTTCTTCTTTTTCTTCAATTGTTTTGTGGAACGGCATATAGAAAGCTTTAATTACAGGAACCCATTCTTTTTTACCTTCAGCGATCAAGTCAAGCGATTCTTCCATTTCAGCGGTAAACTTGTAGTCAACGATATCTGGAAAATGCTTTACAAGCAAATCTGTCACAACTTCAGCCAGATCGGTGGGTTTTAACTGTTTTTCTTCCTTGATCACATAGCCGCGGCTGACAATCGTGCCGATAGTTGGAGCATACGTGGAAGGCCTTCCAATGCCTTCCGACTCAAGTTTTTTCACAAGACTGGCCTCAGTATAGCGCGCCGGCGGTTTGGTAAAATGCTGATTTGGCCGCAATTCTTCCTCGCGAATTTCATCTTTAACGGCCAGCGCCGGCAACAGCTTTTCCTGATGCTGCAGGCTTTCCTCGGGATGGTCAAAATCTTCAACATACGCCCTCATAAAACCCGCGAATTCAATTGTTTGGCCTGTGGCGCGGAAAACATAATCGGTGATTTTCTTGAGCGAAAAAGGCACGATATCAACCCCAAGCGCTTTTAACCGCGCTTCCTTCATCTGGCAAGCCAGCGTCCTCTTCCAAATCATCTCATAAAGCCGATATTGATCGCGATCCAGGTATTGCTTCACGTCCTCCGGCATTAAAGATAAATCCACCGGACGAATGGCTTCATGCGCCTGCTGTGCGCCTTTTTTGGATTTGTATAGGCGCGGCGCCGGCAAAGCAAATTCTTTTCCGAATTCTTTCATGATGACCTCTTTTGCCTGTTTCAAAGCGGATTCTGCCATATTAACCGAATCGGTGCGCATGTATGTGATCAAACCAGTAGTCCCCCGCCCGTGCGCGATGCCTTCATAAAGCTGCTGGGCAATGATCATTGTTTTCCTCACGCCAAAGCCAAGTTTTCGTGATGCTTCCTGTTGTAATGTAGAAGTCGTAAATGGAGGCGCAGGAAAACGTTTTACTTCTTTTTCTTCCACATTGGTCACAAAATATTTGCTTCCATCAAGCTCTTTAATAATTTTTTGAGCCTCATCGCCGTTTTTTAACTCCAGGTCTTTTCCTTTGTATTTAGCCAGAAGAGCCTCAAAATGCTCTTTCCCTTTGGAAAAAAGCCCGGTGATTGTCCAATATTCTTCTATCTTAAAAGCGCGGATTTCGCGCTCGCGCTCTACAGTAAGCCGCACCGCCACGCTCTGCACGCGCCCCGCCGAAAGTCCGTAACGGATTTTCTTCCAGAGCAGTGGCGAAAGTTCATACCCCACCAGACGGTCCAAAACACGCCGCGCCTGTTGTGCATTCACCAAATTTATATCAATGGCGCGTGGATGCTGCAGGGCGTTTTTAATGGCGCTCTCCGTTATCTCATGAAACACAATCCGTTCCACGGGAGTTTTTTTAGGATGAACATCCAGCGCCTTCAGCAAATGCCAACCAATAGCTTCGCCCTCACGGTCTTCATCAGTCGCGATCAGGAGTTTTTTAGCATCCTTCATATAGCCCTTCAGTTCGGCAATAACTTTTTTCTTATCAGCCGGCACCATGTAGACCGGTTCAAAATCATGCTCGGTGTCAATGCCCATTTTTGATTTCGGCAAATCCCGCACATGCCCCATGGAAGCCCTCACCACATATTTTTTCCCCAGCATTTTTGAAATCGTTTTCGCCTTCGTCGGCGATTCAACAATTACCAGATTTTCAGCCATAAACTAAAAAATGAACTAACAATCGCACATTATTAGGGCAAAGTGATGACGGCGTCAAATTTTCAACCATTTAATTACCAATTATTAACTCCAAATTCTAGTTAATGATTATTTTCCAGGACAACCCTGTAGAAGTGGAGGAATATCTTTTGTTTTGAGTTTGGTGATTACGCTCATTAATTCTACCGAATGTTCAGGCAATTTTCTAGAAAAAGAACGTAATTCATCGTCTCGTATCATTGGAGGATTAGGCAATTCTGCCAGCGGAGTCAAATTTTTACAGGCTTCGTAAGTTTCATTAATGCCCTCCTCAGCTAATCGTGCAATATCACAGTAATACGGCTTTGATTGTTCATCATGTGGCAGGCTCTTTAATAAATCAACCGTATTTCCAATATGCACAGTACCATCAAAGCAACGCTTAAATTGAAGGAACAATGCTCTTTTCCTCCAGACAACAGTATCTTTTTGTGCACTGTAAATATCTGCTTCTAAATGTTTTACAACAGCTTGATACCTCTTACGTGTACCATGTAATATAATAAACACGGCAAAAAGAGCTGACATAATTAATGGATATTTGGATTTTCTTAATAATTCTGATCCAAAACTTTCATCACCACCCTGTGGATTTTCTTTCATAATACTGCATTAATTAAGTATATAAATCACAATTTTTTGCAACAAGTGTAAGGTATTTATAGACTAAATCGATCTAAATGTCAAATGGCCGACCTACGGACCTGAACGGGCAAATCCTCAAAAAATCGCATTGACGAGCCAAATGCTTTGATTTCGTTATATACAAGCGGATAGATGGTTTTTTGTTAAAAATTTTGCGAGCCGCAATAAGTAAAAATGGCTTGTTTAAGGCAATAAACCTATTTTGACGCTGTGCGTCTGATATTTAAATATGCAAAAAACCTCTTACTGCTCAAAGAAACCTTGCATTTCCTTTACAGGCTCTTATAATGGCGCTGGTCTACTTTTTATTTCTTTAATCTCATTAAACCATGACCAAGCAAGACTTAGTCAACGCTGCGGCTACCGCTTCAGGCGTGACAAAAAAGACTGCTGCTCAGATTCTTGAGGCAATGCTTTCAAGCATTACCAAGTCTCTCCGCAAAGGTGACTCCGTAACCGTTACAGGTTTTGGAACATTCCGCGTTTCAAAACGCGCAGCCCGCACAGGTGTAAATCCACGTAACCCAAGCCAAAAAATCAAGATCCCAGCCATGAAGCTTCCAGCTTTCAAGGCCGGCAAATCTCTCAAGGATGCTGTTCGATAGATCGAATCGTTTACTTTGAAACTAAAGCCCCGCCTTAAAACGGGGTTTTTTTGTTGTAAAAAACCTTATTTCGAAAGCTTTTCTAAAATTTCACTATCCTGCGGAGCCCGCCTTGCCAAAAAAGGCCAAAATCCTTTAGAGTATACGCAGTGTATTTTTCTCATATATGCAAAAACTTCTCCAAAAACTTCAGCAGCAGGCCATTCTGGAAATTGAAAAAACTCGGGGTCTTCAGCGATTAAAAGACGTTGAGGTAAAATATCTCGGCCGCAGCGGTGAATTAACGGTCATTTTACGGGGTATAAAAGATCTTACAGACGTGGAAAAACGCACAACGGGACAATTCTCCAATACCGTAAAATTGGCAATTGAAGAATCTTTAAAACAAAAACAGACAATATTGGAGAAAGCCGATATTGAAAAAAAACTTTCCGGAGAATTTTCCGATATTACTGTGCCAGGCATAGAATATGACATCGGCCACATTCATCCGCTTTCGCGAGTTCAATATGAAGTGGAGCAGATTTTTAGCGACATGGGTTTTAGCGTTATGGATGGGCCTGAAGTAGAAAGTGAATATTACAATTTTGAAGGATTGAATATTCCGGCTGATCACCCTGCACGGGATATACAGGACACGTTTTTTTTGCAGGACAAGGAGGCTCCGAAACACGGCCGGCTTGTTTTGCGGACGCACACTTCGCCGGTGCAGGTTAGGACAATGGAAAAGTATGGCGCGCCCCTGCGAATTATTGTTCCAGGACGGTGTTTTCGGTACGAAGCGACCGATGCCTCCCATGACACGACTTTTTATCAGGTTGAAGGTTTAATGATTGATAAAAATATTTCACTGGCTCATTTGAAAGGCGTTATGCGGGAATTTCTCACAAAATTATTTCATAAAGAAGTAAAGGTGCGCTTTAGACCCGGCTATTTCCCATTTGTTGAGCCGGGACTTGAGCTGGATTTTTCGTGCCTCATTTGCAGTGAAAAAGGCTGCAGCGTCTGCAAACAGACCGGCTGGATGGAATTTATGGGCGCCGGCATGGTTCATCCAAATGTGCTAAAAGCCGGAGGTATAGACGCAAACAAATATCAGGGCTGGGCCTTTGGTTTTGGCTTAACGCGCCTGGTAATGATGCGTTACGGCATTAATGATATTCG
>CAYHVY010000007.1:0-20005 GCA_964360095.1 uncultured Candidatus Peribacteria bacterium | reverse complement strand
CTGATGTTTATCGGGATGCGATTCGTAATATATCTTGGCCAATCCTACACCAAGAGCTAATGCTCCTGCTGAAACTAGTTTTCGCATAGATAAACTCATATTGATAATTCAAACATATAAATAATATTTTGTCAATCCTTACATGGTCAATTCAAAAACACAATGATAGCCCTCCGGGCACTTGATGGCTAGGGCATCCGCTACGCTCCTGCCTGCTGTATTATAATGCATAAGGCGATTTTTTATTACACTAATTTGTTATATTTTCTGCAGCGTCACGAACCGCAGAAAGCGTTCTAAAATAAGGATCAGTGAACTTTCTTCAGGCGCACACGGGGCATCCCGGCGCAAAACGGTGTCTTTTAACGCGCCAGCGGAAGGTCGGGGTGATGGAACAAATTTTTGCAGATCATATGATAAAACATTGTTGACAGGAGCAAAAATAACCGGAGCGAATATGGAAAAATGATTGGTTGAACCTCTATAATAAACAATGAAATCGTTCCATTTGCGATAATTCTTGCCTGCATCAAAGTTTGTCATAAAATCCTGTATCGTCGTTGTTGTATAGTTGTCGCCCGTTTTTTCCTGAAGACTGACATAAATTGTTACGCCATCAAGCGTCGTCCATGTGCCTTTGATTGTGTCGTATGAGCTTAAAGGAGCATTCAACTGATCAATACGCACAGTATTGGTATTCAACAATGCCAGAATTTGATTTTTATCATATTTAACTTCAATTATGGCATCGCTATTCAGTGTATTAACCGGCCTTCCTGTTATGTCCGTGCTGGATACTTCCACGCCGATACCTCCAAGTGCCGTCGTTGTGTTGGTGGTTGGAATGGATGTCGTTTTGTTAATCATAAGGTTGGTGTCGGTGGTTGTATTGCCAAGGGCGCCGGCTCCTATTGTAAGATCAACAACATCGCTGGAAACAACATTGTCCCTGGTGGGATTAATAATCTGGGCCACGGGATTTACGGGGATAAAATCACTTTTTATCTGATTCAGAACAACAATTATGCCTAACGTTCCAGCGGCAACATCAGATTTTGTGCCATAAGCTCCATTTGCGGAACGTGCCGTAATATTCCATCTGCTTCCGGCTGATACATTCAAGTTTAATGTCCCATCGCCAAGCGCTTTGCCGCCAGTCCATTGATTGGATCCATCCGTAGTTACCGCGTCAACCCAGGCATACGGAACAACGGCATTGTTATTATCCTTTACCGTAAGAGAAATGAGCGCGGAAGCATCTTTTAGCGTCAGATTGTAATTACGGGTATTTTCTGATGAGACGATGCTGGCGGAAACAAAACCCTGTTTGCCCGCCTTCAGAATATAAGCGCCGGGCGCAACATTAAGAGTCGCCGTGCCGTTAACATCAGTGGTGGCGCTTGCATAATGCCCGCCCGTTTGTTCAAACGCCTCAACAAAAGCGCCCTGTATCAATGCGCTAGCGCTATCCTTCACTTGAATGCTGAAGGCTGAAGAACCCGTATTGTCATAATCAAAATTGATACTGATATCTGCGCCCGCGACAGTAAAATTGATAATTTTTTCGTCAAAACCAGGAACAACCAGGCGGGCTGAGTAATTGGCATTTGGCAAATTGACGGTGCTTGAGCCGTTGCCTGAACTCAAGCGTACGCTGGCAGTATTAAAATTATTCGTTGTTAGATTTTGAATGTTCACGGCTACATTACCGATATTTCCCGGAACAGATTTTACTCCGACTGTTAATGTTTTTTCCGTTGGATATGTAAGGACACCCAGATTAGCATCCGTGGAAGAAACATCAATGTTGTCCGCTATAACAAATTTGGCGTTGCCCGCAAGCGCTTTTAATCTGTATGTTTCTGAGGCGTTGTTTTTCGCGACCGGGATGGAAAAATTACTGTTCTGGTCAGTTTGAGCGGAATTTACCAAGCCTATATTTTTTTTTGTGGTTTTATCAATTTTTTCAACACCAATCCAGCTTCCTATAACGAGTGAACCGCTTTCACTTTTGAGACTTCCGCGAATAGTGGCAAATGTATCCAATTTATAAATGAAATTCATGTTTTTTACGCCTTCGTTAACCGTTCTATTGACTGCTACGACCCCATCGCCCGGAGGTATTGTTCCCAAACGCCTAGATTTTGCCTCGCACGACCAGACTCCATTGCTTACATACATGACGTAATCACCATTGCTGTCTGTTAACGCAGTGGAATTTTCTCTATTCGTATTAAAACAGTTAACCAGCGCGCCTTGTATGGGATTAGCCGTACTGTCGCTCACGTTGCCGCTAAGAGCGTTTGTTGGCTTGTTTATAACAAAATTAACAGTTATATCGCCTGCTTTAACTTGGACTGTTTTCTCATTTTTTCCGGCAAATCCGGGCACATCCGCATCCACTTTATAATTTCCAGGCGCGACAGTAATGGAATAAAAGCCACTGGAATCGGTTTTACTGTCACTGCTAAATCGGCTCCCTTTTTCGCTATTTTCCAGAGTTGCTGTTACATTAGCATTTGTTATCGCGGTTCCGTCCTGGGAAAGAACGGTTCCAGTGATGCGTCTATTGGTCTGTTGCAGTGTAATATTGATCGTCAGTGGTGATTTGGCCGCAGTCAATTGAAGCGTTTCTGGAGACGGAGGCAGAAAAAATGTTGGATTTGAGATACTTTTGGTATCAACAAAACGTTCAACGGATAATGTATATTCACCTTCCGTATCAAGATCAAAAGTATAAGGAGTACTGCCGGTTTTTTCTAGAGTGATAGTTTTTGTAAAGACACCTGCGGCGCCCTTCACATTGAGATTAGCCTTTGTTTCTCCGTCAACGCCAATATTACTATGATTTATTGTTCCTTTTATTTGTAGTTTGGCCGGAAATAAGAATAGATTGTCAAGCTGCACAGGATCAACAGTTGTGAGATGAAAATGCGTTGATGCTGACAGTGGCAAATAGCCACCCGGAGTCTGCGTTGCGTCAATCCATGCGTCAACATCTGTTCCAAGTATGGGATTGATAGGAATACCGCTCAAAATAACATCGCCGCCGTCATTGGTGGTAAATTCTTTCATGCCAAAATCACGGCTGCGCATCAATACCTGAACATTTGCAATGGGATTGGCAGTATTGATATCAAGCACCGTAAGAAGCACTTCACCGTCTCCCGTTGCCTTTATAATGATTGGATTAAAAGCGTTAGGACCTTCAATCACTCCCGCGGAAGAACTTGTCTGATAACGAAAAGTATAATTATCTCCTCCCTGTTCAGGGTTAACTATATCCTTGATTATAAAACTTAAAAGGCCGCCACTAATAACACCGTCGCCGGCAATTTGAAGCGGTAATGAAATAATATGTTTCGTCAAGTCGCTTGATATTGATGTTATTTTGGCAATTTTTGTGACATCGTTATAAATATTTGGTTGTGAAACCAAACTTACACTGGAAATATCAAAACTTGCCGGTGCTAAAATTTGTATCGCGTCTCCGGTTGTCACAGGCACGGTAACAGGAAAAGTAAAAGTATAGTCCGTCGTGTCGCCGGCAATAATGCTTGCAGCCGATACATTGATGCGATTATAAAATTTAACACTTGGATTATCCCACAAGCCTTTACAATCAACACATACTTCTTTCTTAAACCAGCTTCCACCGGATGTTGCCGCAAAATCACTGAAATGACTTTCCCCGCTAAATGGTTTATGGACACCATCTTTAGCGGTTGTCTGCGTTAGACTATTGCTATCTAAAGCTACTCCATTAAGGCCAACAATAGCCGCGCCGAGTGTAAGGGTGCAGGCGCTTTTTTCCGGTAAAACAATAGCGTCAATGCTCACTTGTCTATCCTCCGGGTCGTACCCGAATGACGCGCCGCTTAAATCAATGCTAGAACTTCCACACTTGAGGCTATAATTTGCTGGGTTGATCGCCGGTCCCTCAAGTAAGGGTGCTGTAAAATCAAAATTTACATCAATACCATTGGTTCTAAAGTCAGTCCATTTCACATAGGGGGTGGTGGTATTATTTGAACCCGTTGTAAATGTAAAAGAAAAACTCCCCGGGAAAGCGTTTCCATTAACATCTTTTATGGTATTGTTGAGGGTGATCGTATATCTGGTATTTTCAGCAAGCGGCGTGGTTGTTTGTATGGAAACAGCTTGTGTTAGAGGATTATACATAGTTTTTGCGGAAAAAGTTGATGTTGGACTGGCGGTATATGTCCAGCTTGTGGCTGTGACAGTATTTGGATCAAGCGGTTTTTTATAAGCAATATCAATAGTTCCAACGAGAGGATCAACGCCGTTAAGGTTGGGGGCGGGGTTTGACCAGGCCATAGCGGGACTGGAAGTATCAAGACGGTTTTCAATAGTATATTGGACATTTAATTGTCCAACTGGATTGTTCTTTATATCTTTGGCACCGTCTCCCAAACTAAAGGTAAACGGGTTATTTGAAGGGGAAGCAGTGATATTAAGATTGCTATTAGCCTTAAAATAGGCAGTCCCGGTATTTGCGTCATAGGTAACCGTTCCGGGAACTGCGGTGTTGTTCTTATCTTTTAATGTTAAAGTCGTTGTATTTAGAGTTGCCGCGCTCATGGGAATAGCAAATTTCATTCCGAAAACTCTATAATTTTTTGAGATTTTACTGCCGCCAACAGGAAATGTAGCCACAACAACGGGATTGGAAGATTTTAAAACACTTGTCTGGATAAAGTGTCCGTCAAAAGGCAACGCCCGAATGAGGCCGAAGCCAATAATTAGAAACAGAAGAAGAAATCCGCTGTGGTAATTTTTTGGCAATAGTTTTTTA
This sequence comes from uncultured Candidatus Peribacteria bacterium, assembly GCA_964360095.1. Classification (GTDB taxonomy): domain Bacteria; phylum Patescibacteriota; class Gracilibacteria; order UBA1369; family UBA1369; genus CAYHVY01. The sequence continues at coordinate 15,189 of CAYHVY010000007.1, read as the reverse complement.
TTTTTCATTTTTGTTAATATAGCTATCGTGTTATTATATCATTGTCAAACTTCTTATGCAATATATGAAAATAACGTATCGCTTAATGTTTATAAGCCTTCTATTCTTAAGTTTCACCTTAAATAGCCAGGTTTATGCTTTTTTTGATTCTGAAAAACCCGTTCTTATCGCAAAACAACGCGAGATCGTTATTCCGGAAAAAGCCAAGGGGAAAGGATCCTGCAAGGAAGTGCGGACCGAGCTGATCAGCACTCAAAAAACATTACTTGGTTTGACGAGCCTGGTAAGAAAAAATAAATTGACGGCTGAAAATGATAATCAACTTGAAAATAAAAAGGCGCAGAATGAAGTAAAGTTGGCTAGGGAAAAGGCTAACAGGTTAATGAAACTGTATAAATCTGAGGAATCAAAACCGACCGTAGATACTTATAACGCAAGCGTAGACGCTGCTTTAGAGGCACGGGAAAAAGCATTTTCTGCGGCTCTAAAAACCTACAAGGCAGAATTGGATCGTCAATTAAAAATGATAAGCGGCAGGTATGTCAGTGTGCAAAAATCTTTGAAAAAAATCGTCTGTACCGGTAAAATCCTTGACGACAGGGCTCTTGCCCGTGCATACAGTAGAGGAGAAGGTCTTGTGGCCTCTAGATCTGAGTTTAACAATGCTGTAAATGTAGCTCTTCAAAGACTGCGCTTTGTTGCACGCGCCGCAAATAACAGTGTGTTTAAAACAGGTCTGCGCGACGCGGAAAAAACCAGAAATGACGCTTTGAAACCGTTAAAGAAGGTGAAATAGGAGATCCTACACACATGAAACCATCAGAAATTGCCTTTAGCCTTGTTCGGATTCCATCAGATTTTATGATGACGCTGCTGGCGTTTGTGGTGGCATGGCGCATTCGTCTAATTTCTGATTTTATTCCCGGAGTTCAATTGCCTTTTGACATCGGCTTAATCCCATCTTTTCCGGCGTATATGCAATTCAGCGTGGTCGCCGCAGGCGGACTTACGTTGTTTTTTGCAGTTAATAAAAATTATGCGTTGAAAACGACAACATCCATTGGCATAGAATTCAAACGGGTTATCACGACAACAACATTTTGGCTTATGGCCATCGTTGTATATTTTTTCCTAATACGAACGTTTCCATTTTCGCGCCTTGCGCTGATATACACATGGGCGCTCACAATAGTTTTTATCGCTTTTGGGAGAGGAATAATTCGCGGGATGCAGTACTTCATGCTTAAAGCTGGTATTGGATGCCAACAGGTTTTATTCATCGGCTGCAACAAAATCACTGCACAGCTCTGGGACACGCTACAAAAAGATTATAGTTACCATGTTGCCGGCTATATTGATGAAAAAATAAGCGAACATCGTCCGCAAAATGACGACACGGTGAAAAATTTGCCTTTCCTTGGCCAAATTGACCATCTCGCCAGCATCGTAAGGCAAAATCATATCGGAGAAATAATCCAGACTACAGCGCATCTAACATGGGAAAAAAATGTTGAAATTCTCAATTTTTGCCGTGAAAATCATCTTGGTTTCAGCTTTGTGCCAAATCTGTTGGAAGTGCAGCAGACAAATGTTGAAATAGAAACAATGGCCGGCATTCCTGTCATAAAGCTCAAACCGACACCGCTAGACGGATGGGGTAAAGTCATCAAAAGAAGCTTTGATGTTATCGGATCTCTGTTTGGATTAACAATTTTTTCGCCGGCTATGGCTGTTATTGCGATTGCCATCAAATTGGACTCAAAGGGGACTGTCTTTTTTAAATATCTTGATGACGGCACACGGGTAAAACGCGTGGGAGAACACGGAAAGCCCTTTCATTTTTATAAATTCCGCACAATGTACCCAAACACACACAATTTGCGCTATACTGAATTGGCCCATCAAGATCTCCGTGGAGGTTCACCGCTTGTGAAAATTAAAAATGATCCGCGCGTGACTCCAATCGGACGCTTTCTGCGCAAAACAAGTCTGGATGAGTTGCCGCAGCTTATCAATGTTTTGAAAGGAGAAATAAGCTTGGTCGGCCCACGCCCGCACCTGCCGGAAGAAGTGGCAAAATACCAGAAGCAACACAAGTTTGTACTCACCATTAAGCCCGGAATTACCGGCCTGGCGCAGGTCAGCGGACGTAGCGATCTCAACTTTGAAGAGGAGGTGCGGCTTGATACCTACTATATTGAGCACTGGTCGCCGTGGTTGGATATAAAGGTAATACTAAAAACATTTTTCGTGTTGTTGAAGGGATATAGGGAGTGATGAATAAGGATAGCCCTCCGGGCACTTGATGGCTAGGGCTTCCGCTACGCTCCAGCCTATATGAATTAAAAATTATGAATTAAAAATTATGATTCACAAACTCATCAATAAAATTCTTGGCGACCATAACAAAAAAGTGCTGCAAAAACTTTGGCCGACGGTGGACAAAATCAACAGCATTGAGGCGCAGTATCAGCGAACCCTGGGCGAAAAAGACATTGCGACGAAAACAACGGAATTCAAAGAGCGGATACGTCAGGGGGAATCATTAGATCAGCTTCTTCCGGAGGCCTTTGCGTTGGTCAAATACACATGCAAAACATTATTGGGGAAAAAATGGCTGGTGCGAAGCCATGAAATCACATGGGATATGGTTCCTTTTGATGTGCAGATTTTGGGTGGAATTGTCCTCCATCAGGGAAAAATCGCGGAAATGAAGACAGGTGAAGGAAAAACGCTGGTATGTACAATGCCGATATACCTTAACGCGCTGACGGAAAACGGGGTTCATTTGGTGACTGCAAATGATTATCTTGCCCATCGCGATGCAGAATGGATGGGAGGGCTTTATAAAGCCCTTGGTTTGACAATAGGAATTATTTTTCATGATCAGCCGCGTGAAGAAAAAAAAGCGGCTTACCGGGCTGACATTACATACGGCACGAATAATGAATACGGCTTTGATTATCTGCGCGACAACATGGCTCAAAATAATGAAAATATTGTTCAGCGCGGGCTGCATTATGCCATTGTTGACGAAGTTGATTCCATTTTGATTGATGAAGCCAGAACGCCACTCATTATTTCCGCGCCGGGAGAGCAGTCAACAGACAAATATGCCCGTTATGCGCAGTTGATTGGCAACCTGGAAGAAAAAATTGATTATGTGATTGATGAAAAGCTCAAAACTGCGACTTTGACTGAGATTGGCATAGCAAAAATGGAAAAACTTCTGGGCGTGGAAAATATTTACACGGATGCTGGTTTTCTTGAAGTGCATCACATTGAACAGGCCCTGAAAGCGCATACGGTATATAAATCGGACATTGATTATGTTGTTAAAGAGGGGGAAATTCTTATTGTGGATGAATTTACCGGCCGTATGATGCCCGGACGCCGCTATTCCGACGGCCTTCATCAAGCAATTGAGGCAAAAGAAAATGTTGAAATAAAGCAGGAAAGCCGCACATTCGCGACGATCACGTTCCAAAATTTATTCCGTATTTACAAAAAATTGGCGGGAATGACAGGAACCGCTCTCACCGAAGCTGAAGAATTTTCCCAGATATACAATCTTGAAACACTGGTTATACCCACCAATCAGGCAATAAACCGATCGGATATGCCTGATTTGATCTACAAAAATCAGAAAGGGAAATTTTTGGCCGTGGCAAAAAAAGCCAAGGAGCTTCACGAAAAGGGACAGCCAGTGCTTATCGGCACCATTTCCATTGAAAAATCGGAAATTATGAGCAGGTTGCTCCAAATGGAGGGCATTCCCCACAATGTGCTGAATGCCAAATATCATGAGAAAGAGGCTGAAATTATCGCGAACGCGGGGCAAAAAAGCGCCGTGACGATTGCAACCAACATGGCGGGTCGCGGAACAGATATTAAATTGGGTACAGGCGTAAAGGACTTGGACGGATTGGTGGTGATTGGAACGGAACGCCACGAGTCACGTAGAATTGATAACCAGTTGCGCGGCCGCGGCGGAAGACAGGGGGACCATGGCGAAAGCCAGTTTTACGTTTCCATGGAAGATGATTTGATGCGTCTTTTTGGTTCGGAACGCATCCAGAAAATGATGGAAGCGTTGAAAGTGCCAGACGACATGCCTATTCAAAACAGGTTGATCAGTAATTCCATTGAAAGCGCGCAAAAGAAGGTGGAAGGCCGGAATTTTGATATACGCAAGCACCTGGTGGAGTACGACGACGTGATGAATAAACACCGCGAAATTATTTATTCCAGGCGGCGGAAAGTTCTGGCAAGCGACAATATAAAAAATGACATTCTGCTACTACTGGAAAAAGAGGCCGAGAAGCTTGTTCTGGCGCATAGCCTGAATGACAGAGGGCAAAACCGCGATCAAAACGACCAGAAAGGGGTTGAATATGATGAAATTCTTGCCGACATCAACGCTCTCCACAAAGACCCTGCCGAGCCTTTGGCCCTCGCTGATCTTGAAAACTGCGCGAACACGGAAGATCTCATAGAAATGGTCAAATTATACTGCTTCAAAGAATATGAACAAAAAGAGCGGCAGCTGAAAGAGCCCTTGATGATGCGGCAAATAGAGCGCGGGGTTTATTTAAACGTGATTGATACTTTGTGGATGGAACACATTGACAACATGCAGCACCTTCGGGAGGGCGTGGCTCTGCGTGGTTACGGCCAGCGGGATCCATTGATTGAGTATAAGGAAGAGGCTTTTTTGATGTTTTCCAAGCTCTTAAGCGACATTCAAAGCAATACTCTAACAACGTTATTCCGCGTTAATTTTAAACAACAATTGCCGCAGCAGTTTTTACAATTGGGCGAATCTATGCCGACGGAGGCGCTTATCACCAATGAAAATCAGATTGAAGAAATCCTTTCCGGACGTGAAAAAAATGCTGGACCTGCAGAGCAAAATCCGGTGATTATTAAAACAGGCCATGAAGAAAGTCATGGATCAAAGCCGCTAATCGGCCGCAATGACCCCTGTCACTGCGGAAGCGGGAAGAAGTATAAAAAGTGCCATTCTCCTTAAACCGAAGGTTGAGTACTATTCAAGAATTTTTTTTACAAATTCTGGCCGATATTCGCCTTCGGGGTCTTTTTCAGCGACAACGCTAATCATATATATTTTTATAAGATTCAGCTTTATTCATTTTTTGACGCTTTTCGCTCTCTTGAATTGACCTCGGTAGCCTTTTTTCGTCCAACACGTAATAACCAAAAGGGTGGGTCAAATGCCACTTCCAGGCGGAGGCAACAATGGCTTCCAGGCTACTGAAACGCGGCTTCCAGTTTAGAATTTTAGAAGCTTTAGTTGAATCAGCGATGAGCACAGACGGATCCCCTTCTCTGCGCGGACCGATTTCATAGGCAATTTTATTGCCGATGATTTTTTCCGCGGTTTTTATCACTTCCAAAACAGAAAAACCATTTCCGTTGGCCAAATTAAAAATGTTACTGCGGTTTTTTTTGAGAAGATGTTTCAGCGTCAAAATATGCGCATCAGCAAGATCAGAAACATGAATATAGTCGCGTATGCAGGTGCCATCTTTTGTAGAATAATCCGTGCCAAAAACTTTAAAATTATCAATCTGGCCGAACGCCGCTTTTAAAACACGCGGAACAATATGCGTCGGCGGATCATAATCCTGGCCGATTGTCGCCGTTTCATCGGCGCCTGCCGCGTTAAAATAACGCAAAGAAATATATTTAAAGCCATAAAACTGCTCATATTTTTGGAGCAATTGTTCAAACATCAGCTTGGACTGGCCATAGAAATTTGTGGGATTCAGTTGGGCATTTTCTTTAATTGGAATCTTCTCCGGATTGCCATACACCGCGGCGGTTGAAGAAAAAATGATGTTTTTTACACCAGTGGCGTGCATTGCCTCCAAAAGATTAAGTCCATTCACAACGTTATTTTGGAAAAATTGTGCTGGATCTTGCATAGACAAGCCAACCTCTATTGAACCGGCAAAATGCATTACTGCGGAAAAATCGTTTTCCTGAAAAACTTTTTTCAGAGCCTCACGGTCGCCAAGGTCAAGTTCAACGAAGCGCGCGCGGGCATCAACAGCCTCGCGATACCCTTTGGAAAGATTATCAACCACAACAACTCCAAAATCTGCTTTCAGTAAAGCTTTCACCGCATGAGAACCTATGTAGCCAGCGCCGCCGGTAACAAGAATTTTTTTCAATTATGATTTTATAAAAAATTCATTTTCCTCTACACATAAATATCCCTCGCCTTCGCCCCATTTACAGGCCCAATCATACCATTTTGCTCCATCATGTCCAGCAGCCGCGCCGCCCGCGCGTAGCCAACCTTCAAACGCCGCTGTAACAGGGAAGCGGAAGCTTTTCTGCTCTCGGTAACAACTTGGATAGCTTGCTGATATAAATTTTCATCATCTTCTTCCTCATCCCCAAACGTGCTGGCCGGAATGCCGGCAACGGCCGCGCTCGCAACCTTTGGAGAAGTAATTTCATCCAAATAATTGGGAGCTGCGGAAATTTTGATATTATTTGTAACCCTCTCAATCTCTTTTGAAGAAATATAGATACCCTGAATGCGCACGGGTTTGCTCATTCCACCCGGCAAATAGAGCATATCGCCCTTTCCAAGAAGATCTTCAGCGCCGATGCCGTCCAGAATAGTCCGCGAATCCACGGAAGAACTTACCATAAAGGCGATGCGGGCAGGAATATTGGCTTTAATAAGACCTGTAATCACGTCCACAGACGGCCTCTGCGTCGCGACCACAAGGTACATTCCGACCGCCCGCGCCATCTGCGCGATGCGGCAGATGGAAGCCTCAACTTCCTTGCCGGCCGCCATCATCAAATCCGCCAACTCATCAATAACAATGACAATAACAGGCATTTTCTGGTGTCCGGGCATTTCACGCCCTTCCTCATGAACTTCCTGACAAGTATTGTAATCCTCAATATTACGATGCCGATTCTCCGCGAACAACTGATAACGGCGGTTCATTTCCGCCACCGCCCATCGCAGGGCAATTGCGGCCTTTCCGGGATCGGTCACTACCGGGGTCAAAAGATGCGGAATACCATTGTATGAATTCAGCTCAACGCGCTTGGGATCAACCAGAATGAGCTTCAAATCCGCGGGAGAATTTTGATATAGAAGAGAAATCAAAAAAGTATTCATACCAACGGATTTTCCTGATCCCGTAGCCCCCGCGATCAATAAATGCGGCATGGAAGCAAGGTCTCCACACATGGGCTTTCCGGAAACATCCCGTCCCAGCGGCAAGCGCAAATTTGAGCGGATTTCTTTATATTCCTTGCTTTCCAGAATCTCACGCAAATGCACAAGACTGCGGTGGTCATTTGGAACCTCAATTCCAACCAAAGATTTTCCCGGAATCGGGGCTTCTATGCGAACAGCTTTTGCCGCAAGAGCAAGAGCCAAATCATTTTTCAGAGCTGTGATTTTTGAAAGTTTGATGCCTTCGTTTGGCCGCAAAGTATACTGGATAACGGTAGGTCCGACATGCACTTCATGCATCGCGACATTAATGCCAAACTGTCCAAGTTTTGCGCGAATTTTCTCGGCATTGTCCGTTAAAAGCGCGTCATCAGAACCAACCGTCGCAACTGCCGGATTTAAAAGGTCTGGTTATGGAAATATACAATCAAGATACTCCTCGCCGGCTTTTTCAACAAGCGCGGAATTCTTTGATTTTTCTGATTCTGACACCAGAGGAACGGCTTCAACAGAATTAGAAATTAAATCGGCAGAGGTCGGAGAAAGGGTAGGGGTAGGTTTTAAACCTGCCCCTACCCTTTCTCCATTTGTTTCATCAGCCACGGCTGACTCGGAAATTTGAATCCGTCGGATCTGTACTGGTTGACCTGAAGAATCATCCATCTCCAACCAATTTCGGGAATCAAAATCCCGCTGACGCGTTTCCTCACCTTCAAATTCTTCTTTCTGTGGCGTTTCATTCGTTTCGCGGCGACGCACCAGACGGAGTTTAGGATTAAAAAGAGCAAAAATGCCACCGAGCGAAACCTCAAATGTAAGCAAAACCGCAATAATCAGGAGTGTGATAAAAATAGCCGCCGCCCCAACGGAACTGATGCCGAGTACCTGTCGCAATAAAAAGTTTGTCACAAAACCAACGTATCCTCCATAATTACCCTGGGCGGCGGCGCTGTACAGCTCATCCATGGATACCGAAAGGTGGATGATGCTTAAAATAGAGACAAATAAAAGAAAAATACCAACTATCCTTGAAAACGGAAAAACAACTTTTTTTGAAAAAAACAACATTAAAGAGCTTATGATAAACAAAACCGGCAACAAAAAAATTCCCCATCCGAACACGGGCCGAAAGGAAGTTATAAGAATTTCTCCAAGAATTCCAAAAGCATTGCGAATACTCAAAAAAAGCACGACCGCCAACCCCAGACATATCACCGCCCAAATTTCGCGCATAACAGACGATTTGACCTCAAAAACAAAGCCTGAACGTGTACCCTTATTACGCCGCCTCCTGGCATTTGTTTTGAGCAAATTTGAACGGGTCCGATTCTGTGCAGAAACGCGTCTTTTTCTTGCCATGCGTAAAAAACTTGGAAATTGCCTTAACCCTACACGAAAAAGCCTAATTTGACAAATAGTTACGAAATATTCAATAATCTTGGCGTATGCAAAAACCCTGCCGTCAGTGCCAAAAAGCTAATGATAGCCCTCCGGGCACTTGATGGCTAGGGCATCCGCTACGCTCCTGCCTTTTGAAATTACCGATGAGGATTTAAAGTTTTACGACAAAATAAAAGTCCCTGAACCAAAACTTTGTCCTGATTGTCGCCTTCAACGACGTCTGGCTTTCCGCAATGAGCGGAATCTTTTTAAGCGCAGTTGCGATTTATGCCACGAGGAAATCGTTTCTTTTTTTTCATCAAAAGTTCTTTTTCCAGTGTATTGTCCGCCATGCTGGTGGAGCGGCTGAATATAGAAAAATTGTGGCAGAATGTCTTAAGCGTGATACGGAGGATTTGATCCGCGAATTTCAGGAATTCAGCCAGTCAGTTCCAAAAAAATTTCAAAACCAGGTTAACTGCGAAAATTCATCAGGAGATTATCTTCAGAATTGTAAAAATGCGTTTGAATGTTATGACTGTTTTGATTTGGAGGATGCCAAATATTTGACCGAGTCGGTTGCAGTTAAAGATTCAATGGATTTATGCATGCACGACAAAGACATTGAGCTCTGTTATGAAATGAGTTCCGGAGGAGAAACTAATTTTAATGCCAAGTTTTGTTTTATAGGTTGCGCGACTTCCAATTCCGACTATCTGTATTCCTGTTTTTATTTGAGTGATAGTTTTGGCTGCGATGGCTTTCATTCCAAACAAACGAACTGTATTTTGAATAAAAAATATAGCAAAAATGATTACGGGGCAAGGCGAACAAAAATCCTTCAGCACATGAAAGAAAACGGTGAGTACGGTGAATTTTTCCCGCTTGAATTGGCTTTGCATCCTTATAATCTGAGTACGGCCTTTGATTATTTTCCTTTGACGCGACAGCAGGCTTTGCAAAGAGGTTGCCAGTGGATGGATAAGGATCCGGCAAATTATCAAGCGGCAAGCTGCATATTGCCATTATCAATTCGGGAAGTACCGGACAGTATTGTCAAAGAAATTTTGGCTTGTCAGGCGATAAAATCTGGTGACAGCAACTGTGGAAAAAATTATCGCATAATTCAGCAGGAATTAAATTTAAGCCGGAAAATCAATCAGCCGCTTTCTAAATTCTGTTCTGACTGCCGCCAGCTTCAATTGCAGTCCTTGAAAAATCCCCGCAAACTCTATGCGCGCGCCTGCGCCAAATGCCAGGTGTCAATACAAACAACATACGCTCCGGACCGGCCGGAGATAGTGTATTGCGAAAAATGTTATCTGAAGGAATTGTACTAAAAAGAACTTGCTAGCAGGTAGGCATTTTGATATAATTAAGTTATCATTTTTGATAATTATCTTAAATGAACCGGAAGATGAGTTTTATTTTTTGACGCATAATGAATTTTCTTGAATTTCAAAAATTTTGCAGGGAAAATCAAATTGTTATCTTTACCATAAAAGATCTGAAAATTTTGTTAAACGCCTATTCAGACCAATATTTGCGACTCAAGTTGAATCGCTGGAAGAAAAAAGGTTATATCGTAAGCCTCAAAAAAAGTCTTTATAGCTTTAGCGATGCTGTTATTGATGAGTTTGAAATTGCCTCCCATCTAATTTTCCCTTCATATATTTCACTGGAAAGCGCACTATCGCATTATAGCATTATTCCTGATATCAGTGGCCGTGTTACTTCAGTAACAACTAAAAACACCAGATATTTCAAGATTCACACAGTCCAGTACCATTATCATCATATAAAAACAAATCTTTTTACTGATTATCATAATTTGAGAGACACGATTTTTATTGCGTCTCCAGAAAAAGCCATCCTCGATTTTTTTTATTTCAAAAAGCCATCAAAAGATCATCAGTTTTTTGAAAGACTCAACCTTGAAATTCTTAAAAATTTTAACACATGGAAAATGCAGCAAATGGCGGAAAAATATCCCAATTATGTCCAGCAATTAACCAACTATTTCGGCGATGTTATTACTCACTGATCTTCTCCAATTTGCGAAACAGCAGGAAATACCGGCGGAAAAACGCCGCGGTATTGTGCGTGAATATTTGCAAACACTTATCCTTTTTTATCTTCAACAAAGCAATTTGGCGTCAAAGCTCATTTTTATTGGCGGCACTGCGCTGCGTTTTTTTCATAATCTGCAAAGATTTTCAGAAGATCTTGATTTTAATTATATGGGTAAACTCAAGGAAGAAAATCTTCGTGTACTGACCCTGTATTTGCAAAAAGAGTTTGGAAGTGAGAACATTCCATTGGAATTTTCTATTCGCAAGTCAAAAGAAAGTTATTTTCATTGGAAAATCTATTTACAATTTCCAACGGTGCTTCACACGTATAAATGCGCTAGCATTCAGGGAGAAAAACTTCATTCAACTGAAAAATTATCAATACAGTTGGACTTTCAAAATCTTGGCAAAAGCCATTATCCCGTCAAAAAAAATATTATTTCGCATTTTGGTAAAAGATTTCTTTTTAATACTGCTGATCTGGACATGTTTTTAGCTGAAAAATCCAATGCGATTCTCTATCGTAAACCACCGAGAGGAAGGGATTTTTTTGACTTCATGTCCATTATTCTGTCTGGCGGGAAAATCAATCTGCAGCTTATGAAGATGCGCAAAGTTGAAGCGCAAAGTAACGACAAATATAAAGCGCTAATAAAAAAACGGATTCAGCAGGTCAATTTTGTGAAATTGACCGATCAGCTCGCGCCATTTCTTTTTCACGAGGAAGATATTGAAATTATGCGCCATTTTGGTTTACATGCCGATGATTTACTGCAAAAACTTTAATTTCTAAAACTTATGCAAAAATCCTGTCGCCAGTGCCAAACGCAATTTGAAATCACAGATGAAGACCTTAAATTTTACGACAAAGTTTCACCGGTTTTTAACGGTAAAAAATATCTTATTCCACCCCCAACGCTGTGTCCGGATTGCCGCATGCAGCGCAGAATGGCTTTCCGCAATGAACGAGTACTTTATTTGCGTAAATGTGATCTGTGCAAGAAAAATACATTTTCAATGTACCGTGAGAATGCGGTTTTCCCAGTATATTGCTCAGATTGTTGGTGGAGCGACAAATGGGATCCATGGCAATATGAGGCAGATTTTGATTTCAATCGCCCATTTTTTGAACAGTTTATGGAATTGACCAACCGCGTGCCACATTTTGCCCTGGCGGTTATTGCCCCCACAATGGAAAATTCCGATTACTGCAATCAAGCCGGACATTTGAAAAATTGCTATCTCAGTTTTAATTCTGATAATTCAGAAAAATGTTTATACAGTAAGGGCGCAAATCGCTCCTTTAACTGTGTTGATTGTTTTAAAGTTTATGATTGTCAGAACTGTTACGAATCTCTAAATTGCAACAATTGCTCTTTTTCAACCTATTTAATTGATTCTCACAACTCAAGCGACTGTCATTTTTCCAGTAATCTCATTGGATGCAACAATTGTTTTGGATGTGTAAATCTTCGCAATAGTGAATATGGAGAATTTTTCGGAGCCAAATTTTCTCCTTTTGGATACAACGAAACGACTGCTTTTGAATATTTTCCGTTAAAGAAAAATGAAGTATTACAAAGACAGTGGCCCTGGCAAGATGAGAAAGATCCAAACTGTTCTGGTGTGGAAAAAATAATAAAAGCAAAACAGTTGCCTAGAAGTATTCAAGAAGTAGGCGACGATATTTTGGAGTCCGCCATTGAGTGCGAAAAAACTGGCAGACTTTTTAAAATACAGAAGGCAGAACTAAGTTTTTATCGCAGTATGAATATACCTATTCCACATTTTCACCCTGATGTACGCCATTTTAAGCGCTTGGCGCTTCGTAATTCAAGAAAATTATATGATCGTCCTTGTACCAAGTGCAGTAAAACTATTCAGACAACTTATGCTCAAAATAGGCTGGAAAAAGTGTATTGTGAGAAATGTTATTTAAATGAGGTGTATTAAAGCTTTTTATAAACTTTTCCACGATATTCTATGTAAATTGGCAACCCGTGTTTTTGACCTGATTTGCTAAAAATAATGCGTATTTTACCAACACGGATACGATAGAAGTCCTGAAAACCTTTCATTTTTTTTACATCATACTGTTTTATATTTAAAACAATAATATTTTGAAGGACTTCAGCTAATTGAAGAGCCAATTTCTTTTCCAACTTTTTGAGAAATTTTTCAATCTGATTCATGCATTTTTTTGATGGTGTGAACGATTTCATCAACAGGCAAGCCGCTTTCGCAATATAAACCAAATCCTTCTTTATTTTCAAAATAAACTACTTCATTTTTTGACAAAGGTTGAATAAGCAGACCGTCTTTTGTTTCTTTTCCAATGAAGTATTTTGTTTTGAATTTGTCACGCCAGGATTTTGGCAATGTAATTTGTCCCGTATTGAACAGTTTTAAGGTAAAAACATCCATGATCTTCTAAAATAAAGAAATTAATTAATTTCACTAATATAATACATTTAATTAAATTAAAAGACAAGTAGGAGATTGTGCGTGCGAGATGTGTCAAAAAATTATGGTAAAATGACAAAAATAGATATTTTTACTTCTTCATGCGGCGTTTTTTTCCTTCAATTCTTTTCGGCATAATTATTGGTATTTTTGCATCTTTTATAGCTTTTCATTTTTATTTTGTGAATGTTTTTGCGAATAAAAAAGAAATTTCTTCTATTTCATCGGATGTCATAAATATGCTTCCGCAGGTTTCTCAGCAACAGTCTGCTTTTGTGCAGGAGGAAAAATTAATGCCAAGTCCTTTAAACGGCTTACCAATTTCGCAGGAGCGCGCGCAACTGCCGGTTATTGCCGTCGTGGTGGAAAATTTACAGCCCGCCCGCCCGCAAAGCAGTTTGAGCAAGGCGGATGTTATTTATGAAACACTTGTTGAGGGCGGCATTACCCGCTTCATGGCGTTTTTTCAGAGCCGGGAAGCGGATGTTGTGGGACCAGTGCGCAGCGCGCGGACCTATTTTGCTGAAATTGTCCGCGAATATGATGCTTGGTATGCCCACGTTGGCGGCAATGCAGACGCGCTGCGTTTTATCTTTCAAAATAAACTTCACAACCTTGACCAGTTTTTTAACCCGCAACCATACTGGCGCGATCCGGTTCGCCGTAAAAAAGGTTTGGAGCACAGCATGTATGCCAATACAAATGATCTTCGCGCGATTGTTACCGGTTCTTTTCCTGATACTTTCGTATCGTGGCAATTTCTAAATTCTGAAAAAGAAAAAATTCATGAAGATGTCGAATACGATACGATTGAAATTGATTTTTCCTATCCTGCTTTTAAAGTGCGCTGGAATTATGATTCTGCTACTGACAATTACACGCGTTCACTTGGTGGTTTTGTGCATAAGGATGCTCAAAACGATGAAGCGCTAAGTGCGAAAAATATCATTGTTCAGTATGTAAAAATGAGCCTTGCGCCGCGCCCACCGCGCGGCGATGAAGGAGCGTTAAATATGCAGCTTATCGGAGAAGGTGATGGGATGCTTTTTAGGAACGGCAAAAGTTTTCCGCTGACATGGCGCAAGCCCGAAAGCGGCAAAAGAACCCGTTATTATGATGAAAGTGGTGAAGAAATGAGGTTAACGCCTGGTGCTATTTGGGTTGAATTGATTGGATATGAATCGCAGGTGCAGATCATGGTAGCGCCAAGGGGAATTGAACCCCTGTTATCGGATTGAAAATCCGGTGTCCTAACCATTAGACGATGGCGCCTTCTTCTGGGGGAAAACCTGGGTTTTCCCCCATTACGGCGCATGCGCGCCGCCCTCTTTCCCTTCGTGCGCCTCCGGTTGGGACCCGCGAGACCCAACCTTCGGCTTTGGCGGTATATTTTAGAATTTTCCAAAGAAATAACATTTTTTATAATCTTAGTGATTTTCAAAAATCAGGTACCCCGAGACCCCATTTTTAAAAATCCTCAATTTGCTCAAACCTTTCTACGCTTATGTTTTTCCAAGGAAAACTTTCTGGAAAAGTATAACGGTTCAAGTTTCAAAGTCAATTTGAGGGCTGGTGTGTCCAAGGATGAAATGATTCTCGGTTTGAAAAACGCGCAACACAAACCTTAGGCCTATGTGTAATTTTTAAAGAAAAGCAGTTTTTCCTTATCCACAAGCCATTTGCTTCTCTTTCCTTTCATCCCCTCCTTTTACGACATATCATTAGGAGACAACCTTCAATCTCAAACCTACTACCAAGCCTTTTAATCGTACGACATTACGCACATTATCACTGTTTTATGAACGCTTTCTAAATTCTTTATTAAATTTTTCTAAAAAAGTCTGTACGTACAGACTTTTACATTCAAAAAATGGCTTAAATAAGGGATTTAGCGTAGATTATGAATAATAGATGACAAATAAAATTAATAATTATTATCGATGAATTTGCGTTGTGTCATCGGGGCTGACATGTTTAGCTGGTTTATCGCTCGGCGAGCGATAATTTTGTAAACAAAGCGCAATGAACCCTGCTATTCCTAGT
>CAYHVY010000006.1:18123-20535 GCA_964360095.1 uncultured Candidatus Peribacteria bacterium | reverse complement strand
GGAGGGCTATCCTTATAGGAATTGTATTATAAATAGCGTGCACATACAACAAAAGCGCCATGTTACTATATCAAGTGAGAAATTTGTTAATAAATTTATCCATGTTAAAAGATCAATGTATTTCAGTCACCAATCTGCGGGTCAAAACAAAAGAATGTAAAGATCTGGTAAACGTATAACATATGTTAAAAATTCATCAGATTTTTGAACGAAAAGAGATTATCCCGTATCTGAAAGCGCGTGGCCTTAGATTACACCTGTTTTTGTGGAGACACTGCCAATATACGCGCGATACGCGATTTTTTGCGCGCGGCATTGTTTTTATGAATAATCCGCTTCTTTGCAGCCGTATCAATAACGGAATACACTGAGGCCAGAAGTGTTTTAGCTTCTTCCGGAGCGCTTTTTTGCGCTGTGAGCGCTTTTTTCATGTAAGTTTTCAGACGGGTGCGAAGGGCTTTGTTACGTTCGTAATTTTTGAGCGCTTGACGGGCTTTCTTTTTAGCTGATTTGATGACGGGCATAAAATAATTATGAATTAAAAATTATGAATTATGGATTGATATGTTTTTATTAGTGTCATATTAGTGAGATAAATGGCTTTGTCAAACAAAAATATCTATTTTTAAGCCTAAAATACGCGGAAACGCGCAAAATGCTTGACAAAAAGTTTAAATAGCATTAGGATTCGTCCCTTGTTAGAAGTGTAATAGAAAAGCCAAAGAAAAGTTCTCATTGACAAGAAGAAAGAAAAATCTGTATCACATAGAACCTTCAGGCCGGAGCGGAGCGAAGGTTAAGAATCAAGTGCCAGGAGGGCTATCCACAATATATCAATTTTATATCCTTAATCTTATAAATATATGTCTCAATATCCTACTCAATGGTTGAAAAAAACCGCTGCAACAGCAACGATGTTGGCTGTTGTTTTGTCATTTTCCCTTCCGGTAGCGGCGGCAGTGGCTCCAAAAATTTTAAATGCTTCAGTGTCTTCGGTCAAAATCAACCCAGCTGCGGGAGAAAAAACGCTGCTTCATTTTGAGCTGGATTCTCCTTCCGTTGTCATAGTGGATGTGTGGACGGGAGATACGCCTGTCAAAGATATCATTGTCAATCGTAGGCTGGATGATGGTACGCTTGGGTATAATTTTCTATGGGACGGAACCGACAATGAAGGAAAAAGAGTGACAGATGGACTCTACAATTTCAAAATCCGCGCGTTTACAGACGAGTTCGCCTTTTACAAATCACCTGACATTACTGTGACATCTGTTGAGCCACTACCCGTAATATCTGATGTAAAAGTAACACCTTCAAGTCCTTCAACATTTAATCCTGACAATGCTGAACAGGCCAAACTTGCTTTTAGCCTTGATATGATGGCCTCGGTGACGGTTGACGTTTTGGAAGACGGGACATCCTCCCAGCCGATTCGTACGCTTGAATATAATGGCCGTCACGATAGCGGTGCCCTTTCCATGTTTTGGGACGGCAGGGGAATGAATGGACAACGCCTATCAGCCGGCAAGTACGTTTTCCGGATTCAGGCTTCAAAGATGTCTGGAGGGCCTACACGAGTACAGACTTCTTCAACAGTGGAAATAAAGTATGCCGTAGTTGACCCAGTGCCATCTTTTACAAGTGCTTCATTTACACCACGCACTTTAAATCCTGATAGAGGTGAATATATCACACTAAACTACGCCATCAATGTTCCAGCCTATGTAAAAATTGAAGTGCGGGAGGGGGGAACGGGCGCTACTGTTGCTTCGCTTACCTCATCAGATTACAGGCTTGTTTCACCATTGAGCGATAGTGTGAGGTGGTATGGTACCAATTCAGCAGGCGTAAAAGTTCCTGCTGGCAGCTACTTTTTTGCCCTTGGCCTGTCAAAAACATCCGGCGGCGATGTCGCTACCGCAAGTTTAAGAGGAGGTATGGAAACATTCCAGGTTACACGAGACACTGTTGTGGATGAACTGCCAACGATATCCAACGCAACACTCAGCCCTTATTTAAGGTTTAATCCTGATAGTTCTGAACAGGTAACTCTGCGCTATTACCTCAATATGGCCGCTTATGTAACTGTTGATGTTTTGAAGGAGGGAACATTAGAATTAGTTCGTACTCTAACTCCGGCAGGATACTATTTCCCACGGGCAGATTTTGATGGTTTTACGTGGAACGGGAGAGGCAATAGCAGTGAAAGATTATCTGCTGGCAACTATGTTTTCCGCGTTCGGGCATCAAAAACATTCGGAGGAACCTCAAGAGTGTACACTTCCCCAGCAGTGGAAATTAATTACGGTTCCACCCCAGGCACAGGAGTAAGAGTAAGCGATTTGAATGTTTCATTAAGCCCATTCAATCCAAATAATCAGAATACAATCCTTTACTATACCCTGGATCGCG
>CAYHVY010000006.1:2226-18023 GCA_964360095.1 uncultured Candidatus Peribacteria bacterium | reverse complement strand
AGCCCATTCAATCCAAATAATCAGAATACAATCCTTTACTATACCCTGGATCGCGCGGCAGACTATGTTGGCGTTGAAATCAAGGATGCCAGCGGCGCATCTATCCGAAGTTTTACAGGAACCAAAACAAGCGGCGTTAACAGTGTCACATGGGATGGACGTAATTCATCCGGGTCTGTTGTAAGCGCGGGAACTTACACATTCCGTATTGTTGCAGGCAACAGTTATGGTTCTGACAATAAAACAGCTTTTGTTATTGTTAATTCTGGAACTACTGGAGCTGTACCCGCTATTACAACCGTTTCAGCTACTCCGGCGACATTCAATCCAAATATTGAAACTGTTACAATTTCTTACACACTGGATCGTGCCGCAACGGTTACCACCCAGATTATCCAGTCAGGCTCAACCGTGATTCGCACACTTGAAACAAATAGTGATCGCGGAAGCGGAATTTCCAGTGTCGTCTGGAATGGCAGGGACAACAGCAACAATGTTGTAAGCTCAGGCTATTACACATTCCGCGTTATTGCCACCAATATGTACGGTTCAGATACAAGAAACGGCTCTGTGAATGTCGGCTATTCAGATGTTCCCGCAGGTACCATTCTGCGCAATCTTTTTGTTAACCCCGAAGTTTTTAATCCAAATCGTGGAGAGAGCAGCAGCGTCTTCTTTAATCTGGATAAAGCAGCCAATGTTACAACTGAAGTGCTTGACGTGAATGGAAACGTTATTCGCACACTCGTTGACAATATCTACAGAAATCCTGTTTCAACACCTCCATATTTAACAAGTTTTGGAAGCTATAACTACTCTGATACATGGAACGGCCGTGACCGCTATGGAAACATTGTCAATGACAATATATACCAATTCCGTGTGCGCGCCTTCACCAGCACGGGCCAATCCGATACAAGAACAGCCTACGTTGAAGTGGATACGGATGGTATTATCGTCGGCTTTCCAAAGAGCGTTAATTGCGTGGGATTCCGCGACGTAACACGTTTTAGCCCTTATTGTGAAGCCATTAAAGTGATGAAAGAAGACGGCGTATTTAGCGGTTATGCTGATGGAACATTCCGTCCATATCAGTCAATCAATCGCGCCGAGACAACAAAAGTTGTGCTTCTTGCTCTGCGTACAGTCCTTGTTTCTGATTCTGAATCCGTAGGCTTCTCTGATGTTGGAAGTAACGTGTGGTACGCGCAATATATTAGGACTGCAAAACGTCTCGGCATCATTCGCGGCTATCCGGATGGCACTTTCCGTCCAACGCAAACGGTAAACCGTGTTGAATTGCTAAAAATATTCCTGGAATCGGTTACAGCAAGAATAGGATATTGCAACACTGCTCCGTATGCCGATGCTCCGGTCAATGCAAACACCCGATGGTACATAGATTATGTTTGTTATGCCAAGACCAACAATCTTATGCGTGATGATGGCAATGGACGTTTTAACCCTGCCGCTCCAATGACCCGTGGCGATGTCGCAGATTTGTTCTATCAATATGAAAATAAGGGCTTGTTCACAGGTGCCAGCGCTACTTCTTATTCGCGATATTAATTTAGAGGGCTTATTAAAAAGCCGTTGGTGACGATCTATCACCAACGGCTTTTTTGTATCATTTATGGTTGATATGTTATACAATACAATCGCTTTTAATAATTTTTATTATGGGTAACAGGCGCGGCGGACTTTTTTTTGGAGTTATAATGGGTACAATCCTTGGCGTGCTTTTTGCGCCGCGCAAGGGAAAAGACCTGCGTGCAAAGTTAAAAAAAGAAGTCGAGGCGGGAGGTATAGGGAGCGAAACTTTTAAAGAAAGTTTTCTTGAAATGGGTAAGGAAGTTGCCAATTCCGCAGAGAAAATTTATCAAAAACCTGAGGTGCAAAAACATTTAATTAAAGGTAAAAAAAAGCTTTATGGATTTTTGGATGAAGCAGAAAAAAAACTCACAGGGATGCAATCGACCGTTACTGGTTTTAAAAAAAGATCAATAGGTAAAAAGAAAAGTAGGATGGTGAAGATAAAAAAGAAATAAAAGCAAATCTCTATGTAAATTTTAGACACACACAACCCTAAGGCCTTAGGAGATTCTTTTGCGATGCCTTGTTTTCCCCTTCATTCAGCCGTTTTCCATTATTTTTATTTTGTTCCGCCATCATAGCATATATTCGGAACAGCCCTGTCTGTAAACCTTTATCAAACCTTCACTACGTGATCACAATACCAATCGTACATTAAAAAGATTAAGGTTTTTTAAACGGGATATTAATTTTTAATAAACTCAATAAACGTGTGGCGATGCGGCAATTATTGACAAGATTTTTCAAGTTGAAATTGTTGAATTTGCCCCTGTTCTTGCTAGAATTTGAATATTCTTTAACTCAAAAATTTCATGAAAATAACAAACGAACAACTCTATGAACTATGTAAAAAATATGGATCCCAGGCCAGACTGTGGCGTCAAAAATTCATTGGTCTTCTTCCAGAAGTTAACCATCGTCGTTTGTATGAAGAAAAAGGGTTTTCATCTATCTTTGAATTTGCGGCAAAACTCTGTGGCCTTTCAGCCGAACAGGTGCGTTTAACTTTGAATCTTGAAAAAAGATTTAAGGATAAACCTGTCTTAAAAAGTATGTTGGAAAATGGTGAGGCGAGCATAAATAAGCTTAATCGTATAGTATCGATTGCCACTATAGAAAATGAGGAAGAATTGGTGAAGATGATAAAAGTTTTGCCAAAAAGCGCTCTTGATACTTTTGTGCGGGAGTTTAAAAACGTAGATGCCTCACGGAAGCCACTTTTTGATGATAAAAGTCTGCCCGGGCAGACTTTGAAATTTCAAATTGCCGATGATGTCACGGAAGAACTCAATGAACTGTACTCAAAGGGTATGGATATAAATCAACTTTTGCGTGAAATGCTGAAACGACGACGAATAGAAATTACAAAAACAAAACAAGAGATTGCAGATACCATCCGGCCTGCCCCATCGCGGTATATTCCGGTTAGGATCAAAAAAATACTTGAGGAGGAATATGGTGATAAATGCTCCATAACTACATGCAGAAAACCGGCCAAAGCAATTCATCACACTCAAAGATTTGGTTTAAGCCAAAACCACGATCCAAGATTTCTGGCTCCACTCTGCTGCGATCATCACATCATTGCTCATAGTATCGATCTTAAATATCACATAGTTCGTGAACACAAGTCTGCGCTAACATTCTCATGATTGACCAAGTTTTTCCATCATTGTAACTCGCTTGGCAATCAGTTCAGCGGTTCCGATGTCTTTGCGGTGAAAAACCGGCCCGTTTACCGAGCCTGCGGCTTCTTCCGCGAGTTTTTCCGCCTCGGTAATTGTTGAAGCGATGCCGACAAACGCCAACGCCCGTGAAGAACCTAAAATTGTCCCTTCAGGCGTTTGTTCCACAGATCTATAATACATTTTTACACCTGAAGGCGCTTCTCCAAGAGTAATCTTTGCTCCTTTTTTTGGATGATCTGGGTAACCTTCGGGAGCAATATATTTGCAGACGGTTGCCTGATGCTCAAATTCTATTTTCAAGCGATTCAGGTCACCATATAAAATAGCCTCACAAATATCAACAAAATTTGTCTTTAAAAGCGGGAGCACATTTAATACTTCCGGATCGCCAAAACGGGCATTGTATTCAATCAAACTGACTCCCTTGGCTGTCGCAATAAATCCTCCATACATAATTCCTTTAAATTGGCATCCTGTTTCTTGAAACAATGCCTGCGCCGTTTGCACAGTGATAGCGCGGGCTTCTTCAATATCTGACGGCTTTAAAAAAGGCAAAAGATGATCGGCATCTGAATAGGAACCCATCCCGCCCGTATTTGGCCCGAGGTCGCCGTCAAAAGCCCGTTTATGGTCCTGCACGGCAGGCATTTCGGACGTATGTGTTCCATCCACAAAACTCATCAAACTAAATTCCTGTCCAATGAATTTTTCTTCAATCACCACGCGTCCCGCCTGTTTTAGGCATTCTTTGGCGAACATAAACGCTTCTTCGTGATCCTTTAAATGTTCCCCGGAAACCTTCACACCTTTTCCGCCCATCAGGCCGTCAAATTTCACCACAAAATGATCGCCCAGTTCTTCCAGAAATTCACGCATTCCATCCTCCTCAAAAAAAACATGAAATTTTGGATTGCCGGAAATGCCATATTTTTGAAGCAGATCACGTGTAAATGCCTTGGAAGATTCCAGTCGCGCCACTGTCTTTAACGGGGCAACAGAACGGATTTCCAGCTCCAGCAGGGCATCCGCGGCCCCCTGTCCGATAGGATCATCCGGACCGATCAAGGCAAAATCCGGCTTTACTCTGCGGGCATATTCACACATGTGTTTAAAATCGCTCAGGGAGCCTGTTTCATAGCCTGCGGCAATGTTTAATAAACCAGGATTTTTGCCTGCGGCATAACAAAATACCTGCGCGCCAAACCTTTGAAATGTTTCAGCAATAACATGTTCCCGCGCGCCGTTGCCGATAAGAAGAATTTTTTTCATAGTGACATCAGTTTAACGATCGAAAGTATCATGAAAAGCCAAAAATGGTATTTTACACTTGCGATATATTGGTTTCATGTAATGCTTGGTGCACTTTCTGCTGCCTCTATTTTCCCAAATACAATTCTCCTACCTGTTTATTATGGAGAAGCTCTTTTCCAGTCCCCTCAAAGCGATTTTTGCCTAATTCAAGCACATAGCCGCGGTCGGCATATTCCAGAGCCAGCGAGGCATTTTGTTCCACCATTAGAATTGCGGTGCCGGATTTTTTGATTTCCATACATTTTTCAAATACTTCTTCTACAATTTGCGGGGCAAGGCCAATGGATGGCTCATCTAAAAGCAAAAGACGAGGTTGAAGCATCAACGCTCTTCCAAGAGAAACCATTTGCTGTTCACCTCCAGAAAGAGTTTTTGTTTTTTGGTGGCGACGTTCATACAGTTTCGGAAATTTTTCGTAAACACTGTGCATATCCTGCCTCACCACTTTTTTATCCTTTCTAATAAAGGCTCCCATTTCAAGATTTTCTTCAACCGTCAGAGAAGGAAAAACAGACCTTCCCTGGGGTACATAACAGATGCCGCGTTCAATAATTTCCGGGCTTGGGAGCCCTAAAAGGCTTTCATCAAAATAAGTGATATGACCTTCAACAATTTTAGTAAATCCAAAAATACTTTTCAAAATCGTGGATTTCCCCGCTCCATTTGGGCCGATAATCGTCACGACTTCACCTTCACGCACGGTTAAATTTACATTGTGAATAATATCTGGGCCGCCGTAATTTGCTGTAAGATTTTTTATGATGAGCATTGATAAATTTTAGAAAAATTTCATTTTCTGTTTAAAAATCCTTCACGTGAATAGCTTAGGATGAAGGCATGATATATCATTTATGAAGGCACGATAAAGGTTTAGAGATTCGGCGGTCCTGATATTGGCTTATTGGGCAGGGCGGTAAAGAATAAAAGGGCTAAGAGAAGGGAAAAGAAGCAATTCTTTTTAAAATACGATAAGGCCTTAATGTTTTGCATGCTCAACTTTATCATTTTCTCTTTTTCTACCCAAATACGCCTCCAGCACCCGCGGATTATTTTGAATTTCCTCCGGAGTTCCAACGGCCAGCTCCTGGCCAAAATCCAGCACAATTACTTTTTGCGCCAGCGACATTAAAAAAGGCATATTGTGTTCAACAATGAACAGCGTTTTTCCTTTTTTGTGGAGCTCCAAAATCAATTTTGTGATCGTTTTTAGGAGTGTTGGATTAACGCCCGCCGCCGGCTCATCAAGCAGAAAAATATCAGCGTTTGTCGCAATACAGCGTGCAAGTTCCAGCAATTTTTGCTGGCCGAAAGATAATTCTGAGGCTTCCATATGAGCTTTTTCCGCGATCCCGACCATTTCAAGATGTTCCATAGCTTCTTTTTTCAATCGCAGCCTCAATTTTTTATATGGAAGAAAGCTTTGTAAAAGCTTTTCAGGATGAGCTTTTAAGGCAACCACGACATTGTCAATCACTGTCAGTTGAGGAAAAATCCGTACGGCCTGAAATGTCCGCGCTAAGCCAAGTTTAGCCCGCTTATGCGTTGGCCAATGTGTCACCGAGTGATTTTTAATAAAAATATGACCTTCATCCGGCATCATGAGGCCGTTAATAAGATCAAACATGGTGGTTTTTCCAGCTCCATTGGGGCCAACAAGACCAGTGATCGAGTTTTCTTCCACTGAAAAACTGCAATGATCAATGGCTCGCAGGCCACCAAAAGATTTGTATAAATTTTGGACTTGAATAATGCTCATACGGTAGACGTTACATGCGTTCAAAATGTTTAATCTTTTTCCCCATTATGCCATTGGGATGCCACAGCATGATAGAAATCAAAATCAATGCGTACACAATAGCCCGAACAGGCCCTACTACATTTGGCGTAAATGGAATAAATCGAGAAATTTCCTCAATTCCCTGAATGATTATCGTGCCCAAAACGCTCCCCCAAAACGTTCCTGCGCCGCCCACCATCAGCGCCGCCAGAAAAAAAACTTCCTGCGCGACCGCGAATCCGCTAGGCCCTATGTAATTGAAATAGGAAGCACTCAATGCCCCCGCAATGCCTGCAAAAAAAGCGCTCAAAATAAAAGCCTGTAATTTGTACCAGTATGTGTTTTTCCCCAACGCTTTTGTTGCAATCTCGTCATCGCGAATGGCTTCCAGAACTTTGCCAAAAGGGGAGTGTAAAACGCGATAAATAATAAATCCGGAAACCGCCGTAATGATCAGCGTCAGCAGCATCAAAGAAAAATTATCCTGAAAACTATAACCAAAAAGATTTGGACGCGGAATTCCGGCTATGCCAAGAGCGCCCCGTGTTAAGCCTTCCAGATTGACGATAAGCGAATAGGTGATATATAAAAATCCGAGCGATGTGATTGCGATAAAATGGCTTTTTAAGCGCAACGTTGGTAAGCCCAATATAAGGCCTGTGATTCCAGCCATAATTCCGCCGGCCAACATGGCTGTAATAAAATTCACTCCGGCAAGTGTCAAAATAGCAAAGGTATAAGCTCCAAAAGCCCAAAAACCTACATGGCCAAGATTCAAATATCTGACATAGCCGGTGACGATGTTTAGGCTGAGTGTCAGTAGACTTAAAAATGCCAGCAAAGTTATCAGGTTGTAGAAATAGTCCATCATGATGATTGCGCAAGAATATATTATTTACGGGCTTCAGTTTCAAAATTTTCTCCCAAAATGCCGTTTGGGCGGATAAACAGAATTAAAATAAGCATACAAAAGACAACAGCGTCCTTTAAACTTTGCGGTACTGCCGTAAAAGCTACAAGGAAATTTTCAGAAAAGCCAATAATCAGGGCTCCAACAATTGCGCCGGTGACATTGCCAAGTCCACCCAAAACGATTACGACAAACGCCTTTACGCTCAAAGAAAGACCCATATTTGAATTCAGATTCTGTTCCGCTCCGATCAGCATGCCGGCAATTGCGGCAAGTCCGGAACCGAGCAAAAAAATGATGGAAATGATTTTGTCAACCTTGATGCCCAAAATGGCGGCTACTTCACGATTGTCGGCAACAGCCCTGATCGCTTTTCCTGTGCGACTATACTTTAGAAAAATTCCAATGGCGATCAAAAGAATGATAGTGGTCACAATCAAAAAGATTTGACTTTCTGTTATTACAAGATTGCCATTAAAAAATGAGAGGGTTTTTGTCGCCATTTCACCGCTTTGACGATACGATTTTACACCCCCTCCAAAAACAATAACCACAACCGCCTGTATCAAAACACTAACTCCGATTGATACCACCAAAGGCTTAAAAGGATGGCTTTTGCGCATTCGCTTGAATGTAATTTTTTCAAGTATTATGCCAAACAGGGATGCCCCCAGCGCCACAAGAATAAACGCAACAAAGTATGGCAATTTCAGTACGATCCAGAGTCCAAACAGGCCATAAGCTCCGATTGTCGCCATTTCGCCATGCGCAAAATTAATGAACTCCAGAACACCAAACGTAAGCGTGAGGCCGACAGCAATGAGCGCGTAAATGGCGCTGGCAAGCAAGGAATACCACAGAACCTGTGGAAGAATTTCAAGCATAATGCGAAAACATCAAAAAAGACCCTTCTATTATCTACATGAAGGGCCTTTTTGAAAAGCTATTGTTTAAAAATTGATACTTGAAAATTGATTATTTTTTTGATGGCACCTTTGCCGCTTCGGAGTACGGTGCCACTTTGCCATCCTTCACCATTTCAAGGCGATGACCTGCTTTTGGATCGCCATTGGAATCAAATGTCAGGCTTCCGGCAAGCCCTTTGCGTTCTTTAATGCCGTAAAGATAGGTTTTTATTTTGTCAGCGTCATTACCAACATTTTCAAGAGCTTCCTTCAAAATATAAACAGCGTCATAGGATGTGGTGGCATAAGCGCCATAAGGCAATTCCGCGCCTGCCAATTCTTTGTATTTTGCCGCCAATTTCTTGAAATCGGGATTTTCTTTATCATAACTGAACTCTGCCGTCAGCATTCCTTCAATAGTTTTGGCATATTTCTTAACCAAATCCTGATAGCCCGCTACAACGTCATTGCCAATCAAAGCAACCTTCCATTTCATTTCTTCAAGTTGTTTAAAAATCAAATCAGCCTTATTTGGAGTTTGCGGATTGATAAATAGCGCGTCAGCCTTGCCTGTTTTCAATTTGAGTAGGGAAGTGCGGAAATCACTGTCGTCCGGCAAATATGTTTGAGCTTCCACGCTTCCTCCAAGTTCCTTAAATCGGCTTTCAAATACCTTGAGAATGCCTTGGGTGTAATCATTTTGTTCTGAAACAACCCCGACTTTTTTCCATCCTTTTTCTTTTGCGGCTTCGGCTAAAATCTTGCCCTGGCTGGAGTCGGAAGGATAGTTGCGGAAAATATAATCACCGGCAGTGGTAATTGCCGGACTTGAAGAACCAGGTGAAAAAACAATTACCTTTGCTGTTTCAGCCAATGGAGCGACCGCAAGTGTTTCACTGCTGCAAAAACCTCCATAAATGACCTTTACTTTATCAATATTAATGAGTTTGTTTGCGGCAGCAGCGGCATCATTTCCATTGCATTTGCCATTTTCCCAAATAATTTCCAGTTTTTGACCCTTTACCCCTCCGGCAGCGTTAATTTCATCCAGAGCGATTTTGACAACTTTTTGCATTGGTTCTCCGTAGGTGGCGCCATCACCCGTTAGAGGGAAAATTCCGCCAATTTTCAGGCTCCCTGTCTTTTCTTCTGTATAAGGAGCCTTTGTTTCTTCTTTTACGGGCGCGGAACCTTCTTCACCGGCGCACCCCGCAAGCGCGAATACCATCATTGCGCCAAAAAGCCCAATCCCAAGCCATTTAAAAAGATTTTTCATCATATAAAATAAAAATTAAAAAATAACTGCCAGAAATATAACAGCGAAAATAAAAATGTCAAAGATTTGTGCATGTAATATTGACGAATTTTTCCGACACCAGACCGCAGCGCAGCGAAGGTTAAGAATCAAGTGCCTGGAGGGCTATCCTAACCAGACCGCAGCGCAGCGAAGGTTAAGAATCAAGTGCCCGGAGGGCTATCCTAACCAGACCGTAGCGCAACGAGGCTATATGACCTCGCATCCCTCATTCACAGCAACGTCAACTGCTCATCTTTTACAGCTTCTTCCTCAAATTCATTTTCTATTTCATGAACGCTTCCACGCGCTGTTTCCATTTTGCTTAAAAGCCTATGTGTCACTTCCGGCGTTGGGTATTTTCCACCCATGCAGGCATAACAGAAATTGGTGATTTTGGGATTGCCGACTTTTGCCGCCTCAAGAAGGTCTTTTGTGTCCTGGTAAAACAGCCTGTCGGCTCCGATTATTTTGCAAATTTCGTCAACCGTCAAACCGTTTGCGACAAATTCTTTTTTACTTGGCATATCAACGCCATAAGGGCACGGACTAACAAGGGGAGGAGCGGCGCTGGCAAAATACACCTTTTTAGCCCCTACTTCCCGCACCATTTCAATAATTCTCTTGGAAGTATTGCCGCGCACAATGGAGTCATCCACAAGCAGAACATTTCTCCCTTTTATTTCCAGGGCGATCGGATTGAGTTTATAATGGATGGATTTTTTGCGAATAGCCTGTCCTGGCATAATGAATGTTCGTCCAATGTAGCGATTTTTTACCAGTCCTTCACGGTATTTGACACCCAATTCTTTGGCCAGGGAAAGGGCGGCACTCCTTGCCGAGTCCGGCACGGGAATCACAACGTCAATTTTGAGATTGGCTTTTCTGATTTTTCTTGCAAGTTTTATACCCATGCGCATGCGCGTTTTATAGACACTGACGCCGTCAAGAATGGAATCCGGACGGGCTATGTATACATGTTCAAAAATACATGGAGCCCAGTGTTTTTTTGTTATTTGTCTGCGGTGAAGGTTACGTTGCATGTCAATAAAAATTGTCTCTCCCGGCTGCACATCCGCAACAAAATCGTAACCCAGCGTGTCCAAAGCCACACTTTCAGAAGCAAAAATGTATTCCGGCAACATCGTCTGGCTTCGTTTCCCGAATATCAGGGGACGAATGCCGTACGGATCACGAAAAGCCAAAATTCCATAACCGGCAATGATGGCGATAACGGAATAGCTGCCTTTTAATCGCTTAAAAACAATATGCATGGCTTCAAAAATCTTTTCAGGAGTTAGAACAGTGGCGTTTACCATACGCAACGCCCGCGCTAGAATATTTAAGAGAAGTTCTGAGTCAGATTTTGTGTTGAGATGCCTTAAATCTACTTTTAAGACTTCATTTTTGAGTTCTTCATAGTTGGTCAAATTTCCATTATGGATGAGCGCGACTCCAAAAGGAGAATTAACATAAAATGGTTGTGCTTCCTCGGCGTCATAGCTCCCGGCAGTGGGGTAGCGAACATGGCCGATGCCAATATTGCCCTTCAGGCGGATCATATTTTTGGTATGAAAAACATCCCGCGCCAGACCATTGCCCTTTTTCAGATGAAAACGGCCTTCATAGGTCATGATTCCAGCGGAGTCTTGGCCGCGGTGTTGTAAAACGCTCAAACCGTCAAAGATTTCCTGCGCCGCCGGTTTGTTACTGATGATGCCGATGATTCCGCACATACTTCAAAATTAAGGATTTTTTTAGATTTTTTTTAATTAACAGATGGTATCCTCCCCAACTGGGTGGGCGAGGGAGAGTGATAGATTTTCTGCCGCCTTAATCACATTTTCCATCAGGCACGCGACCGTCATTGGCCCGCAGCCGCCGGGGACCGGCGTTATATATGATGTTTCCGGCGCGACATTTTCAAAATCCACATCCCCGACAATTTTACCCTTTTCATCCCTGTTAATGCCAACATCAACAACAATGGCGTTTTTTTTTACCATGTTTTTTGTAATGAATTTTGGCTTTCCCACAGCCACGATCACAATATCCGCCCGGGTCGTGTGAAAAGTAATATCGGGCGTCTTGCTGTTACAGACAGTTACGGTGGCTTTTCGATTCAAAAGCATGACAGCCAAAGGCTTACCCACAATGTTGCTCGCGCCAACCATCACTATCTGTCTTCCAATGACAGAAATATTATACGCTTCCAAAAGGCGTATGACTCCCATTGGAGTGCATGGTGTCAACTGTTCAAATTCCACGCCTAAAAACATATTGCCGAGATTGCGCGCGGTAAAACCATCCACATCCTTCTCCGGATGAATACTTTTGATAACCGTAGCCGTATCAACGGCCTTTGGCAGCGGCAATTGCACCAAAATACCATGAATTTTTTGATCTTTGTTCAGTTTTTGAATTTCTTGTAACAGTTTTTCTGTCGTAACCCCGGAAGAATCAAAATGATAAAAATCTGTCTGAATGCCGATCTGTTCGGACACCTTCCTTTTTTGTTTTACATACGACAAAGAGGCCGGATTTTCCCCGATCAATATGAGCGCCAAACGAGGATAGATATTTTTTTCTTTTAACGCAGCAACTTTCCCTTGGAGATGGCTATATATTTCTTCCGAAACTTTTTTCCCGTCCAAGATCTGCATGCAAAGAAAAGTAAAAAATCGATTGCATGCTAACACAGAATCCAAAGTGATGGATAATTTATATATGCCGCCGTTGCGCGCGCTGAAATGCCCCATGTTTTTCATGACAACGATTCAATGTAGCGCGCAATGCCCTGACAGCCAAGGCTGTGCCCCACAAAATAAGTGTTTTTATCCGCTGTTTTTACGGCCCTGGCAATTTTTAAAATCCAATTTTGTATTCGAATAAGAAAACACCGTTTTTCCATAGTGAGATTTTTAAATTTCGGCACAACAACCATCAACATATTGCAATTTCAGGTTCTTCCCTGACAAATTTGCCCACTTCATAGTGTGATGATTGCCTTGCCATGTGAAACTTGACATCAACACTGTGCGCAATGACATGGTGCTCACTGCACAGCGGTGCTAAATATCTTGGATCGTGATTTTGGCTTAAACTAAACCTTTGCGTGTGATGAATTATATTTGCCGGTTTTTTGCAGGAAGCAATTGAACATTTTTCACCTCCCCGAGAATGTAATTTATTGAGTTCTGCTAAAACGTCAAGTTCTGCCCGGGCAGACTTTTTCCCTCAAAATGAGGCTTATTTGAGCCATTTTCATTTTCAGGTTCATGCTTACTATGCGAATTGTTTTCTCCCGTCGCAATTCTTTTTTCATCTCTCACAGCTGTAGCTATGGAAACGACTCTCGCTAATTTGTTAATGCTTACCTCACCGTTTGTAAGCATTTTCTTTAAAAGAGGCTTGTCTTCAAACTTTTTTTCAAGATTTGAGCGTTTTTCAGAGGTTCCTTAACCATGATACAAAACAAAATTTGACAGATGGGGGGGGGTATGGTATGATTGCACAAGTCCATCAAAAAAATAACATTATTCATTAATCAAAAATAAATATGAAAAAATTAATTTGTCGTCAAAATCAAAAAATATTGCGATTTATTTATTTTGAAGCTCCGAAAGGTGCACCGCCAATACAGCTTGAAAAAAAGGAAACTGCAGCCCAAATTGCAGCAAAAAAATTAGATAAAATGGATATATCTCAAGCAGTCGATATATTAAAGGATCCAAAAAAATTTCAGGCATTTATAGAAGAACCACCTCGTATTAGACATCACGGCGATACGGCGTGGATTGACACAGTAGTCGCTAAAATTAGCAACGATAAAGGTAAACTTAAAGATGTAGCTGATGCAAGGCTTAAGTCGGATAAAATTGCCTATGTTAATGATGGCGTTTTAAAAGCTGTTCTAGAATGTATGGATCAACCAGATGAAATTTGTAAAAAAATATTATCTGATAAAAATATTCAAGCTGGTTATGAATTAAAATTGACGGCGTTAGAAGGAATGAAAATGCCGGAAAGTATGGTTTTCAAAGTAGCGCAAATTAAAGCAGCTTTAAGTGAATTATCATCTGCTCCAAATCCAGGGTTCTCAAATGCTGATAATCCGAGTAGGGCATATAAAGCAGCCAAGGAAAGTATACGTTCAATTCGTGATCCAAAAGTTTTAGCTGAGCTCTTTGCTTTTGCTGATAAAATTCCTCTTCGTAAGGAGGCTTATGATAAAACAGCCAATCTTCATGGTACAACCATTGCGGAAGAAAAAAAGAGCCTCAAAGAGCTTATTGATGATCAAACGAAAAGATAAAAGCTCAGGAAGCTCTGAAAATTGCTATTTTACTGCGTCAGCTGCGTAAAAATTTTCCTCACGTATTACTGCATATGCTGCGTAAAATTTTGCCTTGCTTCCTTGTAAAATAGCAATTTTGAGAGGTTCCTGGATTCTTCTTGAAAATTGTTTAATCGTTATGGATTTTACATTTTTCAGACTTTCCTTAAAATATTTGGAGCTTGAATTATGTTAATTTTTCTCGAACGGATAATTGCTGAGAACTGCCTTTTCTAGAGCATCAAATTCAGCCCGAGCTATTCGCAGCTGTTCAGCCTCCACATCAGATCTGTTGCCACCTTTACCTTCCAAGTCTCTAATTTCTCTGCATAATTTGCCAACATATTCTATTAGATCCAGACTTTTGGGTATAAGTTCACGTGCATCATTTTGATCAGTTCCTTCCATAAAAAATATTTACGGATAAAACGTAATCAACCATAACAATATACGTGTATCTTGTCAAATCCGTGTCTGCACGGGCAGACATTTAGCCTCAAAAAATGGCTTCTATTAGCCATTTATGTTTTTAAAATCGCCTTCTTTACGCGAATCTTTTTTCTTAAAAATCCCTCCACCGTTCTCCAGATTGCTTTAGCTGTATCTTCAATACTTGGAGCTATTTTTATTCTATGCCAAGCGTATTTTTCCCCAAGTTGAATAAAAATTTTATTCACTCTTTTTAGGAGAGGCGCATTTTGTTCATGCAGATGATTTGCTTCTTTCGCACGACTGTCGGGATGGCCTGTCAGCAGAATGGAAAAATTTTCTTTTAGAAGGGGAGCATTCAATTTCTCAATAAAGCTTCGCGTAAGGCCCTTGGCCATGCCCCAGGCTATACCGGTGCCGGTGTAATCTTCGGCCACCACAACCTTGCCTGTTTTTAGCATTTGCTTGAGTTGTGGCTCAAAATCGGAGCGGTTTTGTTTAAATAAAGTTTGCAGTTCCTTTTCGGAAACGGGTTGCCCCGCGGCCGGGCGGCGTCCCGTACTGCCGCGTAAAATCACATTTAGACGTTTTCCGGTCGGCTCAAGATTATAAATTGGATATTTTATATAAATCGCGTCAAAACCTTCTTTTTTGAGCCTTTTGACCAAAAGCCGCGCGTGAGTCGTTTTGCCAATGTTATTGACCCCATAAATTGTTATAAATTTGCCACGTTTTGAATTTTGAATTTTGATCATTGAAAATTGTCTGAAAATTGAAAACTGATCATTGATCATTATTTATCATCCGTACTGCCAAATCCGCCTCTATTCATAGAGTCCATTTTTTCAACTTCATCCAATTCAAACTTATCAATATGCACAAAAACGCCCTGGGCGATTTTTTCTTTGCGCTTTATCGTGACAGTCTCATTGCGGAAATTGTAAACCTGGATATGAATTTCATCTTCTGGACCGCAATAGTCGTGGTCAATAATGCCAATGCCGTGGGGTGTCAATAGACCTTTCTTTTTTGGAGTTGAACTGCGGGACGCAATCATCAACATATAATTTTTAGGTACTTTCACGATGATATTGCCTGGAATCAGGCCTATGCTTTTTGGCTCCACAATAACATCTTCCCGAGCCAAAATATCAAAACCAACAGAACCATTGGTTTCATATTTTGGTAACGGCAAAGTCTTATCTAAACGTTTTATTTTCACTTTCATGGAAAAACAATAAAAAAAAGTGCTACAATAGCCACCGTAACCACCATCACTATACCAAAAATTCCATAATCTTGAATATGTATGAAATCTTTCATTCCTAAAATTGATTTTGCCGTTGGCGGACAGGCCGTTATTGAGGGCGTAATGATGCGCTCTCCGAATTTTGTTACCGTGGCCGTGCGCAAAAATAGCGGCAACATAAAAATCAAAGATGAAACTTTTCGCGGGCTTGCCATGCGCATGCGTTTTTTTGGCATACCGCTGCTGCGGGGCGTCGTCAATTTGTTTGAAATGATGATTGTTGGCATGCGGATGTTAAATTTTTC
>CAYHVY010000006.1:0-2126 GCA_964360095.1 uncultured Candidatus Peribacteria bacterium | reverse complement strand
GGTATGAGTCTTTTTCTCTTTAAATTTCTCCCGCTTTATCTCACGGATTTTTTGAGCAAAAATGTCGCGATTTTAAATCAAAATTATCTTTACTACAACCTGGTTGACGGCCTTATCAAAATCACTTTTTTTGTGGTTTATATCGGAGTTTTGGGCTTATTGCCGAGCTTACATCGTGTTTTTCAGTATCACGGAGCCGAGCACAAATCCATTTATACCTACGAAAAGGGTCTTCCTCTTGAGGTAAAACACGCAAAAAAAATGACCCGTTTCCATCCGCGCTGCGGCACAAGTTTTATTCTCGTAGTTTTTTTGTTGAGCATTTTTATATACACTTTTGTTCCAAGACAGCCGGACTTTTTACTTAATTTTTTACTAAGAGTAGCCTTTTTACCGCTTGTTGCCGGTGTTTCATACGAAGTTTTAAAGTGGAGCGCAAAACACAGCGAACATCCGCTGGTAAAAATAGTCACATTGCCAGGCCTGCTTTTTCAACGCCTGACCACACAGGAACCAAGCGATGATCAATTGGAAGTCGCCTTGGCGGCGCTCCGCAGAGCGCTGGAAATGGAAGAAACCAGTATGCAAAAAATTCCGGTACTGGATACGCCATAAAACAGAATCGTTTTTTATTATTTCATTTGCGTATTTTTTTGAACACCCACTTGAAAACAATTTTCTCTTTTCTGATAGCCATTATTTTTGGTATCATAGGAGTCATTTATTATGTCAATAGCGGCTTTGGCAGTAAAGTCGGCAATGTTCAAAAACTGCAACAGACAGCTACGGTGAAAGAAGTGAAACAGGGTCAAAACCAAACCGTCACCATTCAATGCAAAAATGGCGAAAAATATGAGATTGTTTACAGGCCGGATCAGACAAATTATCAGGATTTGGTATACAACAAATGCGGGGAATAGCCGTTGTTCGATGTATACTTTTCCTTTTATCCCGATTTCAATCGAGATGCTTTCTCAAAGGCGATGTGATAATTTTGGTTTTGTGTGTCTGTCATAGATGGGGTTAAACTGATCTTATTTTACCATCTCGCAATCTATTACACCGTCATCATAAAATCGAACATGATATTCATTAACGCCATCTGGTTGTAATGGAATTGGTTTGACGATGCCTGCAGTTTGTCCTGGAAATACCAACTGCCAAGGAGTTCGCCTAAAGCCTTGCGCGAGTAGCTCATCAAAAAATGAATGTTGAAGATTGCCAACTTCGTCTGGTGCGAAGTGGCCCCAGACGACTTTTGGTTTAAGCCAACCACATGGATATTGTGTTGCTCCATGATAAAGATCGGCTAAGTAATTTAGTGGATCTCTTTCCATAAAGTGCGTGTTATTTGCGTAGAATTCCGCCCCATTCAACAACGGTAAAACCTTTTCTTGCTATGCTTCTGAGCGATTGAGGTTCTATTGTTGGTACATTTTCTAGGCCTTCAAAGTCCAGAAAAATACGAATGACCGTATCTGGTTTTGGTCTAACAGTTAGCGGCGCAAGCTCGTTCATTTGACGCGTGCCGAACCAAGTAAGGCGCACGTATGGCGAATTTGGCATTCTTGGAAGCCAAAATTCCATAAATTCCGATGATTCTTTTTCATTAAGGCCAAGTTGCGCAAGATGATCGTTCAGCGTTTGTTCAAGTTGTTCCCGGGGGACAATAAATCCGCTTTTTATTTCAGGATAAACACCATGCCCAAGACCTCCCAAAAAAGTGATGCGCGAAATGATATAACAGGCCTCTTCTTTATTTTCATAAACAACAGATTATAGGCTTATTATACAGGATGGATGACAAAAAAACGAGAATTTTACTCCGCCTATCTGGGCATAATGCTCCATTCAGCAGATACTTTTCGCTAAATATAATTTACGTATAGAATTAAGTTTCCTAAAAAGTCTTTGAAAATAATTACAGGATGTTTTGTCAGCCATGTCGCATATGTAGGTATATCAATATAATGGCGTAATATAGGGTGTTTTTTTACCCAAGCCCTATATGAGGGGTCTTTAATATAACCACGCCGATTTATACGATTATAGTGTTTTAAAATATAATTGTCATCACTAGTGGCCGGTTAGAAACCTTCTAAGATAAGCTGTTTTTCCGATTCATC
>CAYHVY010000005.1:0-24439 GCA_964360095.1 uncultured Candidatus Peribacteria bacterium | reverse complement strand
AAGCACCAATATGTATAATTATCAATAACCAAGCACCAAATTCCAAACAATATCAAATGATCGAAATTCAAACTTCAAAACATTTTGTATTTTTTAATTTTGAATTTGTTTGAAAATTGATCATTGATTATTGGTCATTATTAAGACGGCAATTTTATAACACAGTCATTAATTTGTTTTGAAATTTTTGTTAGATTGATGACGCCATTGCTCTCTACTAATACCATATCTTCAATCCTGACGCCAAAAAAATTTTCCAGATAAATGCCGGGCTCAACGGTAACAACCGTGTTTTCCGGCAGCGTTTTATGGTAATTTACCGCAAGAGAAGGACTTTCGTGGACTTCCAGGCCGATGCCGTGACCAAGACTGTGGCCAAAATATTTTCCGTACCCCGCATGCTGAATAATTTTACGCGCCCATTCATCAGCCGCGCTTCCTTTTACGCCGACCTTCAGTTGTTTTATGGCTTTTTCCTGCGCTTCCAAAACAATTGAATAAATTTTTTGTTCAATTGGTGTCGGCTTTTTGGTGAAGATCATGCGGGTCATATCGGAGCAGTAGCCTTTATATTTCATGCCCATGTCAATGAGTACGATATCTCCCTTTTTTAAGCGGCGATTTGTGTTTTGATGATGCGGACTGGCGCTGTTTTTACCGAACCCTACAATCGCCGGAAAAGAAATTCCGTCCGCGCCGTATTTTTGGCCAAGTTGTTCAATTTCCCGCGCAATATCAATTTCTGTTTTTCCTTGTTTTAAGCCATTTTTTACCTCCAGAAAAACTTTTTCCGCTATGCGCTGGGCTTTTATGATGTATCGCAGTTCTTCTTGCGACTTTCTTTCCCGCAGACTTTCAATAATATCTTGTACAGGTCTAAATTTTATTTTTGACCCTCCCGCGGCGAATACTTTTTTTAGCTTCCTGTAGCGCAAAACCGTTAAATGTTTTTCTTCAAAACCAATGGTTTTTATTTTATTTTTTTGAAGGAGTGGATCCAGTGTTTTTTGAAAATTGTTGTCAATTTCAATGAATTTGATATTGTCCGGCAAAACCTTTTTTGCCACCGTTCTGTAGCGGAAATCCGTAAAAAAAAGACATTTTTTAGGCGTGACGAGGATTTGCCCGTTTGTGCCCGTAAAATTGGCAAGATAGCGGATATTAAAAGGGTCGGTTATGAAAAATGCTTCAATATTATTTTCTTTGAGCAGTTTTTGTAAGGTGACAATACGGCTGTAATATTCGTTTTTCATTACACATTTTGCAAAAAATACGTAATAATTTCTTCTGTTTTGACAATATTTTCCGGCAGGTTTTTTAGTACGCGCATAACCTCAAATTTCTGGTAACCAAGGCTGACAAGCGCTGAAACGCTTTCTTCGTTCACCTGTAGAGAAATTTTGTGATGCGGACGGCTTGCCTCTGCCCAATCCAGCTTGTTTTTTAATTCCACCACCATTCTCTCCGCTGTTTTTTTGCCAATGCCCGGGATTTTAGTCAGATACAAAAGATCATTGCTTAAAATAGCGCCTTTTGTACTGCTCAAATCATGGGAAAGAATTTCCAGGGCGATTTTAGGCCCGATGCCGTTCACATTTAAAACAGTTTTGAAAAATTCAAGTTCTTCGCCCGTTTCAAAGCCATAAAGGCTGATGTCGTCTTCCCGGACTTTGGTATGAATAAAAAGCTCAATTTGCTCATCCGCAGCGATTTTTTGCCACTTTGATTCAGGAATGTGCACCAGATAGCCGATATTACCCGTGTTAACAACGATACTTTTTGGCAGTTTTTTGAGAACGGTTCCAGTGAGATAGGCGATCATATTTATGAATTACGAATTTTGAATTTCGAGTTATGGATTACGGATTATATTTTTTCTTTAATGATAAAAATGTTCCATTATTTATGCTTTCGCGGATTTTACCCATCAAATCTAACAGAAAACGCAAATTGTGAATAGTGAGCAGGCGGGCGCCAAGCGTTTCATTTTCCATGATTAAATGGCGAATGTAACTTTTGCTGAAATTATTACAGCTGTAACATTGGCAACCTTTTTCCAAAGGCGTTTTGTCGGCTTTGTACTCGGCATTTTTGATGTGTTGATGTCCATGTTGATTGTAAAAACTGCCGTGGCGGGACATGCGCGTTATGTGGCAGCAATCAAACATGTCAATGCCGCGCTCAACGGCTTCAAAAATATCCCGCGGAGTGCCGACACCCATCAGATATCTTGGCTTATTTTTGGGCAAAAACGGTTGTATGACTTTCAGAATATGATAAAGCATTGCACGCTCTTCCCCTACGCTTAATCCGCCGATGGCGATGCCCGGGAGGTCAAGTTCCGCGCAGAATTTGGCCGATTCCATGCGCAGATCTTCATATATTGTTCCCTGAATAATTGGGAAAAGCGCCTGACGGTTTTTTTGCGAAGCGTTTTTTTGCAGTTCGCGAAGTGTTTTTTTGCATTCCAGAGCCCAGCGGTGAGTGCGCAACATGGCTTCTTTCGCGTAACTGTGCGATACATCATGCGGAGCGCATTCGTCAAAAGCCATGATGATATCGGCTCCAAGCGCGTGCTGAATTTCAATAACTTTCTTTGGAGTCAAAAAATGTTTTGAGCCGTCCAGATGCGAGCGAAATTCAACTCCGTCTTCAAAAATTTTAACAATATTTCGTTGATTTTTTCTCTCAACGGTATCTGATTTTTGCTTCATTCCAAGCGAAAAAACCTGATATCCGCCGGAATCGGTCAAAATAGGCCTGTCCCAGGAAGTCCACTCGTGCAGACCCCCCATTTTGGCGATGGTTTCATGCCCCGGACGTAAATAGAGATGATAGGTATTTGCCAAAATTATTTCGGCGCCCGCCGCCTTTACCTCGTCAGGACTCAATGTTTTTACTGTTCCCAGCGTTCCAACCGGCATAAAAACAGGCGTGTGAATGTCGCCGTGCGGCGTTGTAAAAACACCTGTCCGCGCGGCAGTTTTAGCATCCCGGTGTTGTATTTTAAATTCAAACATCTATCGCCAAATTGGATCATTTTTTCGTCTTTGTTAGCTTTTTTACTGCTGCAGTTTTTTTACCGGCAGTCTTTTTCTTTGGAGGGCTGATAGTCTTTTTTGGCTTCGCTGCTGTTTTTTTTGCCTTAACAGACAGGTCTCGACCTGTCCCTACTTTTGCCTTTGCCGCCTTTGCTTTTGTTTTTTTGTCGGCAATTTTTTTAGGCAGTTCGCGAGCTGCCTCTGCAGCAAATTCAACGGTTTCCGATTCAAAAGTTTGTTCCATATTCGTAACATCTGCAGCCTCCACTTTTTTTGCCTTCATCGCCTGCATTTTTTTGACTTTTTCCAGGAATTTGTCAACGCGGCCGGCGGTATCAATCAATTTTTGTTTACCAGTATAAAACGGATGACACGCTGAACAAAGCTCTGTCCTGAGCTCTTTTCTTGTTGAGCCCGCGATAATTATATTTCCGCATGCGCAGGTGATTTTCAGATTTTCAAAGTACGCTGGATGGATGTCGGCTTTCATTGAAATAAAAATTATAAAATAAAAATTATATGCCTAAGCGGGTTGTTTGACCGGTATTTTGACCTGTATTTTTTCTCTTATGTTCTCTGGAGTTAAGATGGCATGCCCATCCTCCTGGTCTTCCTCGTAAATAAATGTCGTTGAGGCCACCTTGTCGTTTTCATTAAAACGCATCAAATAAACTCCCTGGGTGCTGCGTCCGCGCGAAGGAATATTTTTGACATCCATGCGGATAATTTGGCCCTGCTTTGAGATAATCATGAGATCGCCTCTGGAATTTTCTGAGAGAATTTTAGCGCCGACCAGTTTGCCTGTTTTTGTTGTAATGTTTGCAGTTTTTATTCCGCTGCCGCCGCGAGCCTGAATGCGATAATCAGTGACTTTAGTGCATTTTCCAAGCCCATTTTCCATAATCACCAGAAGTTCAGCTTTTTTGACATCTTTTACCACATCCATATCCACAGCTTCATCACCATCTTTGAGACGAATGCCGCGTACGCCCATGGATGCGCGGCCGGTTGGATTGACATCAGATTCATTAAAGCGAATGGATTTGCCGTTTCTTGTGATAATCATCACCTCGTCATTTTTATCCGTTTGTTTGACCCACTGAAGAAAATCTCCCGCGCGAAGCTTAATGGCGATTAGACCGCTTTTCCGCACATTTTTAAAATCAACGACGGGGGTTTTTTTAATTGTGCCTTTTATTGTTGCCATAAACAAAAATTCACCTTTCATTTTTTCAGTTACGGTTAAAATTGCCGTCACATATTCACTTTCCTGTAATTGCAAAATATTCACGACTGCCTGGCCTTTTGAAGTGCGTGAAGCGAGCGGAATTTCATATACCGGCAGGCGGAAAACCCTACCAAGGTTGGTAAAAAAGAGCACTTCATCATGATTTTTTGCCGGACATACCATTTTTATTTCATCTTCATCCTTGGTGATAACGCCAATAATTCCTTTTCCGCCGCGATGTTGAGCGCGGAACGTGGAAGGGGGCATACGTTTGATGTAATTTTCTTTTGTCAAC
This sequence comes from uncultured Candidatus Peribacteria bacterium, assembly GCA_964360095.1. Taxonomy (GTDB): domain Bacteria; phylum Patescibacteriota; class Gracilibacteria; order UBA1369; family UBA1369; genus CAYHVY01. The sequence goes on along the minus strand of CAYHVY010000005.1, from coordinate 19,875 downwards.
ATCACAACCATTGGCTCATTTGGAATCGTATCTTTGAATCCAATCTGACCAAGTGCGGAAGGTACAATAATTGTTCTGCGCCGGTCGCCGTATTTTTCCTTTATGTCTTTTAATTCCTGCTGGATAATTTTTATTATTTTTTTTTCATCTTTCAAAATATCTTCCAGTTCGGCGACCAGTTTTAATTTTTCTTGACGTTCATCTTCAATTTTTTTTCGTTCAAGACCCGCCAACGTCTGGAGTCTCATTTCCAGAATTGCTTTGGCCTGCAGATCGCTTAATTTAAATTTTTTCATGAGGGCGGCGTGCGCTTCCTCCTTGGTTTCCGATTTCTTGATTGTCGCAATAATGTCATCAATATGATCCAGAGCGGTTTTTAAACCTTCCAAAATATGCAACCGCTCTTTTGCGACACGCAGCTCATATTTTGTGCGGTTGACGACAACCGTTTTGCGATGAATTATGAAATATTCAAGAATCTGTTTAAGATCAAGAAGACGAGGCTGCAAGCCATCCACAAGGGCAATCATGTTAAAATTAAATGTGGACTGCATGGGCGTCAGTTTGAAGAGCTGATTTAGAATTTTTTTAGGATAGGAATCTTTTTTCAGCTCAATGACGACCCGAATACCTTCACGGTTTGATTCATCGCGAATGTCTGTAATGCCGACTATTTTTTTATCACGCACAAGTTCGGCAATTTTTGCCACCATATTGGATTTATTGGTCTGGTAGGGGATTTCATGAATGATAATTTCGTAGCGCCCGCTCTTTTTTTCTTCAATACTGGTTTTGGCGCGCATTACAATGCCTCCGCGTCCGGTCAGATACGCCTGTTTAATGGCATTGATATCGTAAATACTGCCTCCTGTTGGAAAATCAGGCCCCTTGATGAATTGCATGAGGTCTTCTACGCTGGCCTCAGGTTTTTCAATGAGATGATTAAGTCCGTCAAGCACTTCAGTCATGTTGTGCGGAGCAATTGAAGTGGCCATACCAACGGCAATGCCCTGCGAACCGTTTAAAAGCAGCTGCGGGATTTTTGACGGAAGAACAAGGGGCTCTTTAAGCCGGCCGTCGTAGTTGTTTACCCATGGCACCGTTTCTTTTTCAATATCGGCAAGAATTTCTTCGGTAATGCGTTCCATTTTAGCTTCAGTGTAGCGGTGCGCCGCCGCGTTATCCCCGTCAATGGAACCGAAATTGCCCTGGCCTTTTACCAGAGGGTAGCGCATGGCAAAATCCTGCGCCATTCTCACCATTGAATCATACACAGGCATGTCGCCGTGAGGGTGATATTTACCCAACACCTCACCTACAAGATATGCTGATTTTCTAAACGGTCCCGTGGATTTTAACCCGATGTCGTGCATGGCGTATAGAATGCGCCGATGAACTGGTTTCAGGCCGTCCCGCACATCCGGCAATGCTCGTGAGACAATAACGCTCATGGCATAATCCAGATAGGATGTTTGCATTTCATCAGAAATATTGCGCAATGTATAATCTTTGAACATGGGCGCGGTCTGTTCTTCCTTTTTTATATCGGCTTCTCCTTCAGGTTTTTTAGGATTTTTATCTTCAGGTATTTCATTGTCCTTTAGCGGTTTATTTGCAGCCATAATAATTGAATTTTACAGTGAATGCCAAGATACTGTAGCACAATCCTGTGAAAAATACAGACCCTCCGATGCGTCCTTTTATCATACTTGGATTGAAAAATCTACTGTTTTTTGGTATCCTATTAAGAATTATTAACGATTACAGGACATGCCTGAAGAAAACAAATCAACTGAGATGTCGCCAACACCTCCATCTTCTACTGACGGTGAAACCCTGGTAAAAACCCTACAAGGGTATGAGGCGCATGAAGAACATGTCCAGATGCCTTCCGCACAGATTACAAAACCGCCAGTGATACCTTCACCGACTGATGAAAAAAAGAATGTTCTGGATGCCGAAAAAATTTTTCAACAGGGTATGGTTACCATTCGCGACCTTATCGCTCCTGCCTCCATGGAAATCCGCTATGACATGATTCGCGTGGAAGGGTTTTTTGCCCAGTCGTTTTTTGTCTATTCCTACCCGCGTTATTTGGATACAAATTGGCTTTCGCCGGTTGTGAATTTTGATGTGACGATGGATATTTCCCAGTTCATTTATCCCATTGATTCAGCGGCCATCATGTCAATTCTTAAAAAGAAAGTGGCGCAGATGGGTTCATCAATACGGATGGCCACCGAGAAGGGCATTGTTCGTGATCCGGCGCTTGAAACAGCCCTGGAAGACGCGGAAGAACTGCGTACGCAGATTCAGCGCGGACAGGAAAAATTTTTCCAGTTCGGGCTGTATTTCACCGTTTATGCCGAAGATGAAAAAAAACTGCAAAAAATTGCGAAACAACTGGAGTCAACGCTTGGCGGCAAACTTATCCTGGTTAAAAAAGCTGAGTTACAGATGGAGCACGCGTTTCATTCAACTTTGCCGTTATGCCTGGACGAACTTGAGATTTCCCGCAACATGAACACTTCGCCGCTTTCATCCACATTTCCGTTCAGCTCATCCGATCTCACTTCAAATGAAGGTATTTTATATGGTTTGAACCGACATAATGACAGTTTGATTATTTTTGACCGTTTTAGTCTGGAAAATGCCAATTCTGTCGTTTTTGCCAAATCTGGCGCAGGAAAATCGTATTGCGTAAAATTAGAAATATTGCGCTCGCTCATGCTTGGTGTTGATGTTATTGTAATTGATCCTGAAAATGAATATGAAGCGCTTTCTCAGACCGTTGGAGGCTCATATCTGCGGGTATCTTTGACATCTGAGCGGCGCATTAATCCTTTTGATCTACCAACTCCGCTTCGCGACGAAGAATTGCAGCCTGGCGATCTTTTACGCGCGAATATCATCAATCTGCATGGTTTGTTGAAGATCATGCTTGGCGGTGTCACGCCGACCGAGGAGGGAATTTTGGATAAAGCTTTGAACGATGTCTACGCTGTCAAGGGTATTACAATGGAAATGGTAGATCCTTCTGCCGTCCCGTCGCCTACGATGGGGGATTTATACGATATTTTATCCACGATGGACGGAGGGCAAAGTTTAGCTCAACGCCTCCAAAAATACACCCAGGGAACGTATTCGGGAATTTTTAACAAACCCACAAACATTGATTTAAGCACGGGTTTGATGGTGTTCAGCATTCGTGATCTTGAGGATGCGCTGCGGCCCATCGCCATGTATATTATTTTGAACTATATCTGGAATCGGGTCCGCAGTCAGCTTAAAAAACGCATTTTGATCATTGATGAAGCATGGACAATGATGCAGTATGAAGATTCGGCAAAATTTTTATTTGGATTGGTAAAGCGCGCCAGAAAGTATTATTTGGGCATTACAACCATAACCCAGGATGTGGAAGATTTTGTCAAAAGCCCTTATGGAAAGCCGGTGGTTACCAACTCTTCCATGCAGGTGCTGCTCAAACAGGCTCCATCCGCAATGGAAATTCTGGGAAAGATTTTTAACCTCACAGAAGGCGAAAAATACATGCTTTTAAACAGCGGCGTAGGCCAGGGACTCTTTTTTGCCGGCTTAAAACATGTAGCCATCCAAATCATCGCCTCCTATACGGAAGACAAAATCGTGACAACAAATCCGGAGGAGATTCTGCGTGGAAGGGCGGAAGGGGTATAGGTTTTGCGGGGTCCGGACGGATGGTCCTAAACTATTTATGACACTCATCCATCTTTTTCGGAAATTTCAGGGATCGTTTTACGTTAGAATTCATCCACCATTCAGGTATCATTTGTATGATGTTGCTGGGTAATTTTCCCTATATTTTGCTTTGTGGATAACATAGAATAGAGAGGAATAAATATTTTAACATATGTTCTATGCCCAATATTTTTGATCAATTTGTTAATCAATACTCGTTGTTAAAGACCTTGCGGTTTGAGTTGAAGCCGGTGGGGAAAACGCAGGCAATGCTGGAAGCGGCGCAGGTGTTTCAGAAGGATGAAATCGTCCAAAGCAACTATGAACAGATTAAACCATTTTTTGACGAGTTACACCGAAAGTTTGTGCAAGATGCTCTGAAAAATGTCCATCTTGATTTGGCAATATATTATGAAGAATTTAAAAAAGAGAAAAGTTTAGTAAAAGGAAAAGCTGATGAGGAAATAGCGGTGGGTGATCGAACGGAAGCGGAAGATAAGAAAAAGAAAAAAGTTCCGCCGTTTCAAAAAGAAGAAGAAAAACTCCGCAAAGCGGTTGTTGAGTTTTTTGTTGCGGAAGGGAATGCGTGGCAAGCCAAATATACGGAGCGGGGCATCACGCTACCAAATGACGGTAATGACGGTATTGATGTGCTTTTTGGTAAGGAAACACTTTTGCTACTTGCAGATATGTTTCCGGATGAGATATACGAAATTGCCGGTCAAAAATACACTACGCTCGGAAAAGATTATCATGGGAAACCCGTAAATGTTTTTAAATGGTTTTTGGAAGAAAAATTTACGACTTACTTTTACCGTCTACACCCGAGCCGAAAGAATTTTTATGTTGCCGAAGATAAAGACACGGCGATTGCTAACCGTATCGTGAATGAAAACATGCGTCGCTTTGCGGATAATGTGTGGCAATATGAACAAAGCCGTGAGGAATATGAAAAGCTTGGTTTAAACGAAGCATGGCAGAAAATTTTTGAACTGAATTTTTATAGCTCTTGTTTGCTTCAAGCTGGCATAGATGGCTACAATACAACTATTGGTGGGTCGGAGCAACAGAATGATGGGCAAATGGGCATCAATCAAAAGATCAACGAATATAATCAGCGAAACAAATCAGATAAAAATACTAAAAAACTGAAACAATTTAAGAAACTCTATAAACAGATTCTGAGTCCAAAAGAAAAGCGAGTGATGAATGACATTGAGAAAGATGAACAAGTTTTTCCTACACTTCAAAAGTTCATCGACTTGAACACGCCAAAAGTTGCCGAGGCGGAAAAAGTGCTAGCAATTTTTTTTCAGCACGCAGAAGATGAGGAATTTTTAAAAGAGGTATATTTCAAGGGCGTTGCGATTAACACGCTGTCGAGTAAATATTTTCTTTCGTGGGAGACATTAAAAGGTGCACTCATGCAGGGCAAAGGCGAGAAAAAGAAACTGCCGGATTTTGTGACACTGGCAGAGGTGTGTAAGGCACTGCTTAATAATGACCTTAAAGCTGATGAGCTTTTTAAGCCTGGTGATAAAGATGAGTACAAAGCTCATTTCACAGAAAATCACTGGCAAACCTTTGTGACAATTTTCAAATCGGAGTTTGAGAAAAGTGTCCAAGAGTTTGCCGATGTGCGAGAAAAAGCAAAAATATTAATTGAATCTGGTGTGGCATACGAACGAAATGATAAACACCAAGAAACGATTAAAGCCCTATGCGATAGCGCATTAGGCGTTTTTCAGATGATGAAATATTTCGCACTGGAGAAAGGGAAAAAACTGGTTGAGAAAGAACGGAATGAAGACTTCTACACGCCATTTGAGACTTACTACGGTAGCGAAGATGATTTCTCGCGGGAGATTGTACGGATGTACGATAATTTCCGAAACTATTTGACGAAGAAACCGTATAGTGATGAGAAATGGAAGCTGAATTTTGAAAATTCCACGCTACTTGGTGGGTGGGATATCAATAAAGAGCCTGATAATTATGGAGTGGTTTTGCGAGAAAAATCGTCTGGTAAATTCTTTCTTGCCATGCCCGCGAATAAAAAAGAAAACCATATTTTTGATAAAACAAAAAATCAATTACTATTTGAATCAGACGGAGTTGGCTTTGAAAAAATGGAGTATAAGTATATTGCCGATATTTCGAAAACAATCCCAAAATGTTCAACTCAACTTAAAAAAGTTCAAAAGCATTTTCTGTCTTCATTGTCAGATTTTGAAATTTTTGAGCAAAAAACATGGAGCAAATCTCTCGCCATAAGTAAAAATATTTTCGATCTTAACAATCTTTATTACTATAAAAACGATATTTCCAAGTCTTTTTATCCAAAAAATAATGCAGAGAAAAAACTAGGAATAAAGATGTTCCAGAAAGAGTACTTCACTCTTAGTAAGAATGAAGTAACTTACAAAAATGCTCTTCATAGTTGGATTGATTTCTGCAAAACATTTTTAGTGGCTTATAAGAGCTGTGATTTTTTCGATTATTCCAACCTCAAACCTACAAATAAATATGAATCGCTCGATCAATTTTACAGAGATGTAGACGCCTTGAGTTATGAAATTGCTTTTACTCCTATTTCTCACCAAAAACTGCAAGGGTTGAACAATGAAGGGAAAATTTATCTTTTCGAGATTTACAGCAAAGACTTTAGTCTAAAAACGACGGGTAAAGAAAATTTACATACTTCATATTTCAAACTCCTTTTTGACTCAAAAAACCTCGCAAGTCCGCTTGTTAAACTCAGTGGCGAAGCGGAATTATTCTTCCGGCCGGCATCACTCAAAATTGAAGAAGAACAGCGCAATTTCAAACGAGCAATTGTGAAAAATAAACGCTACACAGAAAATAAAGTTTTCTTTCATTGCCCCATCGTGCTCAATTTCAGCACGCCGGAAGATAAAAGGATTAACTCACGACTTAATGCAGAAATTACGAAACATAAAAATTATTTCCATGTCATTGGTATCGACCGTGGCGAAAAGCATCTAGCGTACTACTCCGTGATTGATGGCACGGGAAAAATCGTGGAAACAGCAAGCTTCAACCAAATCAACGGCAAAGATTATCATAAAGAATTGGTTAAGCGAGCGGGTGATCGCAATGAGGCCCGCAAAGACTGGAAACGCATCGCAAATATCAAAGAGCTGAAAGCCGGCTACATTTCCCAAGTTGTGAGGAAAATTTGCGATCTCATTTTGAAATACAATGCCATCGTCGTGCTCGAAGATTTGAACGTAGGATTCAAACGTGGGAGAAGTGCACTCGACTTTCCAATTTACCAAAAGCTCGAACTCGCACTGGCAAAAAAGCTGAATTTTCTCGTGCAAAAAGATGCAAAGGAAGGTGAAGTCGGTCATCCACTAAAAGCTCTTCAACTCACGCCGCCCGTGCAAAACTTTCAAGATATCAACAGGCAGACAGGGGTGCTTTTTTACACGACGGCTGCCTATACCTCAACTACATGTCCTCAATGTGGCTGGCGGAAGAATAAATACATCGCGTATGAAAACATCGAGAGAGCAAAAGAAGATTTCGCCGACATTCGAATTGCTTTTGAAAATGGGAAATTTGTTTTTTCGTACACTTCCAGGACAGAGAAACTGGAGAAAAGCAGTAAGGGGAAAAAGAAAAGAGTGGAAGAAGTCTTTGAGCGAGATTGGAAACTCTACTCCGATGTCGCACGCTATCGCGGACAGAAGAATAAAAGCGGCGTATGGGAAATCAAGCCATACGCAAACCTGACAGAGGCCTTTAAGAATCTTTTTGAGAGTAAAAGCATCGGTTGCACTCGTCCGAATATTACCGAAGAATTGATTGAACGTGGCGAGGCCCTCGGCGCGGAATTCTGGAAGTCACTTACTTTCTTTTGGAACTTGCTTTGCCAAATCCGCAACAGTAATAGCGAAGAGAAAGAGGATATTATTTCCTGTCCCGCCTGTCATTTTCATTCCGATCAAACCAAAGACATTGAGTCTATGTTTGCGGTAGAATTTAAAGGCGAGAAATCATTCAATGGAGATGCAAATGGCGCATATAATATTGCGCGAAAGGGGCTCATGATGTTGGGGAGAATTTCATCACATGGAAAAATTGACCCTGAATTCAAAAAATATCCCGATCTTTTCATCTCCAACGCCGACTGGGACAACTGCGTAACCAAACCTCACAATGCATAACTGGTCAACCGACACAACTCAACTCAAGAAAAACCCGGAGAAATATAAGATATGGAAGTTGGAACAGCAGGTGAATTTTGGCTTAGATAATGAGAAAATCAGCAAAAAGGATCTTAAAAAACACTGGAACAATATCAATATTGATCCAGCACGGAAAAAATTTCTTCATCTTATTTTATGGTCAAAAAAACGATCTTAACAAAGAATCAGCAGCTTTTGTTGAATGAGATTGGCAAAAACAAAGCTATTTCCGAAGCCTTTTATTTGGGCGGTGGTACGGCTCTGGCTGAATTTTATTTAAAACATCGTCTTTCTGAAGATCTGGATTTTTTTACTGAAAACGAATTTGATCCACTTTCCATTTCGGCTTTTTTAAAAAGTATTCAAAAGAAAATGAAAATCACAAAGATAGATTATCAGCAAAGCTTTAACAGAAATCTGTTTTTTATAACCATTGGAAAGGACATTATTAAAACCGAGTTCACCTACTACCCATTTCCACGGATAGAGAGTAAATTAACCATGAATGGTATGGCAATAGATAGTCTTCTGGATATTGCCGTCAATAAAGTCTTTACGATTTATCAAAAGCCCCGTTCCAGAGACTTTATCGATCTTTATCTCATTATTAAAAAAACCGGATGGAAAATGTCAGATCTCATAAAGAAGGCAAAAGCAAAGTTTGATTATTATATTGATTTATTGCAGCTTGGAACCCAATTTGTTAGAGCAACGGAAGTTGAAGATTTCCCCAAAATGCTTATAAAACTTCCGCATTCCGGGTGGCAAAAGTTTTTTTTGGCAGAGGCAGAAAAATTCGGGAATAATATTCTGAAGTGACTACTACTTGACGTAATCCTTAAAAGGTGTAGAGTGTTGTACTTTATATCTTTTGCGTGGAAGATTACATCCAGATCTCAAAACTGAACGACTTTATCTTTTGTCCGAAATCGATTTATTTTCATGGGGTTTTTGAGTCTTTTAGCGAAAAAACCTACCATGATACTCCCCAGACGATTGGTAAGATCAAACATGAAATTATTGAGAATGGTGAATACTCTTCTTTAAAGCGTTATTTGCAGGGGACTGAGGTTTATAGTGAAAAATATGGTTTGTGCGGTAAAATCGACATTTTTGACCTTGAGACAGGGTTCCTGGTTGAACGTAAGTATAAGATTAAAAAAATTTATGATGGTTATAAATACCAGCTCTATGCCCAGGCTTTTTGCCTTGAAGAACTTGGGCATAAAGTTAAAGGCTTATTTATCCATTCTTTAGCTGACAATAAACGGTATAAAATTCCACTTCCGGACATGAATGAGATCAAAGTGTTTGAAGAGCTTATTGATAAAATGCGTCATTTTAATGTATTTGATCGGAATTTCACCCAAAATGAAGCGAAATGTGAGATGTGTATTTATAAGTCTTTGTGTCATTAATTTATGCTTCAATTGCCAGATTTTATCCAAAAACAGATTGTGATTATTGATCCTAGGAATGGAACAAGTATTAATGATCTTAAATTTAAAAATGAAAATATTGTTTTATATAAAGATGGAACGATTATTAATCAGGTTTCAATTCATAAAATTTTTGCAGTTTTTATTATTGGAGAAATGACCATTACTTCTGTTCTCATCAAAAAAGTTAAGAAATGTGGTATTTCTATTTTCCTGTTGAATCGTAATTTTGAAGAATATGCAGCAATATGCGCTCAGGCAGAGGGCAATTATTTATTGCGTCATAACCAATATCATTTTGTGGATGATCTTAATTTTTCTAAAAATCTTGTCAAAAACAAGTGTCATAATCAGTTGATTTTACTTAAGGAGCAGTCATCAGAATTATTTAAGAATAAATCGAGGTTGCAGCAGTATAAAGAAATAGCGGCAAAAATAGATCAAGCAACATCTATGGATCAACTTCTTGGAATTGAAGGAAGTGTGTCTAAGAATTATTTCAATAAGTATTTTCATGATATTGGCTGGTATAAGCGTATGCCAAGATCGAAAGTTGATATGGTTAATGTTTTATTGGATATCGGTTACAACATGCTTTTTAACTTTATTGATTCCTTGTTGCGTTTGCATGGGTTTGATACTTATAAAGGAATTTATCACCAGCTTTTTTTCCAGAGAAAGTCTTTAAGTTGCGATATTATGGAACCTTTTAGGGTTTTGATTGATCGCGCCCTAATGAAGGCATTTCATTTAGGACAGCTTGATGAACGTGATTTTACCCTTTCCAAAGGTCAGTATTTGCTGAAAATTGATCAAAGTAGAAAGTATGTGCGGATTTTTCTTGATGCTCTTATGGATTCAAAAGAGGATATTTTTGTTTATGTTAAGGGATTTTATTTCTGCATTTTGAATCAAAAACAGGAATATCCGTTTTTTAAGCTTAAATAATTACAATGCTTATTGTCGCCTATGATTTCGCCGATGATAAAAAGCGCGCAAAATTTGCCAAGTTTTTGAGTAAATATGGTTACAGAATTCAATATTCAATTTTCAAAATTCAAAATAGTAAACGCGTTTTGAACAACATTGTGAGTGAAATTGACCACAAATATAAAAAAACGTTTACTTCTACCGACAGTATTATTGTTTTTGAAACCTGTATTGCCTGTGATAAAAAAGTCCACAGATATGGCTATGCAAAAAATGAGGATGTTGATATACTGTTTTTGGGTTGATCTTTAACAAATTGAATTGAAAGTATAAATCTTTATGTTGACATTAGAAATATCCAAACCTGAGTCTCTATTTTTTAGAGACCATTACATTAAGCCAAAAAGTCGCAGTACGCTTTGCGTCTGTTTGCATCTTTATTGGCTTAATGTAGCTATTTTTGCTGTCTAAAGCCAATATTAGATTTCTACTTTTGTAGATGTAATATTGTATAATGGCACTTTGACAGGTCTAAAGCCAATATTAGATTTCTACTTTTGTAGATAATGTTGGAGGTGTTGATAAAAGCTCAAGTCTAAAGCCAATATTAGATTTCTACTTTTGTAGATCTCTATTACAACAGAGCAAAACATCGCTGTCTAAAGCCAATATTAGATTTCTACTTTTGTAGATTTGTACGGAAAACTTATGGCTATCACGTCTAAAGCCAATATTAGATTTCTACTTTTGTAGATTATTCCCCTTTGGCCATTCAATTCTGTCTAAAGCCAATATTAGATTTCTACTTTTGTAGATCTTATTCTCCCAGTATTCTTTCGGAGTCTAAAGCCAATATTAGATTTCTACTTTTGTAGATGGTATCAAAAGTGCCGGTATTATTGCTAGTCTAAAGCCAATATTAGATTTCTACTTTTGTAGATAGGGGGTTTATCATTATCACGATATTGGCGTCTAAAGCCAATATTAGATTTCTACTTTTGTAGATGTTACGTCAAAGAATAGCGCTGGATGTCTAAAGCCAATATTAGATTTCTACTTTTGTAGATTGGAGACGGACAACACACAAGCCAATGGTCTAAAGCCAATATTAGATTTCTACTTTTGTAGATATATCATTAATCAACTTTATAAATGGCTAATGGAATTTTTTCCAATCAAGAATTAAAAGAGCTGGTCCAAAGATATATACAGAAATTGCATGATATGCGAATACCCGTGGCAAAAGTTTACCTCTATTTCCCCAGCACAACCTCCACCGCTTTTTCCAACTGCGGATCTTTCCCTGCGGCAAAATCTTGCGGAGTAATATTTACAATGACGTCTGGCGTAATGCCAATGCCACTGATGTCCTTATCAAGCGGTGTAAACCAATGCGCAATGCTTATTTTCAAAAGCGAGCGGTCGGCGTAATTGATGACCTGCTGCACACTGCCTTTTCCATAACTTTTATTGCCGATCAGTTTGCCCGCCTTATAATCCTGAATCGCTGCTGCCATAATTTCTGAGGCCGATGCGCTTTCCGCGTTAATAAGGACGGCAACAGGATATTTGGCTAGTTCGCCCTTACCGCTGGAAAGATATGGAGTTGAGGTGTTATCGGCATTTTTTACCGTTGTCAACGTTTTCCCCTGTTCCACAAAATGACCCAGAATATCAACTGCGGCATTCAGGTAGCCCCCCGGATTGCCTCGCAGATCAACGATAAAGCCCTTTGGTGTCTTTGCTAGTAAATCATTTAGAATTTTGTTGAATTGATTGGCGCTGTCAATGCTGTATTCGTTGATGGCAATATATGCAATATTAGATCCGAGTATTTTTCCGCTTACGGGTAACAAATTAATTTTTTCCCTGATAAGTTCAAATTTCAATGTTTCATTGCTCCGCAGTATTCCTAATGTCACATGCGTTCCCGATGGCCCCCTGATTATTGAAATAACATCCTTTAATGGCGTATTTTCAACGTTTTTTCCGTCAACATTCTGGACGATGTCGCCGATTTTTATACCAGACTTTTCGGCCGGAGAATGAGGAATAACTTTAACAACCACGATTTTTTTATCAACGACGTTCAAAGAAGCGCCAATGCCCTCAAACTGTCCATTTAGCAAAATGTTAAAATCGTTGGCCTCCGCCGGCTCCTGAAAGACAGTGTATTGATCTTCAAGCTTATCCAAAATGCCTTTAATGGCGCCATACACCAATTGATTCTTGTCAATTTTTGACTTTCCATAAAAGGTTTTATTCACTTTTTCCCAAACATCAAGCAGAATTGGAAATTTCGGGTTGTTGACGATCTCGTAAGTAGATGGATCGTTGCCGGCAACACCCTGTGCCGCAGGATTCAGAATAATTTCAATAACCGTACCCTCGCGAGTGAGACCCATTTTATAGAGCAGTTCAGCAGCATCACCGCGGGTCAACAATTTATATGGAGTGAAAAGATCGGGGGTTTTTGATGAAATAATGCCATTTTTTTTGGCGGCCCTCGCAAGATACGCAAAAGGCGCGTCTTCCTTGATATCTGCAAAAAGCTCTTCCGAAGCAACATCCGTGTAGTATGGAGCTGAAATTCCTTCAATGATGAAAGCCATTTTTAAGGCTTCCAGCTTGGTAATTGCCCTGTTCGGTTCAAATTTTCTGGAGATGTTTGGAGGAGGAATAATGTTCAACTCAAGCGCTTTCTTTGTGTAGGGAGCGATCCAGCTTTCGTTTGGAACATCATCAAAACCAGTCTGGCTGTTTTTATTTTCAAGATTATTTTTAGACTCAAAGCTGCTTTTTTGTTCAGGCTTGAAGCCGATATCGCTGAACACCATTTTTAAAAATTCGGCCTTGGTAATGAATTTTTCAGGGAGAAATGTCCCGTCAGAGTACCCCTGGATCACGCGCTTCATCTCAAAATTTTTGATGGCCTGGACCTGTGGATGGTTTTCCGGAACATCGTTAAAACGCGCCAGGGCAGCGGGCATGCCGACCATCAATAAAACAAAAATAATGCCTGTTATAGGGAGAACAATTATTTTATTTTTCTGCATGGGAATATTTTGATAATAAAAAAAGCTTGGCCATTATAACGAATTTTAGCTATAATATATAGATTATTTCATTTTTTATGAGATTAAAAAAAACCCTTACCATTGTCCTTGCGATAGTCATTTTTTCACTGACATTTTTAATTGAAAGCGCTTTTTCGCATGGAGAAACTTTTGTTGCAAAAACACAGATTTTGCTCAGTGTGCCTGCCAATCAGTCCGTTATTGTAACCCGTAAACAGCAAAAACAAACCATTCAGGGCAAAAAAGAGTTTTCCCTTCTACAGGGTGATATTCTTGAAACAGAGTCCGCGACGGACGCGGAAGTGCGTTTTTCTGAGACTGGCCTTGTGCGTTTAGGGTCGCAGAGCGCTATTTCCGTGCTACTGCGTGATTCTGAGCCGGAAAGTTATATTTTGCGCCTCATTAAGGGGCGCATGTGGGCAAACAACCTTTATGCTTCTTCAACGCTAAATATTCTTGCCGGCAACGCCTACCTTCTTCCACAGCGAAGCATTTTTGATGTCAGCGTGGATGACGAAAAAACCCTTGTCTATGCGCATAAACATGCGCTTATCGTTGGCCTTGTTCGTGAAAATTTTCAAACGGACCGCGCCGGAATTCCTGTTACTGATGTCAAGAATTTTATTAATAGCTATCTTTTGCCTCAGGGAAGCCAAACAATCGTCTACTCAGGCAAAGTTGCTGAACAAAGCGCCATCATTCAAAAACTGTTGTATTCCAAACTGGTGAAAGAATTCCCCGTTTCCGTTATTGATCCGGAACAACTGGGTCGCGACCACTGGTTTCAAAAAAATACCGATCTGGATAACAAACTTTTGACTGAAGTCGGAGCAAAAATGTTGCGTTATATTCGCGACAGGGGATTAAAAGTCGCAAAAATACATTCGTTTTTTTATGAGCTGGGTGGTTCTGGGCTTATTTTTGGCAATACGCTCACCTTTTCGGACGCAAAGGTGGTATCCAGGCTTTTGGAACGGCTTTTTGATTCTTTTTACGACAGCCAATATTTGTTTGTTTTTGGTCGTCTGAACGAGGGAGAAGAGCGTCTGTCATTTTTTAAAAATTTACTGGATGAGGCTACGCAAAAGCAGAATCCACTGTTTCGTGAAAAACTTCTGGGCAGACTTTGGCGGGAATATCAGGCCATGAATTTTGTTGGAGCGGATGAGCCTTTGTACAGCGCCAAAAATACTCTGACGTCAATCCTTTTTACCCGGTTTATCCGTGACGGCCAGAGCAAACAGCGCCTTTTCCAGCTTTTGCATGATGTTATGAATAATGTTTATGATCTTGCGGGAAAAAGCCCTAATCTTGCCCGTCAGGCTTTGGATGCGGAATATTTTAAATATTTTAATATGATTGTTTCAGTCGCAAAAGGTGGTCCTGAAAATCTAAAAAATCTTTTTGCTGAAGAAAATCAGGTTATGGATAATCTTTTACGCTTGTATCCTGAATTTTACCGCGACAATATTTTTGATATCAAAAACCGTCTGGAACAGGAATGGCTCAAGCTTTTACCTGATGGCAACGACAAAAATGAAACAAAGCAAACAGTGATTGGTAATAAAATTGATTTCCTGCGACGGTTAAAAGATTTTTTCCTTCAGGACAAGATTCCTCTGGATGATACCCGTCGCATTGTCTTTAGACTCTTTCGTGAAGCCGAAGATCTCCAGATGTCCCCTGCGGTGGCCGTGGCTGTCAACGAACTTTTTACAAAAAGGTTGGAATCTTTTGGAGTTTTCTTCCGCTTTTTGAACAGTCCAGAATATGTTTCTACACCACTATATGGCGCCACACGCCAGGAACAGTTTAACCAGTTTTTGGCAATCCAGAAAAAAACTGAAAACCCTACGCAATTTTCTGATTTATCAAAGGAGATAAAGGCAATTCCAATACCATAGACCGCAGCGAAGCGAAGGTTAAGAATCAAGTGCCCGGAGGGCTATCCTTGAACAAATTTTTGATTCATATGTATTGTGATGTTCTCTTTGGATAAAAAAGTAACAGAGCAGTAATGTTTGATTTGCACTTTTTCTTGCCTGTGATATAGTGCCGTGGGTCTTTTTTTGTTATGCTGAATGGATAAAATGCAAAAATCAACAGGTGGCGCGAATAATTCATATAGCGCCGAAAACATACAGGTCCTGGAGGGTCTTTCGGCTGTTCGCAAGCGTCCGGGCATGTATATCGGCACGACGGATATAGCTGGTCTGCACCATCTGGTGTGGGAAGTCGTTGATAATGCCATTGACGAGGCCATGGCGGGTTTTTGCAAAAATATTGATGTTTATCTTCATGAAGACGGAAGTGTTTCCGTGGAAGATGACGGACGCGGCATCCCCGTTGATACCCATTCAAAAACAGGGAAATCGGCTTTGGAAACGGTTTTAACCGTGCTGCACGCGGGTGGAAAATTTGGTGAAGGAGGTGGATATAAAGTTTCCGGAGGATTGCACGGAGTTGGGGTTTCTGTTGTTAACGCGCTTTCCGGCCTTTTGGTAGCCCAGGTTTACCGCGACTCTAAAATATACGAACAGACCTATAAAAAAGGGGACGCGCAGGGTGACGTTAAAGTGGTAGGTAAAAGCCAAAAGACCGGCACAAAAATTACATTTACACCCGATAAAACCATTTTTGAACATACCGTTTTTGATTTTCAGACTATTGTAAACCGTTTACGCCAACAGGCTTATTTGACGAAAGGAGTTGCCATCCGGCTTACCGATGAACGGGCTGAACGCACCGAAGAGTCTGAAAAAGACCTTCAGGGCGGGCAAATTGGGCATCCAAAAAAATATCAGTTTTATTTTGAGGGTGGCATCAAGTCATATGTCCAACATCTTAACCAAAGCAAAGAGCATATCGGCGATATTGTTTATCTTGAAAAACAGGCTCCGGAAGGGCTGATTGAGATTTCTCTCCAATATACACAGACATTCCAGGAGCACATTTTTACCTTTGCGAACAATATTCATACTACCGAAGGTGGAATGCATTTAACGGGTTTCCGTTCAGCATTGACCCGTACGATCAATAATTATGCGCGTCAATTCACCCTGTTAAAAGAAAAGGAGGACAATCTGAGTTCCGACGACGTGCGAGAAGGTCTTACCGCAGTCATTTCTGTGAAATTGGCCAATCCACAGTTTGAAGGTCAGACGAAAAGCAAGCTGGGCAATGCGGAAATGCGCACAGCGGTGGAAAATGTTTTTGGTGAAACCTTTACCATGTATCTGGAAGAGCATCCTGCCGATGCTCGCGCCATATTTATGAAATGCGCCCTGGCCGCAAGAGCCCGTTTGGCTGCGCGCGCAGCGCGTGACACAGTCATCCGCAAGGGGGCTTTGGAAGGCATGACGCTCCCGGGCAAGCTGGCGGATTGCACTTCGCGCGACCCTCTTTTAAGCGAACTTTTCCTTGTGGAGGGTGACAGCGCTGGCGGAAGCGCCAAACAGGGTCGTAATCGTGAATTTCAGGCGATCCTTCCTCTCAAAGGAAAAATTTTAAATGTGGAGCAGGCGCGCATGGATAAGATTTTAGCGAATAATGAAATTAAAGCCCTGATTATTGCCATTGGAGTGGGAATCGGGGATGTTTTTGATCTCAGCAAGCTACGTTACAATCGCATTGTGATCATGACGGATGCCGATGTTGACGGTGCCCATATACGCACGCTGCTGTTGACGATGTTTTACCGTTATTTTAAGCCGGTTATAGAACAGGGACATCTGTATATTGCTCAGCCGCCTTTGTACAAGCTTAATGTTGGTAAAAAGATTGAATATGTTTATGTTGAGGAAAATAAGGAGAAAACCATGAAATCTTTTTCCGAACCCTCTAAGGTTGCAATCCAGCGCTACAAGGGTCTTGGTGAAATGAATCCTGAACAGTTGTGGGAAACAACCATGGACCCTGAACGCAGAACAATGTATCGTGTCACCATTGAGAATGCCGAAGAAGCTGATCGTATTTTTGATACACTCATGGGTGAAGAAGTGTTACCGCGCAAAAAATTTATACAGGCACATGCAAAAAGAGTTAAAAACCTTGATATTTAATTTGTAATCCGTAATTAAGAAGGAGGTGAAATTATATGGGCATATACATGAAAAAAAGTCTGAAAGAGTCTGTTGATCGCATGATCTCGCGGTTTAATAAAAAAGTGCAAACCAGCCGTATTTTGCTGTTGGCAAAAGAAAAGCGTTATTTGAAGAAAGGTCCCAACAAGCGCCATATGCGCCGTGCCGCAATTATGCGCAGTCATTATCGCGGCCAGCGGGAAAAGATGAAATACTATTAGAATCTGAAAATCTTTTCTGGGAAAAGGTTTTCAGTACTTTGTTGTATTTTCAAAATGTCTCCATGACGATATGGCAACTTCTAGAAGACGCAAAGAAGACGATCAGTTATGGATCCGATACTCTTGCTGTTGAAGTTTTATTAAGCTTCGTTCTTGGCAAAGAGCGGTCATTTCTTGTCGCGCATCCGGAAATGAGTCTTTCCGTGGGTCAGGAGAGGCGTTTTTTCAAACTGTTTTCACGACTGTCGCAGGGGGAGCCAGTGGCATATATTACTCAAAAAAAAGAATTTTACGGTCTTGATTTTTTTGTGAATAAAAATGTCCTTATTCCCCGGCCTGAAACGGAATTGCTCGTTTGGAAGGCAATAGAATATATTGAACAAAAAAAATATATAGATAAACATTTTAAAGTTTTAGACGTTGGAACAGGTAGTGGTTGTATTGCCGTCAGTTTAGCAAAAACAATGCCTATGATTGACGTGACTGGAATTGATATTTCCGGCCAGGCGCTTTTGGTGGCTCAAAAGAATGCAAAAAATCATCTGGTATCCGAACGAATCAGTTTTGTGAAAGGAAACCTGCTTACAGGAATTGAAAGTAGTTTTGATCTTATTGTAGCCAATTTACCATATATCGGCACGGAACGTTTTTCTTTTGTCAGCAGGGAAGCCCGTGAATTTGAGCCTAACATTGCATTATTTGGAGGTAAAGACGGCCTTCAATTGTATGAAAAACTTTTTTCTCAACTGGCCGCGGCAATATGGAAACCAAAAGCGTTATTTGGTGAATTTGGCTTTTTGCAGCGGCAGGAGTTAGAATTGTCGCTTCAAAAATATTTTCCGGACGCAAAAAAAATAACGTTTTTCCAAGACTATGCCGATATTGACAGGGTTTTTATGGTAGAATGGCTGCACCATGCTTGAAAAACTCAAAAAAATGGAAACGGAATATGCTGATATAGAGGCTAAACTGGCCGATCCAAATGTTATTGCCGACCAGCAGAAGTATCAGACTCTTATGCGACGCTATAAACAGCTTACCAATCCTGTTAAACTTTATCGTGACTATCAAAAAGCCGCCAAAGATTTACAGGATGCCAATGAGTTACTTCAAACTGAAAAAGATGAGGATATGCGTGAATTGGCCAAAGAACAGCTCAAAATAAGTAAAGAAAAACAATTGCAATTGGAGGCGATGATGAAATTTGAACTTTTGCCGAAAGATCCAAATGATACGAAAAATGTGATTGTGGAAATTCGGGCGGGGGCTGGCGGAGAAGAGGCGGCTCTTTTTGCCGGAGAGCTGACCCGGGCGTACATTCGTTTTGCGGAAAGAAATCAGTTCAGAGTTGAGTTGTTGAGCAAAAGCGAGGCAACCGCCGGTGGTGTCAAGGAAATTATTTTTAAAATCATCGGAGAAGGTGTTTATAGTAAAATGAAATATGAAAGCGGTGTGCATCGGGTGCAGCGAATACCCATAACAGAAGCGCAGGGTCGCGTGCACACATCAACAATAACGTGTGCCGTGTTGCCCGAAGCTGAAGAGATTGATATTGAAATCAAGGATTCTGATCTAAGAATTGATGTATTTAGAGCCGGAGGACCGGGAGGGCAAAGTGTGAATACGACGGATTCCGCTGTCCGCATCACCCATCTGTCAACGGGTCTGGTTGTTTCTCAGCAGGATGAAAAGTCCCAACTGAAAAACAAACAAAGAGCCATGTCTGTTCTGCGGACTCGTTTGTACGCCCTGGAACAGGAAAAACGCCAAAAAGAACTTGGCGACAAACGTTTAAGCCAAATTGGAACTGGCGACCGCAGCGAAAAAATCCGCACATACAATTTTCCACAGGATCGCGTAACCGATCATCGCATTAAAAAAAGCTGGAGCAATTTGCCTTCCATAATGGATGGCAATATTGACGCAATTGTAAGCGATTTAAGGCTTACGGATCAACTACAGCAGTTAGCGGGGTGATTATACCTAATGTCAATCCCATGTTTCTCCGTTCCGCTGTCTCCAATGCTCACCTCTTCTCCGTTTACTGTTTCTTGATTTTCCGGATTTCGGTTTTTTTTCACTTGGTTCATTGTCCATAGCTTTAGTTTTTGCTGTAGATATACTGTGTGGAAGCCACCTTCGCGACAAGAAAATTTCATCCAAACTAGGCAAATGCCCATCCTTGCCACTAG
>CAYHVY010000004.1:23083-27310 GCA_964360095.1 uncultured Candidatus Peribacteria bacterium | reverse complement strand
CAGGAGTCAATGCAACAAGCATAGCAGTAACATCCAGTGATGTAACATGCATCAATTTCACCTTAAACAGAAACAACAACGGAAACATTACGGTAACAGTTCGCAATTCAGCTGGAACTGCCGTGGAAGGAAATTTTGTATGGGCGGAAAAATTCAATAAAAATACAAAACAATTTATAGCTTATGGTAACGGCGCGTCAACAGACCAGGCGGGGCAGGTTATTTTAAATCTGGCAAAAAATAATGCATCAACAGAAATTTATTATGTAAAAACACTGGGCACAAATGATGAGACACTTGTAATATCAAACAATGTTAACATAGCAACAGCAGATTCAAACCTTGGCATATACACATTGCCAACATATCAGCAGATAACATTTAATGTAACAGGCATACCGACCGGCATTACGCAGGCTGAAATCAATATTCACAACGATACAACAGATAACTGGAGCACGGCCCAAATTGCAGTCGCAAACGGTGTTGGTTCCACCACTGTAAGTCTTGGCGCTGGAAGTTACACTGGATATATGAGTGTAAACGGCGCCAGTGAAATCACCAAGACATTTACCGTATCCGGCAGCGCAGCTTCAGTCAGTTTTGATCTTTCCACCACGCAATTTGCACTGCTCACCGTAAGTGTAAAAGACAATAATACGGCGGCCTTAAGAGACGCTTCCATTTCAGCTTTCGATCAGGATAAGGAAAGTTTCGTCAACGGCGCAACGGATAATAACGGCTCCTTGGCGTTAAATCTTATTCCCGGAACATACCTTATAACCGCAAATAAACAAAATTATGTCAGCGCCAGTACAAGCGCCACTATTGTAGCAACTGCTCCCAACGTTGTTAATCTGGTATTGCCAAATGCCAGCTCCAATATCATTTTAAGCATAAAAGATTCCAGCAATAATGCGGTAGCCAACGCCTGGGTTGATGCGATCGCAAGCGACGGTTCCAGCAAATGGGCTGGCGGGCAAACAGATGGCAATGGCGCTCTTACGCTCAAGGTTGAGCCGGGCGTAAGATGGGATATTACCGCGCGCAGTGAAAACGGCATGTATGGAACATCATCAAATGTTTCTCCAGGGTCCAACGCCGTTACAGTTACTCTAAATCAGACACAGTCAAATTTTGTTTCCAGTGCGCCAAAAACAGTCAGTATGAATCCGACAAAAGACAATGTTGTATCTTCCGATGTTGCAAAACTGACTATTCCGGCCGGCACTCTCGGCAAAAACGCTACCGGAACAAATGTTTCAATAAAAAATGTGACCAACGCGCCAAAAATGGGAGCTTTTGGAGCCCTTGGGAATCAGGCCGTGGAAATATCCACAACCGATAGTGAAGGGAAAACAATTACCAATTTAAATAACAGCGTTACAACAGAAATCACAATGAACAAAACCCGTGTTGAAGCATTAATTAACAGCGGTATATCCGCGGAAAAACTCAATACGCCGGTTGGCTTTTTCAATAAGGCGACGAATACTTGGGAAGTCGTAAAGGGTTCAACTATTTACGTCACAAGGCAACCAACATCCGGTGCCGCTTACATCACAACGACCATCACCGATTGGACAAACAAGCGGACAACAGATTATGCCAATGATTATGATTACATTATCCACTACGTATTTAAACCAAGTCATTTCACACTCTTTGCTCCAATTGAAATACAGGATTCTCACGCTGTAGCGGAATTTAGATCAGCGGCGCCGGCTTTTGGCAAAGCGCAAACAACCCCATGCAGAGCCGCCGCCCCTGCTTTTTCCTCAATTTCTTCATTTTTTTCCCACTTATTTGACTTTTTCAGATTGAAAACAGGGCCATAAAAAACAAATATGAAAAACAAAAGATGCTGGTTAACAATTAGTAAAGTTATTTTACTAATTGCCGGAATGATTATGTCTATTACCGGTATGATCCTCTCATTTCAACCATCATTTGACAAAATCGGGAAAGCCAGCATTATTTTCGCGCCGATTATCAATACAAATCCCTCGCCGCCAACAACACCAGCGCCTTCATCCTCATCTGGATCATCCGGAGGCGGCGGGGCCGGTGTCGGCTCGGTATCTATTCCAGTGTACGAACCGTTGCCGTCACAGGCAGCACCATCCTCTTCAACTGCTTCTTCAAATTCTTCAAATAAATCCATGCCGGCCATCTCGGCATCTCAAAAAATCAAAGACGCCGTTATCGCGGAAATTGGGCAGGACATCAGTGATTGGGGCGAATACAGTACAATCAGCGGTACAATAATCAGCAGTACAGGAACAGACGATGTGGAAAATGCGGGCGGCACAGGCAAGACAAATAGAAGTAGTGATAGCGGCGGGCCTGGCGGAGGTAATGACAGCGGCGGTAGCGGTAACTTAAATATTACTCTTCCAACTGTTCGTCTGGATAAATCAAAAGTACAATGGGGAGATTTTATTTATCTTTCAGGAGTCAGTTATCCAAAAAATCCAATAACAATTATTGTTCGTTCGGGCAATATCATCAGTATTCAGACAAAACCTCAAAAAAACGGCATTTACCGTTATTATTTAGATACTTCTCTTTTGGAACCAGGAGTGTATCTTGTACAAACAAGATCAGAAAAAGATGGTGTAAGCACTACAGATAATTTTACCGTGGGAACAAAAAATGTTTTTTCCGGAGCGTGAACGGGTTCGGGCATGCCCACATTGATTGGAGATTTGAATGATGATTTTAAAATCAACCTGGAAGATCTTTCCATATTGCTTTACTGGAACGGGAAAACGCTGCCTGAAGATTTAAGGTTTAAAATGAGCATAAAAGCTGATGAAATAGTAGACATGAAATACTTCAGTATTCTGGTAAAAAAATGGACCGGATAAAATCTATTGCACGCTAAATAATTTTCCGATAGTATCTCTTCGCGTTTAAACAAACGCGCGCTTCATTATATTAACTTTATTCTTATGGCAGATGTATATAAAAGAACAAAACCACATATCAACGTTGGAACAATTGGCCACGTTGACCATGGAAAAACAACGCTGACTTCAGCGATTACACTGTATTGCGCCGGGAAAGGCATGGCGAAAGCGAGAAAATACGATGAAATTGATAACGCTCCGGAAGAAAAAGCTCGGGGCATCACTATAGCCACTTCCCATCAGGAATACGAAACCGAAAAGCGTCACTATGCCCACGTTGACTGTCCAGGTCATGCCGACTACATTAAAAATATGATTACCGGCGCCGCCCAAATGGACGGAGCTATTCTTGTCGTTTCCGCAGCGGATGGCCCGATGCCACAGACCCGTGAACATATTCTGCTTGCAAAACAGGTGAACGTGCCGCATATCGTCGTTTTCATGAACAAGATGGATATGGCCGATCCAGAAATTGCAGAACTTTCAGAAATGGAAGTCAGGGAACTTTTAAAGAAGTACAGTTTTGATCCTGATAAAACGCCTTTTATTAAAGGTTCCGCCTTGAAAGCCATGGAAAATCCGGCTGATCCGGCTGCTACAAAATGCATTCAGGAACTGCTGGACGCGCTTGACAATTCTATTCCTGAACCAAAACGCGACCTTGATAAGCCCTTCCTTATGCCTGTTGAGGACGTTTTCTCAATTAAAGGACGGGGAACAGTGGCAACCGGACGTATTGAAACAGGCATTGTAAAAATTAACGATGAAATTGAAGTTTTGGGCATTCTTCCAACCAAAAAAGTTGTTGTAACCGGTGTTGAAATGTTCAAAAAACTGCTTGATCAGGGCCAGGCCGGAGACAACGTCGGGGTACTTCTTCGCGGCATTGAACGCGAGGAAATACTTCGCGGCCAAGTATTGGCAAAACCGGGCAGTATCAAACCGCACACAAAATTTGAAGGAGAAGTATATGTTCTGACCAAAGAAGAAGGCGGTCGCCATACTCCATTTTTCAAAGGTTATAAGCCGCAATTTTATATCCGCACCACAGACGTGACCGGCGCGGTTGAATTGCCAAAAGAAGTGGAAATGGTGATGCCGGGTGACAATATAAAAATGGTTGTCGCTTTGGGGTCGCCCATCGCCCTTGACGAAGGCACGCGTTTTGCCATCCGTGAAGGCGGCAGGACTGTCGGCGCCGGCGTCGTAACAAAAATCGTAGAGTAAAAAGCAATTTTCAATTTGTAATTTCCAATAAAAAAATTGAATGAAAATTGATCATTGATAACTGTAAATTGACCAAATATGGCTGCGA
>CAYHVY010000004.1:19899-22983 GCA_964360095.1 uncultured Candidatus Peribacteria bacterium | reverse complement strand
AAATTGAATGAAAATTGATCATTGATAACTGTAAATTGACCAAATATGGCTGCGAAACAGAAAATACGAATTAAAATCCAGGCATACGACCATAAGGTTGTTGACGATTCAGCGCGATTGATTATTGACACTGCAGAAAGAACCGGGGCTATTGTCGCGGGTCCCATTCCCCTTCCCACAAGAATTGAAAAATTTACCGTCAACCGCTCAACCTTTGTTCATAAAAATGCAAGAGACCAGTTTGAAATTCGCACCCATAAACGCCTGATTGACATCACCGAAAGCACTCCAAAGACTATTGATTCATTGACCAATTTGAATTTACCGGCAGGCGTTGACATTGAAATTAAGATGATTACGGAAAAAGAGAAAAAAGCTTAAATATGAAAATGTGAATAAAAAACACATTACGTTATCACAAGGCGCGGGTTCCTCCGATTCATTTCCGGAGACAAAATCTTCGCTTTACGGTTGCGGACAACATGTACATCGGCAGCCATAACCTCTTAAAACTATGCCGGGTTTACTGGGCAAAAAATTAGGCATGACGAGAGTCATTCAAGACGATGGCCGCGTGATCCCCATGACGATTGTCCTCTGTGATCCAAATCGGATTACCCAGGTCAAAACAGTTGAAAAGGATGGATATCCGGCGATAGTCCTAGGTTTTTCTGAAGTAAAAAAACCGACCAAAACAAGAAAGTTTTACTTTCTAAGAGAGTTCCGGATAAAAGGTGATGAAAATTACAAAAAAAATGATCAAATAACTGTAGAAATTTTTAAGGAGGGAGATGAAGTTATCGCCAGCGGCACGGGGAAAGGGAAAGGCTTTCAGGGAGTCATAAAACGTCATCATATGGCGGGCGGACCGGGCTCCCACGGCTCACATTTCCACCGCGAGCCAGGATCCGTTGGAGCACGCGCCAAACCGGGCCGCATTCTACCAGGAAAACGCCTGCCGGGCCGCATGGGCTGCGAAACGGTTACCTTTAAGACTTCCATAGTTTACATGGATCCAAAGAAAAATCTCATAGGGGTGAAGGGAGCGTTGCCGGGTAGTGCAAATTCCCTAATCAGCTTAAAAAAACTTTAATTTTAATATTTCATCCGCCTGAGGCGGACTAAAAATGGCAACAATTATTATTTACAACCAGCAGGGTGAAAAGAAAAAAGAGCTTGAAGTTTCAAATGTAATCTTTGATGCCCCATTTAAAGAAGATTTGATTCATCAGGCGCTTGTGCGACAACATGCCAATGCTCGTCCCAGCGCCATCACATGGACAAAAACAAAATCAGAGGTGAGGGGCGGAGGCAGAAAGCCGTTCCCGCAAAAGGGTACCGGTCAGGCAAGACAAGGTTCCATCAGAAATCCACATTTCAGAGGTGGAGGAATTGCTTTCGGTCCAAAAAATAATCGCAATTTCACCAAAAATATGCCGCGCAAACAAAGACGCCTGGCATTGTTTTCAGCGCTTTCCTATAAGCACAGACAGGGCAAAGTCATTGGACTTGACCAATATGAGGCTCCAAAAATAAATACAAAACATTTTCTACAAATAATCCACAAATTGCCGATTCAAAAAGATGTCCTTATCGTCATCCCAAAAAAAGATCCCCAAATAGAAAAATCCAGTCGCAACCTTCCATTGGTCAAAACAATTCTTATCAATTATCTCAACATCGCCGATCTTCAAAAATATGATGAAGTTCTGTTTTTAGAAGAAGCGTTAGAAAAACTCCCTGAAATTTTTATGAAAGGAGCAAAAACAGCAAAAGAATAAAGAATAACGTATGCGAGACGGATCGTCGTTCTCAACTTTTTCAGATTATTTCCACACTTACTCATGCAGGCTCTCTACACTCTCATCAAACAGACCGTAACTGAAAAAGCGACAGCGCTAAGCGGCAAATTCACCTATACGTTTCAGGTAAACCGCAAGGCTACAAAGATTGGCATTAAAAAAGCCATTGAAGAGGTTTACGGTGTCAAGGTGGATAAAGTGAGAACCATCAATCTCCCGGAGAAAAAGAGAACGCTGCGCCGTAATATTGTTGAAAAACGACATAAAATGAAAAAAGCGCTTATAACGCTGGTGGGAAGAAAAAAACTGGACATTGAAAAAATAGCCAAAGTGAAAGAATAACATAATGGCTTTGTAGGGAACAAAAATTTTTGTTCCCTACAGAGCCATTCCAAAATTCAAAATTCGTAATTCAAAAAAATGGGTTTCAGAAAATTCAAAGCTGGCACACCTGGAAGAAGATTTATGAGCGTTCTCACTTTTGATGAGGTAACAAAAAAACGTCCGGAAAAACGCTTGACAAAAAGCTTCAAAAGACAGGCCGGCCGCAACAATCAGGGTAAAATCACCATACGTCATCGGGGGGGCGGTCACAAGCAACTGTATCGCATGATTGATTTCAGCCAGCTGGATAAACGGGGAATACCTGGAAAAGTGGCAGCTCTTGAATATGATCCAAATCGTACCGCGCTCATTATGCTTGTCAATTATGTTGATGGGGAGAAACGTTATCACCTGGCGCCGGAAAATATGAAGGTCGGAAGCGTCATAATGACTGATGAAAAAGCTGAAATAAAAATCGGAAACCGCCTGATGCTCAAACATATTCCGCTTGGTTATGAAATTCATAATATTGAACTTGATCTGGGGCGCGGCGGCCAAATTGTTAGATCGGCAGGCTCTGTTGCCCGTCTTATGGCGATTGAAGGTTCTCATGCCCAAGTACAATTGCCTTCGGGAGAAATCCGGATAATAAACAAGGATTGTTTTGCCAGCATCGGCATCGTCAGCAATATTGATCATAGCAATATAAAACTCGGGAAGGCCGGCCGCAAACGCTGGATGGGGCGACGTCCGGAAGTGCGCGGAAAAGCCATGAATCCAATTGATCACCCTCATGGTGGAGGAGAAGGCAATCAGCCTATCGGTATGCCAGGGCCAAAAACGCCATGGGGGAAGCCTGCTCTTGGTTTCAAAACCCGCAAAAGAAAATACAGCGACCCGTTGATTCTAAGACGCAGAAATGATAAAAGGGTGGTCTGAACAATTTTCAATGATCAAT
>CAYHVY010000004.1:0-19799 GCA_964360095.1 uncultured Candidatus Peribacteria bacterium | reverse complement strand
ATTCTAAGACGCAGAAATGATAAAAGGGTGGTCTGAACAATTTTCAATGATCAATTTTCATTCAATTTCTAATTTTTAATTTCTAATTCATAATTAAAAAAAGATGGGTAGAAGTACAAAAAAAGGGCCTTATGTTGACCTGAAGTTGATGAAAAAAATTGACGTGCTGAATAAAAGCGGCATGAAAAGAGTGATTAAAACATGGGCGCGAGCCTCCGAAATTGCTCCTGACTTTGTCGGCCATACCGTTGCCGTCCACAATGGAAAACAGCATATTCCGGTTTTTATCACGGAAAACATGGTCGGCCATCGCCTTGGAGAATTTTCGCCAACACGCAAGTTTAAAGTGCATGGCGGCAAACTGGCCAAGGCCGAAGGCACACCGACCACAGGAACGGGAACCGGTGCAGGCGTACCAGCAGCCCCCGCTGCTGCTTCCACACCGGCAGCAAAATCAAAATAGCACTGCCACAGCCCCGCCTTGTCCAAATTCTAAATGATCCATAATTCAAAATTCGTAATTAATAATTCAAAATATGCACGCTATCGGACGATCACTGCGCATCACATCAAAAAAAATCAACCTCATTGCTGATTTGGTTCGCAATAAAGATATTCTGACAGCAATTAACCTGTTAAAATTCACTCCCAAAAAGGGTGCAAAAATTCTCGGGAAAATAGTGAAGAGCGCAGTGGCAAACGCTGAAAACAACTTTAAACAGAATAAAAACTCACTCTTTATCAAAGAAATCATTGTAACGGAAGGCTCAACATTAAAACGCAGCGTCCCCGTTTCACGGGGACGCACGCACCCCATTCTAAAGCGAACAGCGCACGCCACGGTTCGTCTGGGAATACTGGAAAAGCCGGAGCCTAAAAAGACCGAAGAAAAGCCAAAAGAAGTAGAGAAGAAAGATATGCCTTCCACCGAAAAGAAAACCTCTGCGATCAAAAGAAAAAAATCTCATCAATTCAAAATTTCTAATTCATAATTCAAAATTCATACTTTCTAATTCATAATTTTTAATTTTTAATTCATAAAGATGGGGCAAAAGGTTAATCCAAATATTTTCCGGATGGATATAACAAAAACCTGGGATTCCAAATGGTTCGCCAGCAAGCGCGATTACGCAAAACTGCTGCATCAGGATGTGGCGATACGCAAGCTTATTGAACTACGGCTTGCGGATGCCGCAGTATCAAGAATTGAAATTCATAGAACGGCTGGCAAAATCAACGTATATATTCATTCGGCCAAACCGGGAATAATTATAGGGCGTCAGGGAGCGGGTATTGACGGTCTCCGCGATGAACTTTCCAAAAAATTCCACGAACAATTCAGCTTAAATATCAAGGAAATTAAAAAGCCCGCCATTGACTCAAAGCTTTTAGCTGATAGTATAGCCCAACAGGTTGAGAAACGGATCTCCTACCGCAGAGCAGCCAAAATGGCAATAGACAAAGCAATGGAAAACGGCGCCCAGGGGATCAAGATTTTATTTTCGGGCCGTTTGAACGGAGTTGAGATTGCCAGATCCGAATTTTTTGCCCAGGGAAAAATTCCACTCCACACGCTGCGGGCCGACATTGATTACGCCTGCCTACACGCAAAAACGGCATTTGGAGCCATCGGAGTAAAGGTTTGGATTTATAAAGGAAATGTCTTCAAAAAATCCGCCGCAATCCATGATCAATCCGCTATCCTAAATTCATAATTCATAATTCACTAAATGTTCGTTCCTAAAAAAGTAAAGTACAGAAAATCCCATCGTTTACGTGGCAACACGTTCGGGAGAGCCACCTCCGGGACCAGAACGGCATTCGGCGCTTTCGGTCTTAAAACGATTGAGGGAGGAGAGATATCCAGCCGGCAAATTGAAGCGGCCAGACGCGCAATGACACATTTTATCAAGCGCGGAGGAAAAATCTGGATTCGCATTTTCCCGCACAAACCGGTGACACAAAAGGCCGCGGAAGTCCCAATGGGAAGCGGGAAAGGCACTGTTGAAAAATATGTGGCAGGTGTATGCGCCGGAACAATTCTCTTTGAAATGGACGGCGTTGAAATAGCGATAGCCAAAGAAGCCATGAGGCTCGCATCGCAAAAATTACCGGTCAAATGCAGATTCGTCACATCAAAATAATTAAAAATATATGCTCACAAAACAGGAAATTCGCGCCTTGCCTCTTAAAGAACTTTTACAGGAGGTCTTAAAATCGGAACATGAACTTCTCAGGGAAAAGTTCGCGGTGAAAGGCGGTCATTCAAAAGCAAGTCACATGCTACGGGATCTGAGAAAATATATAGCAAGATTACAGACATTAATTAGGGAAAAACAATCTGCCCCGGGCGGATAACATATTTTATCTCATAAATTGTAACCAAATGCGCAGTAAAAAAGGGATAGTTACCAGCGACAAAATGAATAAAACACGCGTGGTGACCATACACAGCTACAAAGTGCATTCCAAATATAGAAAGCGCTACCGCGTCTCAAAAAAGTATTATGTTGATGATCCTGAAAACAAATTCAAAACAGGTGACACCGTTATGATTTACGAAACACGGCCTTTAAGTAAACTCAAACGCTGGACTGTGATAGAACCAAAACCTTCTGAACAATTATTAAAAACATCTCAAACATGATCCAATTACGCAGCATGTTACAGGTCGCGGACAACACGGGAGCCAAACTGGCACAGTGTATTAAAGTCCTTGGGGGAACAAGACGGCATTATGGAGGTATTGGCGACATTGTTATTGTCACCATCAAGCAGGCGGCGCCACGGGGGACGGTAAAGGCCCATAGTGTTGAAAGGGCTGTCATTGTGAGAACAACGAAGGAAACAAAACGCAAAGATGGAACATATATCCGTTTTGATGAAAATGCCATCGTCATTGTCGGCAAAGACAATGAACCAAAGGGAACACGCGTTTTTGGTCCAATAGGACGCGAACTGCGTGAAAAAGGTTTTCAGAAAATTGTAAGTTCAGCTCCGGAAGTTTTATAGATATCCGTAATTCGTAAATTGTAATATATGAAAGTGAAATTGAATGATAAAATATTGGTCATCAGTGGTAAAGACAAGGGGAAAAACGGTAGAGTATCCCGTATTATCACCAAGCATAACCGGATTGTTGTGGAGAAGGTAAACATGCGAACAAAACATGTGAAAAAAACAACAGCAGGACCCGGTGAAAAAATACACTTTGAGGCTCCAATAAATGCTTCTAATGTCGTCATCATGTGTCCTTCCTGTTCCAAACCTACCAGGGCGGGTTATAAACTCGCGGCAAATGGCAAGAAAGAGCGGATATGTAAAAAATGTAAGCAGACGCTGGATCAGGTTGTCGCAGAAAAAGGAGAAAAAACTACTAAAAAAATTAAAGTTTAATGTTTGACTAATTAAGATAATTTTTAATCATGAAAAATCTACAGGAAAAATTTAAAACTGAAATTATACCGGCTCTCCAAAAAGAACTGAATAAAAAAAATATCTGGTCGGTTCCACGGATCAGCAGGGTAAAAATAAACACGGGCATTGGAAAGCTCAGCGGCAACAGTAAAGATTTCTCGCATGTTGTAAACAGTGTAACTCTTATTTCTGGCCAAAAACCGATGATTTCCAAGGCGCGGCAAGCCATATCAAATTTTAAATTAAAAATAAATCAGCCGGTTGGAATATATGTGACAATCCGCGGAAAAAGAATGTATGATTTTTTGAATAAACTCGTCAATGTCGTATTCCCGCGGGTAAGGGACTTTCGTGGAATTTCCAAAAAAAGCTTTGATGGAAAAGGCAATTACACCGTAGCTATTAAAGAAAACACTGTTTTTCCCGAGATAAGCCCCGACGATGTCAGTAAAATTCATGGTCTGGAGATTACTTTTGTAACAACGGCAAAAAATGACACGGAAGGATTTCAATTACTCAAACACATGGGTTTTCCATTCATAAAATAGCAGAATCATTAATCATCAAAATCATGGCACGAAAAGCTTTAAGGGTAAAGACAGCAAGACGGCAAAAGGGCCTTCTGGAAGCCATTGCGGCCAAAAAAAAGCCAAAATTTCCAACAAAAGTGTATAATCGTTGCAAACTTTGCGGACGTAACGGCGGATATATGAGGAAATTTGAAATGTGTAGAATCTGTTTCCGCGAATACGCCTCCGCTGGAAAAATTATGGGCGTTAAAAAATCTTCCTGGTAAACATACGGAATAGGCATGCCTATTCCGTACAAAATAATCTAATAATCAACAATAATGACTGATCCAATAGCTGATCTTCTCACAAGAATTCGTAACGCCGTCATGGCGCGCAAAGACCGTCTTACGGTTCCTCATTCCAAACTGAAGATGGGAATCCTTAAGGTACTTAAAGAAAAAGGCTTTGTCGCAAATGTGGAAACGGTGAAAAACGGCGATTTTCAGGAAATCAATATTGTCCTTAACGATCCCCGTAGGGGCTTAGAGCATTTCTCAACAGTACACAGTCTTACGCTGAAAAAAATCAGCAAACCCGGCCAAAGAATTTATGTAAAAAGCAGTCAACTCAAAAAGATCCACGGAGGCCTAGGGGTAGCGATTCTGTCAACGCCGAAAGGGGTCATGGGTGGAGAAGAAGCCAAAAAAATGAATCTTGGCGGCGAACTGATCTGTGAAATTTACTAAGTTTTTGTCGCAAAATAATTTACTTCAATAAATTTTATCGTCATGTCAAGAATTGGAAAATTACCCATTGCAATACCAAATAATGTAACTGTTGAAAAGAAGGACCAGAATGTGTTATTTGTGAAAGGTCCAAATGGCGAGCTCAGTTTTCCGTTTCACAGGAGCGTGAAAATTGAAGTGAAGGATGAAAAAATTACTTTTGAAAGAGCCGGAAACGATAAAATGGCCAAAAGTATGCATGGCTTAAGTAGGACACTGGCTGCCAATATGGTTGAAGGCGTGACGAAGGGATTTTCAAAACAACTGGAAATCCAGGGCGTGGGATATCGCGCTACGCTGCAGGGGAAAAAACTGATTTTGTCATTGGGTTTTTCACATCCTGTTGAAGTTCAGCCACCCGAGGGGATCACAATTACCATTGATCAGGAAAAAAAGAATATTTTGACCATTGCGGGCGCCAATAAGCAGATGGTTGGAGAAGTGGCCGCAAAAATACGTTCCTGGCGTAAACCGGAACCTTATAAAGGCAAAGGTATACGATATGTAGGAGAATATGTACCGCGTAAAGCCGGGAAGGCCGCCATAAAGGAAAAATAAAATCCCTAATTCATAATCCGTAATTCGTACAATGAAGACGTTAAAAAAATATACAGATCGACTAAGGCGTCATAAGCGTGTCCGCGCAAAGATAAACGGCACGTCCGAAAAACCACGCCTCGTCGTTTATAGAAGTCTGATTGGGCATTATGCCCAACTTATTGATGACACCAATGGCAAAACTCTGGCAAGCGCTTCTGATTTGAAGTATAAAGATCATGTTAAAAAAAGCGAAAACGCAAAAAAAGTAGGTGTGGAAATCGCCAGACTTGCTGTAGAAAAAAATATCACCGGTTGTGTGTTTGATCGCAACGGCTACAAATATCATGGACGTATAAAAGCGCTGGCTGAAGGCGCCCGCGAAGGCGGATTAAAGTTCTAATCCATAATCCATAATCCGAAATTCAAAATTCATAATTAATGATAAATGGCAAACGCTCATAAAAAAAGAGGAAGAGGAGAAACCAGAAGCAGTGAATTTGAAGAAGAGGTCATACAGATAGATCGTGTGACCCGCGTGGTCAAAGGCGGCCGCAGATTGCGCTTCCGCGCGACTGTAGTTATTGGCAATAAAAAGGGAAAGGTCGGGGTCGGTATTGGAAAGTCCCTTGAGGTGCAGGGGGCGATTAAAAAAGCTATTGCGCATGCCAAAAAATCTCTCATTGAAGTGCCTATTATTTCAGAAACTATTCCACATGAAGTGAAGATGAAATTTAAAAGCGCTAAGCTGATGATTATGCCGGCCTGTCCCGGTACAGGCATTATTGCCGGCGGTCCGCTACGAAAAATTTTGGAATTGGCCGGAGTAAAAAACGTAATGAGCAAGGTGCTGGGATGCAAAAATCGTCTTTCTAACAGCCAGGCGGCTATTTTGGCGCTATCGCAGCTTAGGATGTTTCCATGGTATAAAAAAGTAATACCTGTAGCAAAATCTGCTGTTGCAGTAAATAACTTTGCTAAAGAGATTAAAGAAAACGAAGAAAAAATCACCAATGATCAAGCACCAAATCTGGTAATCACCAATGATCAAGCACCAAATTCCAAACAAACTCAAAATTCAAAATAATCAATACATACCCAAATGGACAATCTTTCTAACCTTCACAGCAATCCCGGCGCGCGTAAAAAACGCAAAACGGTTGGACGCGGCAACGCGTCCGGTCATGGAAGTTATTCAACCAGGGGAGGCAAGGGGCAAACCGCCAGAACCGGTAGCGGCTACAAGCCGGGCTTTGAGGGGGGCCAAACGCCATTCTATCGCCGCATGCCCAAGCTAAAGGGGTTCAATAACCCGAATCATGTCAGTTTTCAGGTCGTCAATGTTGGCGATCTTAATTCTTTTGATAATAATGAAGAAGTAAACATTGTTAGACTTTTTGAGAAAAAATTAATAAGCAATAAAAATAAGCCCGTAAAAATCCTCGGCGACGGTGAATTGACAAAAAAACTCCACATCAAGGCTGACCGCGTTTCAAAAAGCGCCAAAATAAAGATTGAAAAGGCCGCAGGAACGATCACGGAACTCATGACAAAAACAGAGCCTGTTGTAAAAACCGAATAATCATATTTGTAAGGAACGGTTTGAAACCGTTCCTTACAAATTCGTAGTTCATAATTTACTCAAAATTGCTCAAATATCTGGCGCAAATCTGGAATTCCAAAGACCTCAGAAATAAAATTCTTTTTACTTTTGGCATTATCGTTATTTTTCGTGTGCTGACGCAGATTTCCATACCTGGAGTAAATCTGGACTCTTTAAAAGCTATCTTTGCCAGCAATCAACTGTTGGGAATGTTCAGCCTTTTAACTGGAGGAAGCGCCGAGCATTTTTCCATTATCCTTATGGGTTTATCGCCGTACATAAACGCTTCCATCATTCTACAGTTACTGACAGTGATTGTTCCCAAGCTGGAAAATCTGTCAAAAGAAGGCGAGCATGGCAGAAGGCTGCTTAACAGCTACACGCGCTGGCTTTCCCTTCCCCTAGCCTTTATACAGTCGTACGGCATGATTCTGCTTTTGAATTCCCAATCGCGGGTTCCACTCATACAGAATATTTCTTCACCGAGTGTCATCATACCCGTCATGATAACCATAACTGCCGGAACAATACTTCTCATGTGGATGAGCGAACTGATTTCTGAAATGGGCATTGGAAACGGCACCTCCTTGATTATCTTCGCGGGAATTATTGCGAATATTCCGCAGATCGTGGGGCAAAGTCTGGCTTTGGCACAACAATCCTCGGAAAAACTGATTCCATTTGTGGCAATGATCCTCATCACGCTGATACTCACGGTTATGGTTATCCTTGTAACGGAAGGTCAGCGCGATCTGCCAATTATCTATGCGGGAAGGGGTATCCGGGGCCGAAGCGATCACTCCACCATGCCAATCCGTATCAATCAGGCTGGCATGGTGCCAATCATTTTTGCCGTTTCCGTAGTAACTTTTCCGGGCATCATTGCAGAATTTCTTCAAAATGCTCCGCAACTTTGGCTGAAAGACACCGCGGGTTTTATTAAAACCTTTCTAGGCACAGAAGGTTGGCCATATCTAATAAGCTATTTCCTTCTCGTAATTGCCTTCACTTTCTTCTACGTCAATATTACTTTTAATCCGGAACAGGTGGCTGAAAATATTCAAAAACGCGGCGGCTACATTCCGGGGATTCGTCCGGGAAAACAAACCGCTGAACATCTCGGCCAGATTTCTAACCGGCTCAATCTATTTGGAGGCCTTTTTATAGCTTTCATCGCAATTTTACCGATTCTGCTGCAAAAACTGTCCGCAAACCTGGCTTTTGGCAGCATTCCTACCCTGATCAGCGGCGCCGGCCTTATCATCATTGTGGGTGTCGTTTTAGAGCTTATTAGAGCCATTAATGCCCAACTTGTCATGCATGATTATAACAAGCTCTATTAATTAGAATTACCAATAACCAAATTCCAAATTCCAAACAATATTAAATGATCGAAATTCTAAATCCAAAACATTTTATATTTCAAATTTGGAATTTGGAATTTGGTGCTTGATCATTTTTATTATGGATCTTGTCTTATTTGGCATTCAGGGCTCCGGAAAAGGCACTTTAGGCAAACTGGTCGCTGAAAAATATGAATTTGAAGTGTTTGAAACAGGATCGGAGTTACGAAAACTTTCAGGGGAAAATTCCGACTTGGGGAAAAAAGTGAAAAATATTATTGAAGCAGGCCGTCTTGTGCCAAATGAAGTAGTCATGGATATTATTGAGAATTTTATGGCGCGGCTCGTTAAAGAGAAAAAAGCGCTCTTTGACGGCGTACCGCGTTCAATGGTTCAGGCGGAAACTTTTGGTGCCATGATGAAAACACATCAACGTGATTTTATGGGTATTTTGATTGATGTTCCGAAAGAAACTGTATTGAAAAGGCTTGCCGGACGCCGTATATGTCAAAAATGCAGAGCTGTTTATCCGCTATATTATAATGGTGAAGAATGCGCGGCCTGCCATGCTCATTTGGCTACCCGCGACGATGACAACCCCGAAAGCATAAAAACACGGATTGAGGCTTATTATGAGGAAACCATGCCGGTTATTAAACGATATAAAAAAGCCGGAAAACTCATTACTATGAATGGTGATCAGAGTATTGAAGCCGCCGGAAAAGAAATTTTAACAATATTGGCTAAAATATTTTAAAGTTATACCCGCCTATACCATCCCTAACCCCCGCCCGCCCGTCAGGCTGGAGCGTAGCGGAAGCCCTAGCCATCAAGTGCCCGGAGGGCTATCCTTTGATGGGGATGGTAGCATGTAAAAATAAAATATATATAAAAAATTTCTAAATTTTCACTGCCACAACAAATGCGTACATGGAAAGAAGGAAAAATGATCATCGGCATCAAGGATGATTATGAAATAAAAATCATGCGTGAAGGAGGGCGTATTCTGGGCATGATTTTGAGCGAGCTTGAAAAAATGCTTCAGGAAGGCATTTGCGGCATTGAAATTGACCAGAAAGCGGATACACTCATGAAGCAATATGGAGTTTTGCCCTCATTTAAGGGCTATCGGGGGTTTCCAAATGTCATCTGTTTTAATGTGAATGACCAGGTTGTGCATGGAATTCCGGGAAAGGAGCCTCTAAAAAACGGGGATATTGTAACTATTGACTGTGGTGTTATCCATAGGGATTTCCACACGGATTCCGCAATAGCGAAAGGTATTGGCGTGATCAACCCCGAACTTGAAAAATTTCTAAATACAGCCGAAAAAGCTCTGCGAAAAGGCATTGAAGTGGCCAGGCCAGGCGTGCGAATCCATAAAATAAGTGGTGTTATTCAGGATATTGTTGAAAAAAATGGTTATTCTGTCGTACGTGACCTTACCGGCCACGGAATCGGGAAAAATCTCCACGAAGATCCATTTGTCCCCAATTTTCGCGACATAAATCACGGCCCTGTCCTCCAAGCCGGCATGACGATAGCCATTGAACCAATCATTACAATGGGAAACGGCAGGGTAAAAACGCTAAACGACAACTGGACAATCATAACCGCCGATGGCGCGTTTGCCACACAAGTTGAACACACCATCCTCATAACCCAAAAAGGCGCTGAAATTCTGACGAAACGGCCGGACCAAAAAAATCACTTGCATCAATGATATTTATTATGTAGAATCCTAACGCTTTTTTGTGTTTCTATAGCTCACCCAAAATTCAAAATTCAAAATTTATAATTCATATCTAATGCATGGCTAAAGAAGTAATTGAAGTTTTGGGAGTTGTCGTGGAAGCGCTTCCAAATGCCATGTTTCGGGTAAAACTCCTTGATGAAAGATATTCCGAGCAGGAAATACTCGCGCACATATCTGGAAGAATGAGAATCAATTACATCCGTATTCTACCCGGCGATAAAGTAACCATTGAGCTCACCCCCTACGACCTTACAAAGGGAAGAATCGTTTTCAGGCACAAAAATGACATTAAAAGTTTAAATGAATTAAAAACCGCACAAGCTGAAGCTCAAAATAACATTGATAGTGCGGGTAAATAAGTTAAAATCCTCTTCTACAATCTGATTTCCCATGAAAGTACGATCCTCGGTGAAGAAAATCTGCAACAAGTGTAAGGTAATCAGGCGAAAAAATGTCGTGCGTGTCATCTGCAGCACAAAAAAACACAAACAGCGGCAAGGCTAAAAGATCCATATAATTTTTTA
The DNA here is from genome assembly GCA_964360095.1 of uncultured Candidatus Peribacteria bacterium. Classification (GTDB taxonomy): domain Bacteria; phylum Patescibacteriota; class Gracilibacteria; order UBA1369; family UBA1369; genus CAYHVY01. The sequence goes on along the minus strand of CAYHVY010000004.1, from coordinate 9,322 downwards.
CTCAACGTATTGTAAATTCCATGCCCACTATTGCCCGTATTGCCGGCGTAACACTCCCAAAAGAAAAACGCATTGAGGTTGGATTGACCTTCATTTATGGCATTGGCCGAAAGTTAAGCTGTAAAATTCTTAGAGAAACTAACATCAATCCCGATACACATGTCCAGGATCTTTCTGAAAGTGAACTGAATATTTTACGTGAAAGAATGAGTAAAATACAGTCAGAAGGAGATTTGCGCAGAAAGATACAAATGGACATAAAGCGCCTTCAGGAAATTGGGTCCTATCGGGGCTATCGGCACCGCCGTGGCCTGCCTGTACGCGGACAAAAAACACGCTCCAACGCCCGTACACGCAAAGGCAAGAAAAAAACGGTCGCCAATAAAAAGGTGACAACGAAATAATATGAACGATCGCGGACATGTTTCTCATTATCTATATTTTTATCTCATGACCGAATCAAAAAAAACATCTCCAAAAGAAGAAAAAAAGCCCATTGAAACAGAAGAAAAACCGGAATCAAAAGCAGGGGACGCAAGTTTGCGTCCCGCAGAAAAACATTCCACGGAAAAGGAATCTGTTTCAGGCGAAAAGGGGGCAAAGAAAGCGGTCGCGAAGGTCAAAAAAAAAGGTAAGGCGAAGCGCAGACTGGTCACGGAAGGAAAAATTTATATCCAGGCCACATATAACAACACCGTTGTAACAATAACGGACACGAAAGGAGAAGTGATCGCATGGAGCAGCGCCGGTTCCAACGGCTTTAAGGGAGCCAAGAAAGCGACTCCGTACGCCGCTCAAATTTCATCGGAAACCGCCGCGAACAAAGCAAAAGTATTCGGTTTTGAGAGAGGACATGTCATTATAAAAGGCGTTGGCTCCGGTCGTGAACAGGCCATCAGGGGCATTAACAGTTCCGGTATCAATATAGAGTCAATCAGAGATGTCACAGCGGTCGCGCATAACGGCTGCCGGCCACGCAAATCCCGCAGGGTGTAAATTAATAATCAAATATATGTCACGTTATATAGGTCCAAAATGCAGGTTGTGCCGAAGAGAAGGCATGAGTTTGTGCGGAAAGGAAAAATGCGCGCTAAAACGCAAAAATTATATTCCCGGCATGCACGGTCCCAAGGGCAGTTTTGCCAAGAAATCAGAATATTCAAGGCAATTGCGGGAAAAACAGAAGCTTAAGCGTCTGTTTGGGGTGACCGAACGTCAAATGGTAAATTATTTCAAAAAAGCAAGCGGACAAAAAGACATAACAGGCAACGCCATGTTGAAGCTTTTGGAAAGCCGCCTTGATAACGTCATCTATAGGGGAGGGTTTGCGAAAAGTAGACCACAGGCCAGACAGATGGTCAATCATGGATTGTTCAAAATCAATAATATACGCATGAACATACCGTCTTTTCACACTAAACCCGGGGACGCATTTGAAGTTATTACCAGAGTAAAAAAATCAAACCTTTTTAATGCGATTGAAAATCAAAAATTTGGACCAGCCAAATGGCTCAAAGTAGATTATAAAAACCTTTCCGGCCTAGTCGCCAGGGAGCTGGAACTCACCGATTTGGAACAAGCCATACAGACAAACCTTGTTGTTGAGTATTACTCAAAATAACCACACGCTCGAAAAACCCCCTTAATTTTTAATTCATAATTTTTAATTTTTAATTCATAACTAGCTACGCGAATGCATTATATTCAAGAAGAAATTGGTATTCCGAAGATCAGAATTGAAAAAATCGGTCCTGATCATGCTGTCTTTACAGTTAGCCCCCTGCCCCCCGGATATGGAATGACTGTCGGCAACGCGCTGCGGAGAATTCTTCTATCTTCTCTGCCCGGCGCATGCGTTACAGGCATAAAAATGGATGGCATCAGCCATGAATATTCAACCATTAAAGGGGTTAAGGACAGCATTTTGGATATTTCATTGAATATGAAGCTGTTAAAAATCAGAAAAACAAGCAAGGAGCCAACAATGTGTACTCTTTCAGTAAATAAGGAAGGCGTTGTTCACGCGAAAGATATTAAATGCCCAAGCGACGTAGAGATTTTGAATAAAGATCAATATATCACCACCCTTGAAAAAGGGGCGAAACTGAACATGGAACTGCGGGTTGAAAAAGGCGTGGGATATTTACCGGCACATATTCGTCAAAAAGAAGAAGGGGCAGATCCGTCACTGATTATTTTGGATGGAATATTTTCTCCCGTAAAAAAGGTTCGTTACGATGTGGAAGCCACTCGCGTCGGCCAAATGACAAATCTGGACAAGTTGACGCTGGAGGTGCTTACGGATGGATCTGTCACTCCGGAAGATGCTCTCCGTTTCGCTTCAAACATTCTTCAATCCTATTATAATCTCTTCAATCAGGAAAATATTATGGTGGAAGCGGACTTCATGTCTGACTTCAAGAAAATTTCCGCGAAAGAGCAGGCTGAAGAAAAAAATAAGCCAGTACCAGAAAATTACACGCCTGTTGAAATCCTCGGTTTTTCTCCCCGCACGCTCAATGCGCTTATCAACGGCGGAATAGGTTCCATTGAACAGCTTTCCAAATGCACGGAAAGCAAACTTACCAATTTACGCGGTTTTGGGAAAAAAGCCCTTACTGAGGTGAAAAACGCCCTCAAAACAAAAGACCTGACACTTGCCATAGAATAGGCAAATTGCCTACAAGACCAATTCTCCCAGCACATATTTCCTCAATATGCGTCATCAAAAAAGTAAAATCCGATTACATCGTCCACGCGCCGCAAGTAAGCTTTTACTAAGGAATCTAGCCACAAGTCTTGTGATTTATGAGAAAATTCAAACGACAAGCTCAAAAGCCAAGGCTGTGCAGTCATTGATGGAGAAACTCATTAATGCCGCTAAAAACAAAGGGGAAAGTCTTGCCATTCGCATGCTACAAGAATATATGGACAGTGAGCTTGGTTCAAAAAAAATCATGGAGGACTTAATCAAACGCTATGCTGAAAGAAAAAGCGGCTTTACCCGAATCACTCCAATAAAATTCCGCGCCGGCGACGCGGCGCCGATAGTACAAATACAATTTGTAGAATAAATATGAAAACATTTTCTCCAAAACAATCGGAAATAAAACGCAATTGGTTGCTTGTTGATGTAAAAGACAAAACTGTCGGACGCATTGCAACAAAAATTGCGGATATTTTACGCGGAAAAAACAAAACCATCTACAGCCCCCATGCGGATTGCGGAGATTTTATCGTTGTAATCAACGCGAAAGAAATCCATTTTACGGGCAATAAAGAAAGCGATAAAGTGTATCATCATCATACACGTTTTGGCGGAGGCCTTAGAGCCGTCACGCCCAAACAGCTCCTGCTGAAAAACCCCGGCGAAATTCTTATGCACGCAGTCGCGGGAATGATTCCGAACAATAAACTGAAGAAAGACATTTTGAGGAAATTGAAAATTTACGAAGGACCTGAACATGAACAGGGGGCGCAGCAGCCAAAAACGGTTTTGTTGTAGGGAACAAAACCGTTACCTGCAAAAACAATATTATTTAATCATCAACACTGAGCAATGACTAAAGAAAAAATCGCATCACGGGAATATTTTTTAGGCCTTGGAAAGCGCAAAACAGCAGTTGCCAGAGTCAGACTATACGCTGATGGCAAAGGAAATATTACCATCAATGAAAAACCCCTGGAGGAATTTGCCACCATGCGAACCACAAGCCATATCGTTAAATCACCGCTTAAGCTCACAGGAAAACTAAAGACTTTTGATATCTCCGTGAGAGTTTCAGGCGGCGGCGCAAATGCACAGGCGGAAGCCACCCGTCATGGCATTTCCCGCGCCCTGCTGGTCTATGATGAAACACTTCGCACAACATTAAAAAAAGCAGGTCTTTTAACCCGCGATAGCCGCGTGAAGGAAAGAAAAAAGCCAGGCCTCAAGAGAGCAAGACGCGCTCCTCAATTCAGCAAGAGGTAAAATCCGCACCGCATGCTACAATGGACGCAAGGTTATTTCACCTTGCCCCATGCGCTTTGATCTGCTCACAATCTTCCCGAAAATCTTTGATTCCTGGTTGCAGGAAAGCATTATAAAACGGGCCATAAGCAGGAAAATTCTTAAGGTCGCGATTCACGATATTCGAAAATTCAGCAAAGACAAACATCGCAAAGTTGATGATTCGCCTTATGGAGGAGGGCCAGGCATGGTCATGACCCCGCAGCCGATTTATGATTGTATCAGGTACGTTCAAAAATTCAACAAGGGTCCTGTTGTTTATATGAGTCCTAAGGGAAAAACGCTTACTCACAATCTGGCGCAAAATCTGGTGAAAAAATTTGCGGCAAAAAAGGCGGCAAAAAAACAGGGTTTTATTTTGTTATGTGGTCATTATGAGGGCATTGACCAGCGGGTTTGCGATCTTTTAGTTGACTCCGAAATTTCAGTCGGAAAATATATTTTAACCGGCGGAGAATTGGCGGCAATGGTATTTATAGATGTGTTAAGTCGCTTCATACAGGGCGTTTTGGGGGATAACGCCTCTAGTGAAGAAGAAAGTTTTTCAAAAGCCCTCAAGGGAAAAAAAGAATATCCGCATTATACAAGACCTGAAGTATTTAAAGCCTTAACGGTGCCAAAAGTTCTTCTTTCAGGTAATCACGAAAAAATAAAAATATGGAGGACAAAAATGACCAAATAATGTAATAATGAGACTATGGATAACAGCCTTATTTTCAGCAAATATCACACGGTGGCGACCGGTTTAATGGAAGCGGAAGTCAAAAATCGCCTTGTTCAATATGGGCTGAATGAATTAAAAGAGGCGAAAAAAACACCATATATTGTCCAGTTTTTTGAAGAATTTAAAGATCTGATGGTTATTATTTTGATTGTGGCAACAGTTTTCGCTTTCTGGAGCGGAGAAACGGTTGACGCTTTCATTATTCTTTTTATTGTTCTGCTCAATGCCGGCATCGGTTTTGCTCAAAAATTCAAGGCGGAAAAAGCCATAGAGGCTCTTAAGAGAATGATAAAACCCTATGCCCGTGTAAAACGCGACGGCGTTCAAAAAAAAATTTCAGCTGAAGAAATTGTCCCGGGAGATATTTTGATCATTGAAGAAGGTGGCACCATAAGCGCTGATGCCATTCTTTTTGAAACAAACGAGCTGGAGACGCAGGAGGCAATTTTAACCGGTGAATCCACCCCAGTTGAAAAACTGGCTTATAAAAGCCATGATGAAACGCTGCCGCAAACAGAACAGGCTGCTGAAAAATCAACCGATGGAACGGAAAAAATGCCTAAGTCCCAGGAAAATATGGTGTTTATGGGAACCATGGCTACGCACGGAACAGGCCTTGCAATAGTCATCCATACCGGCATGAACACAGAAATGGGCCGTATCGCCGCACTCACCGCTGAAACAAAAAAGGACAAAAGTCCGCTGGAAAAAGAACTCAAAAATATCGGCATTTTTGTGGGAAAAATTACTTTTGTTATCACGGCTCTGCTTTTTGGAATAGGGTTTTTTATTCAAAAAAGAGAATTGATCAGCACACTGTTGTTTGCCACTTCGGTGGCAGTGGCAGCTGTACCCGAGGGTCTTCCGACGACCATTACAATCGCTTTGGCCGTAGGAGCGCAACGACTGGCAAAAAGCAGGGCAATTGTAAAACAACTGTCTTCCGTTGAAACTCTCGGCGCGACAACCGTCATCTGCACGGATAAAACAGGCACGCTCACGAAAAACGAAATGACCGTAAAAGAAATATATTTTGACCGCTACCATGGAATTATAAAAGGTATAGGCTACAAGCCAAAAGGGATGATTGAAATTCAAAAAACAGATCAAGCCCCAATCGGTGGAAATTTTATTTTACTTGGCGAAAGCGATGAAAACGACATGGTTTCAGAATCTGGAGAAGAAACGCTCCCCGCCAAAAAGGCTGATGAAATTCTTGAAATACTTGAATCGGAACATCCAAAAACATATAGGCCTTTTGAACTGCTTATGCTCGTCGCAAGCATGTGCAATAACGCAAGCATTCAGGAAGAAAACAACATCTGGAAAAGCATTGGAGACCCGACCGAAAGCGCCCTGATCACGATGGTAAAAAAAAGCGGTTTTGACATTGAGGTGATTAAAAACCGTTATGAAAAAATACATGAATTTTCTTTTGATGCCGTACGAAAGCGAATGAGTAGCATTGTGAAAGATACTCAAACGGGGAAAATATATGTCCTGAGCAAGGGAGCTCCAAACAGCGTTTCAGCGATTTCAACTCATGTTATTTTGAATAACAACACTATGGTTATTGACCGTGGCACTACCGCTGATTTTGTGAAAAAAAATGAGGATATGGCCAGCAAGGCTATGCGCTGTCTCGCTTTTGCATATAAAGAATTGAGCCATTATGAAGGCAAAAAAATCGTTTCGGAAAAAGAAAAAGGCATCAAATTGAAAAAAGAAGAAATAGAAAAAGATCTCACTTTCCTTGGGCTGATCGGTATGGCCGATCCGCCGCGCTCCGATGTTAAAGAAGCCATTGAATTGACACGGCGCGCCGGCATTAAAGTATACATAGTCACAGGTGACCATGGCCTTACCGCCGAGGCGATTGCCATGCAAATCGGGCTGGTGAAAGATAAAAATAAACATCAGATTATTTTAGGCGAAACTTTGGATAAAATGAGCAATACTGAATTGAAAAAACTGTTGGATAGGGACAGGTCGCAACCTGTCCCTACTGCAGAAATTATTTTTGCCCGCGTCAGTCCGGAACACAAGCTGCGCATTGTCTCCACGTTAAAAGAACTTGGCGAAGTGGTAGCGGTCACCGGCGACGGAGTAAACGACGCGCCGGCCCTTAAACGGGCGGATATTGGGATAGCTATGGGCATCAGTGGAACAGATGTGGCTAAAGAGGCTTCCAATATGGTTCTGAGCGATGACAGTTTTGAAACGATTGTCACGGCCATCAAAGAAGGAAGAACAATTTATGAAAATCTCAAAAAATTCGTTTTTTACATTTTCTCAACCAACCTTAGTGAACTCTTTGTTGTTTTCGCGGCCATTCTTTTGAACCTGCCGATGCCGCTGACCGCGATTCTTATTTTATTTATTAATCTGACCACGGATATTCTCCCGGCAATTGCCCTGGGAATAGAACAGCCCGAACATGATGTCATGCATAAAAAGCCGAGGAACGTTCATCAAAAAATTCTAAGTAAATCATTTATTACCCGACTCACGATCATTGGGAGCACAATCGGCATTATTGTGACGGGAGTGTATCTGTGGACGCTGTCGCGGTTTGGATGGACATTCCAGCAATTGACCACTCTTGACCCTGCCGACCATGTAAAGGCGATTACAATAACATTTGTGCTTCTTGCCGCGCTGGAGATGGCAAACGTTTTTAATTCCCGCAGCGAATGCCAGTCTGTTTTCAAAATGCCATTTTTTTCCAATCCAAAACTAGTCTGGGCAGTAGCAGCTTCACTGCTATTAACAGTCCTCGTTGTAGAAGTGCCTGCCTTACAGCAATATCTGCACACAACTCATTTAAATCTTCAGGAATGGCTGCTGATAGTGGTAGCTTCATTTCTGATTATTGGAGTGGAGGAGTTACGTAAGCTGCTGATGAAAAAACATGTCTTTCAGGTGTAATTTTTTAAGAGTTTTATATGTTTTAAAGATCTGGTTTTTTTGTAATAATTTTCATCAGCGGTTATAAACATTCCGCCGTTTTCAATCGCAATGGCGTGATATGAAGCATCATAAAATGAAACTTTGGGAAATTTTTGCATTATAGTCAGCGCCCTATATGAATTTTCCAGATTCAGCCGGTATTCGCTTATATTCAGCATTAAAATTTGCGACAATGATATCATCGCTTTATCCGGAAATTGCCTACAAAGAGTGTTTAAAATTTCATATAAACAAAAGGATGGCATTCCAAGTTGAATCTTATTTTTTAAAAAATCCGTTTGTACTGCTATCGCCTCTTTAAGATTCTGAGTTTCTTCTATAAACAATTTTAATAAAACAGAAGCGTCTATAATATACAATGGATTATTCTCTGCCATAATTCTTAAGTTTAATGATTTCTTTAGTGCTTAATTTTAATTTCCATTCTTTCCTGAATTCATCAATCTGTTCAGAGGCTTTTCGTCTTGCATATTGAATCAATGCCTCTTTGAGACTGATGTTTAAAAAATCACTGCGCTCCCCCGCGGGAATCAGATGGTAAAACTGCATTAAAGTTTCCCTGTTGATCATAAAATTTACTTTTTTCCTGTCTAAAGTTTTTCTCATAAGTTGGGGGGAGTAAAAGTATTACACCCTAACTTTACCCCCTGAGGCCAGTTTTTGCAATATTTTTTTTATTGTGATTAGATATTTTCGCATGAACAACGATAAAATACCAGGCTTCAGGCCAAACAAACATCTTGGGCAGAATTTTCTTGTGGACAAAAACGCGCTTGCAAAAATCATCGCCGCGGCCGATCTTCATGAAGATGATATGGTTGTAGAAGTGGGCACCGGCCTTGGCGTTTTAACCCTTGCTTTAGCGGAAAAGGTTAAGCATGTCAGAACCATTGAATATGATCAAAGGCTGATCCCCATTTTAAAAAAAACATTTCAAAATGATCAGAATATAGAATTGATGGAAGCTGACGCGCTTCAAACAGCCCTTCCAGGTTATCCCTACAAACTTGTCGCCAATATCCCCTATTACATTACTTCTCCGCTCATTCAACATTTCCTCAATCCAAAAACGAGAGAAGAAAAACGCCCTACACTCATTGTCCTGCTGGTTCAAAAAGAGGTTGCTCAAAAAATATGCGCCAAAGAGGGAAATCACAGCATATTGAGCCTGCAAACGCAGGTGTTCGGAAAACCGAAAATTATCGGCCCGGTTCATAAATCAAGTTTTTATCCGCAGCCAAAGGTTGATTCCGCAATTCTCAAAATTGAAGTTTACAGCAAGCCGCTGATTCAAAACATTAAGGTATTTTTTAAACTGATCAGCGCAGCGTTTTCACAAAAACGCAAAACGCTTTTAAACAGCCTCGCGCATGGCCTCAACATGCCAAAAGAAGATATTGAAACAATGCTGAAAAAAGCCGCAATTGATGTCCGGCGAAGGCCCCAGACGTTAGCGATAAAAGAATGGGAATGCCTTTGTGGAATAACGAAACACGCCTTAAACAGTCTGGACGAATAACAATATTTACGAATAAAATTCTCTATTTACAAACGGCTTTTAAATTCTTTAGATCATGCCCAAACCATGAGGCGGCATGAGCAAGGTTGCCATCTTT
>CAYHVY010000003.1:0-27589 GCA_964360095.1 uncultured Candidatus Peribacteria bacterium | reverse complement strand
TTTTATGCCTGAAACAAGTCAAAAATCATCATTTCTCATTTGTGGCAATTATGGCGCTTCCAACCTTGGGGATGAAGCTATTCTGGAGGGCATCCTCACCATTATAAGATCGCTTTCTCATAATATTACAGTCATGAGCGCGCGACCAAAGCAGACCGAAAAACTGCATCATGTTCACAGTGTTGGGCTTTTTCCATGCGGTTTTCGCTCCATTATCAGGGGTATTTTCACCGGGGGGCTGATAAAAACACTATCAGCCATGCGCCGGGCGGATATTTTTATTCTCGGCGGCGGCGGCCTTTTCAGCACCGGAAAGCCAATGGCGGTTATTATCTGGTTTATGCAGGCTTTGTGCGCCAAGCTTTTTAAAAAGCGGATTGTATGTTTTGGACAGGGCGTAGGACCTTTAAGATCTTTCTGGAGCCGTTATTTGACTAAAAAAGTCTTTCAATGGGCAAAAAGCATTACCGTGCGCGATGAATATTCAAAAAAAATTCTGGAACAGTTGGAAATTAAAAATGTTTTTGTTTTACCTGATCCGGCTTTTTTGCTTGCTGATCAAAAGTGGACGACAAAAAAAATTGCGCATGAAAAATATATAGTTATATCCCTGAGGCCATGGTCAAAGCCTCTACAAACAAAAAATATAAAAATTATCGCAAAATTTATTGATTGGATTAGTACGGAATACGGCTTTAAGGTCTTTCTTTTGCCATTTCAACATGCCCCCGATAACGATACACGGGTCTTTGCAGGTCTTGTAGGGGACAGTCGCGACCGTTCCCTACAAGCATTTAATGAAGATTTTCATAAAGCCATAGAATTGATATCCGGCGCGGAAGCGGTTATTGGCATGCGCCTACATTCCATTATTTTTGCCTCTTTGACCAATACGCCATTTTTAGCGCTTTCCTATAGCCAAAAAGTGCGTTCCATCGCCGAAGACCTTGAACAAAAACGTTTTATTCTTGAATGGAATAATTTACAGTTGAATGGTCTGAAACAAAAGTTTGTGGATCTTATGGGTCTTCACCCGCACATTCAAAAGATTTTGCAAGAGAAATCTATTTTTTACTCTAAAAGGACCCATGAATATGTTAAATATTTATGATTATTTTTGCCCTTCAACAACAGTCTCTGCCGCAGGAACCGCGTTGTCCTCGCTTATGGGCGGAGTTTCCAAAGGAACCCCCGTTCCTTCAATCAATTCAGCGTCTTTTTTGTCAAATTTCAGATCTTTTTCACGCAAACCTGTCTTTGTGCGCAAACGGGCTGATTTTCCGCTGAGATTACGCATATAAAAAAGCTTTGCCCTGCGCACTTTTGGAGTTTTTTGAACTTCAATCTTAGCAATAATCGGCGAATAAAGGGGGTAAATTTTTTCAACGCCAACAGATTCAACAATTTTGCGCACACGCATCATTTTACTGGCCCCATGGCCGGCATTAAACCCCATAACCATACCTTCAAAAATCTGGATACGTTCTTTTTCTCCTTCACGAATTTTTTGATGGACGCGCACGGTATAACCCGGACGGATCACGGGACGTTTTTTGGTAAATTTTTTCTCAATTTTTTGAATCTCAAGGTGCATAACAGTTGAATTATGAATTTTGAATTATGAATTAATGATGAATGATAGCCCTCCGGGCACTTGATGGCTAGGGCATCCGCTACGCTCCTGCCTAAGGAAAAATTAAGTGTTTGTCGCATTATTTGCTCCATTCAATTTATTGATAGCAACAACATTGGTGGCGTCGTTCATAAGATCATGAAGAAACTTGTCCTTGCACTGTCGACGGTAAATATAATCTTCCTTAGTGAGGACACTGTAGCGGACAGGGCGTTTTGTTTCAAGTTCATTATTAAAAAATTCTTCCAGTTTTTCACGATCAACCTGACCAACGAGCAATAAATCCAACTGGGCTTCTTTATTGACAAAAAGACCGGAAAGTACCATCACGTCAATTTCTCCAAATTTCATGATTTTTCTGCTGACATGCTCATGATCGCTCAAAGCCTTGACGAAAATACTGCGCAGCTCATTGAATATGGCAAAATTTTTATTGACGATAAAATATTTTTTACGGTTCTGCTCCTTACTTTTGAGCAGCCCCAGTTTCTTCAAATTATCCAGCTCGCGACGGACAGAATTAATTTGTTCATCCAGCTTCCGTGTCAGCTCCCGAATAAAATATTCCTCATCGGGATTGAGAAGGAAAAGCGAGAGCAGCTTGACGCGCGTGTTGGATGTAAATAGTTGTTTAAGCATTCAAGGTTGCGCCCTTTCGGTCGCAGTAATTATTAGCCTCGCTGCGGCTCGGCCTGAAGGATGCGCCCCCATGGGCGCGCCCCTGTATTAGCCTCGCTGCGGCTCGGCCTCATGTACACATATTTTATACAATTCGCGAGAACTGTATAAGTTTTTTTTCCACAATGCAACCAAAATATAGAATTAATCCAAATAAAAAGCCAATATACCGCATTGGTATTTTGAATATCCAACTCTTAAAAAGATCCTTAAATAAGGATTTTGTTGACTAGACATTGCCATAATATTTTTTCATCTTTCAGTCACTTTTTATAGTGAATAATTTTTTTGTTCTTATATTGTTTTATTAAAAGAATATTATTTTTTGAGTTCATATTTTTTATTCAGCGTTCTTTGGCTTTTATTTAAGGTTTATTTGATTTTTATATTTATTTTTTTAATAAGATTGTTCATATTTTTTATTCAAAATAAAGAATCTCTTTTCCATCGTTGAAATAGCATATTGATGAATACACTTTACTTTAACGAAAATCCTTATAATTTATTCTTTTAAACACCCTCTTGGGCCTTACCAGGAAGATGGCTCTTCTTCATCTTTATTAGCGGAGTGCAAAAGCTGCAAAATCAAACCCGTGTAAAAAATACCTGTTATGCCGCCGAGAATAGCAAGTCCCGCGACTATAAAAAAAGTGCTTGTTCCTTGCGGCAAAGCAATAAACAAGAACATGAATCCCTGGCAGGCGGCTCCGATATTCTCAAAAGCAAGGATGAGAATAAGTACCGTAAAAAGAATTGACCCTGTAAGAAAAAAGCCTTTCATGCCGTCATTGTACGATTATTTTGTCATTCGCTCAAGTATTTTCTGAACAATTTATCCATTTTTAGCCTATTTTCTACCCTATTGACAAGAGATGGATCGCGTTCGTATTCTTTTCGCACCTTTAGATGCTCATTTTCGGGATAAAGATTGATATTTCTTTCAATTTCAGCATTGATTTCGGGCGGAGTGACCTGAATGTCACTTCCTTCCTGTTCAAACACTTCTTGCAAACCAAAACGCAAAGTAAGACGCTTTTCCGCTTCCTTGCGCCTTGGCTCTCGCAGATCTTTAAGCTCCTTTTTATTGGCCTCCAGAAAAGCTTCCATAGTAGCTCCCTGCCCTTCAATCTCATTCTTAAATTCTTCAATAAGCATATCTATTTCTTCCTCAATAAGAATTTCCGGCAGCTCAACTCTTGTTTTTTTTAGGATGAGATCAATAAATTCATTTTCGCGCCGCAGTTTTTCTTCATACTCTTTTTCATAAAAGAGATTTTTGCGAAGCAGTTCTTTGACTTCATTGAATTCTTTTTTCGCTCCCGTGATCTGTTCAATAAATTCCGCTGTCCACTCTGGCAAAACCACTTCTTCAACTTTTTTGACCTCCACCCGAAACTCAACGGTTTTACCCTGAAATGGACGGTGGAAGTAGTCATGCGGAAATTTGATTTTAAAATTCTTTTTTTCATCTTTTTTTAGACCAACCAGCTCTTCTTCAAAGCCCTTTACAAGGTTATTGGAGCCAAGAATAATGGGGTGATTTCTACTTTTAGTTTTTTCAAGAAATGCCCCGCCTTCGTCATAACCGTCAAAATCAATCTCAAGACGGTCCCCCATTTTTGCTTCACGGTCAACTTCATGATATGTGGCGTGTTTACGCTTGATTTCATCCAGGGCGGCTTCAAGGTCTTTTTCAGTGACAACGGGTTCATTTTTCCTGATTTTTACCTGCTCATAGCCGGAAACGCTCACTTCCGGATACACGGCGACTGTGGCCTCATAAACAAGAGGAGTGTGTGTAAGAATATTAATTTTTGGACGGGAAACGACCTTGAGTTTTTCTTTTGTGACGGCTTCGCTATATGTTTCCTGCAATGCAAGCTCAAGAGCGCGTTCCTCAACGGTGCCTTCCCTCAAATGTTTTTTCAAAACTTCAACCGGCACATGACCCGGCCGAAAGCCCGGAATTTTCACATATGTGGAGAGCTCTTCCGTGGCTTTTTGCAGGCATTTTACACTGCGTGCCTCTGGAATTGAAATTGTAAGCTTAACTTCTGATTTTGGAAGTTTTTTAACAGTAATTTCCATACCAGGCCATTCTAACGGCGCTTTACCTTTTTTTCAACACGGTTTTGTGATATAATTCTAAGAATATTTACGCTCAAAATTTAAAATTCAAAATGTTCATAGAATATCTAAAAAATCAGTGGCAAAATAAAAAAAATATGTGGCTGCCATCACGTCATGTTTTTTTAGATAAAGCAAAGCCGGATGCTGAAGCGGCAGCGGTGGCAACGGTAGAGAATGTGCCAGTATGGTCGTCCGTAGAAGAAGACAAGGCAATTCTTGAGCTTGTGAACAATGAAAAACTGAGAATGGCACGCTATTATTTGAGCAAAAACCTGGATATTGAACAAGAGCGTCTTAAAACACGGCTGGCAATAACCGATGCCACTGCGGAAAAAATGAAGAAAAAACATCCCGGCACGCCGTTGAGTAAAATTATTTTGGACCAGGAGGTTAACGCGGAATTAAGCCGTATTATTAAACTTGAACATAAGAAAAAACCTTTTTGGACAAGATTAAAACATACTCTCACGGGAAAAAAACCCCAGACAGACAGGGACAAAATTGAAGCTGAAAAATACGCAGAATTATTTAGCCATGAAATATACGGCCCCGGACGCCTGAGCGTGTTTCTTGCAGACTTAAAACAGAATCACAAAGATGTTTACCGCACGCTAAATGAACAATACGGCATTGATGTGGATAATCTTAAAGATAATACCGGCGCGCAGATGTTGCTTGCGAAACTGCTTTTTATCTATGATGACAAGGGCGGTGGAACAAATATAAAACCCGTTGAGGATGCGCTTAAAGGTATGCAGACTCAATTGCCCGAAAAAAAGGCAAAACCTGTTGAAAGTGCGGAGTTCAGTGAGAGAAATAAGGCCATTGAAAAAGAGGGTGAGCTGTATACAACAATAAAGGACCAGGCGGTCAAACTTCATCTTTCATATGGTAAATGCGAAGGTAATTTTGACGAGATGGCCGGACTTGAAAAGGAAAAAGCCAAATTGGAAGCGGCTCTTGCAAACGCAACAAGTCCGCTGTCAAAGGAAGCACACCAGGTACAAATCAATAAATTGACTGAATTGGGAAATAAAATTGCCGAATTGGAAAGAGCGCGCAGTGGTCTGGTGGATAACGTAAACAATCTGGAAATAGCTCACAAAGATACTGCAAATGAATTAATTGAAAATCTTCTGAAGATTGACAAAACACTAGATCCATCCAATACGCCACAGGGAACTAAAAAAACCGGTGTCAACAAAATTTTTGATGCATCTCAACTGGCTTTATCTAAAAAAAGTGAATTGTTTTCATCATCTGCCAACCCTTTCAAAACTCATATTGCAGATTTAAATACCAGCGGCCTTGATGAATTAAAAAAAGAAACAACAGATACCCATAAAAAACTTTTAGAGCGAAAAGAGCCTGTAGACCCGTATTATGGGGTGATTTTATTAAACAAGTATTATCTGGATACAAATAATATCGGATCTCCGGCTGACAGGATGGCCGCGGCGCGGCTTGCGGCAAATATGACAAAAGCCAGCCTTGAAACCTCTAATATTCCCCTTGCTGGTAAACAGGTGGGAATATGGGGAAGGGCAAAACGGTATCTTGCGTCGGAATTTATTTCCAGTAGCGCGTTTAAGGCAAAGGATATTGTCGCCGCTCTTTCCGCCCAGGAAAAATATAAAAAATTCGCCTGATTAAAAACCAAATTTTCTTTGAAAGAAACCGGCCGCTATCTTGAAGCGAATAAAGTTACATCAACCGAAGCGGCGGAATTCTGCGCTCATCTAAAACGGGCAATGAAAGAATACAGAATATCCGGTGATTTAAAAGGAATCACCCGTCATTTGGAAACCTTACTTCCTTCTGTCAGAACCCGTCAAATGGCAGAAGCCATTAAAAAGGCATCCAAAAAAAATCCAAATAAATCACAGGCCGAGATTTTCCGCGAGGTAGCAACTGAAATGCATGAAAATGAAGAGGCTATGTCAAAATCTCTTAGAGAAATTGCCAAAGGAAAAGACTGGGATATACGGGAAGCTTTAGAAGAAAAAAGAGTTAAAGGATGGACACTTGGCAAAGTCTTAAAATGGAGTACATCGCCTGTATGGGGTCTACCATATTTAGCAGGAAAGAAAATTTTTGGTGGAAAAAGAGAGAAAAAAGATGATAAAAAAGACGAAAAACAAGAGGGGGATGAAAAAGAAAAAGAGAGTGCAAAGTCTAAAGAAAAAAGTGGATGGACGGTAGGAAAAACCCTGAAATGGGCTTCGCTGCCTTTGTGGGTTTCACCATATTTGACATACAAGGCAGGCGAAAAAATTGCGAAATGGGCATGGCCAAAGCGGGGAAAAATTGCGAAATGGTCTACGGTTCCTATATGGGGTCTGCCATGGGCAGCGTGGAAAGGTGTTAAAGGCACAGTGGGACTGTTCCGTTACGATGAAGAAGCCCGAAAAAAAGATGAAGCGAGATCCGCAAAAAAACAACATGAAGAGGAGGCGCGAAAACATGAAAAAGAAGCGAAAAAAGCAAAAAAAAGTGGCGGCGGGCATTGATCAATTCACATTCAATTTTCAATGATCAATTTTCAATTTACATTCAATTTTCAATTCACGGTTTCCAATTAAAACAATATGTCAAAGCTGCAAAATTTCAATCTAAAAAAATTTAATCTAAAATCATTTATTCAGGAAGTTCTGATGGCCTGCAAGTTTGCCAATTTATCTAATAAAGAACGACTGGCGCTTGAGGAAGCCATTGAGCGCATGCTGACAGAACGTATTATAGCTACGATCATCAGTAGCTTTGGTGATAAAGATGTTGAAATGTATGAAAAACTTTTCTTGGAAAATTCAAATATTGATCAATTAGAAGCCATTTTAAGCGTTGCGGCTGAAATTCCAGGAATCAGGGAAAAAGTAGATAAAGCCACTCAGAACCTTGCGGGCGAGCTTACTTACAACGTTGGAGGTGTTGAAAAGGTCATAAAAACAAATCAGAAAGCCAAAATAACCAAATCGTAGTCAGGATAGGATAGTGAAAACAGGTGTTTTCTGCTATAATAAACAGATATTTTGTACAGTTTTATTCACGTCAAATAATCAATACCTAATGGTGCCACAACTTGATCAGCTTCAAAAGTATCGCAAATACGACGTTAAAACCGGCGAAGGGGAGGTTAAGCCAGAAAATGAAACGTTAAATTCACGCTATATTCGTGATTTTTTGAGGACGGAAATGGGCCTGGAAACAGGCCGGCCATCTGATGAAGAAAGCGTGCAGAAAGATCTGGATCACTTTGACGCGCATTTTAACCTTCCAAAAGCCATACAGCTTGCCAATGCAAAAGACAAGGCTATAGAACACAAACAGACCAAGGGTGAAGAGGCCATTGTAGGCATGTTGAATAAAGCAAAGTCTTATCTGGATCAAAAAGGCAAGCCGGATCTTTTTGAAGATATGAATCCCAAATCAGCTCTTTCCAGCCTTGAACTCCTGACAAAAGAAAAAGGAGATTACACCAAAAGATTTCTTGAACTGAAAGAAGCGTATTTTACATATCGCACGGTGCGAATGTATTGCCGCAGAATTTTTGAGGTTGAAAAGGTCGCTGCAAAAAGTCTGGAAAAACAGAAAACTGAAATTGGAGGAGACATGAAAGAGGGCATAGCGGAAAAAATCAACGGTTTAAAAGAAAATTTTGGCAATTTGAGCGGCGGAGAAAAATTGATTGCCGTAGGCGCGGCCATTTTTGGAACAGCCATGCTGCTGAATTCTGACAGTCCCAGAATGGAACGCTGGAAAGAACACCTTTTTACGGCGGCGAAAATAGGTCTTTTCGGTTACTTTGTGGCTCCTACGGCATGGAAATTGTTTACCGGCAAATCCGTATCGCAAAGTTTCAATGAATGGACATCTTCAACGGCCGGCAATAAAGATTTCTGGAAAAAAAGTTTACGCACCAATGAGGAAAACGCCGAAGTTGTACGTGCAAGTCTTATTTATTTGAATGAACACAATTTTCTTGACATGGCGGAACGTTATAAGAAAGCCAAAGCTTCAGGCTCAAAAAAAATTGAGCTTGCGGCGGTAAATTCCAAGGATCTCACTCCGGAGCAGATTTACACCGCTCTTGATGTTTTTTTCAGCCAATATGGCGGCGGCATGAATTCACTTCAAAATGCGGAAAATCTGCGTAAACGGTTCCGGAACCACAAGCCTCCTGTAACATGGCTGGAAGCCGTTTCCATAATGTTGGTTGAAGACGGCCGTCTGGAATTTAAAGGCAATTTGATAGAGCGCGTCACAGATGAAGCCGGCGCTTACCTTACCGTAGGCTGGAACGCGGCGGCCGGCACGGCGGCCGGAAAAGCGACGGGAGTTGCGGCAGAAACGGTTTACTCCGCCGCCGGAACATTGGCAACTGATGTTGGACACGTCACAAAGGAGTTAGTTGGCACAACATATGGTTTAGCCAAACGCACCGTCAAAGCCGCCTATTCTGTTACCAAAGGCGGCGCGGAAATAGCTATAAGTGGCGTTGAATGGCCGGTAGCCGGAGTGGCGTGGTTTGGAAAGTGGGCATCAGACCGCACACAGGCAGCCTTGGGCCATAAACCAACGGAAAAGGAAATAAAGGAATTTCGGGAGAAAAGATTATTTAATATTCTGGAGCCTGAACCGCATGTACCTCACGCCCATTCTTACAATCTGGAAGATGTCATAAAAGATAAAATGCAGGAACATGTTTTGAGCAAAGAAGAGGCGGATCTGTATATAAAAACGCTTAAAGATGGCAAACCACAGGGTAATCTTAAATATCTTGAACGCCCTGATGCGATTTTTCTTGCCATAGACAGTCCTATCGGCTCAGCCATGACTGATCCTAAAAAGGCAGGCGCCCAGTCGGTTGAGCCAATGAGAGAAGCCGCAAATAAAGCCAGAGAATTCTTAAAAGCCCAATACAAATTTACTGATGAAGAAGTGGATCAACACGGTAAAATAGGTTTTGGAATTTATGAAATTGACAAAGGTGTTTATAAACTGTTTATGCGTATGCCCATGCGCGGCACGCAGGAATTCAATAAAAAAATAATTCTTGACCGTACAAGAGCCGCAAGCGATAGCGTAAAAAAGGACGTAGATAAAAAATGATCGTAATCCGTAATTGAAATTTTCAATTATGCTTTTTTTGATATGTCATTGTTTCCATTGACATATATTTTATTTATTGCTACACTCATATCTTTTCAAGAATGGCTTTAAAATAAAGAAAAAACAACTGGGCAATAAATACAAAAACAAAAAGGTGTCATATTTTCTTTCTTATTATGATATTCACCTTTTTGCATTTTGGGATCATTGTAGCGGGTTTACTCATCTCGCCAGGCTTAGATCAACAGCTCATAAACAGCCTCGTCCAAAAAAATTACAATAACAGCCTTGCGCGAAGTACTATGGTTGAGTATAATCACTTCGCGCCCTCGGATGAAAATTCATACGCAAAAGCGCTTGATTCTCTTGGTATTATAAGGAATTCAGGTTCCAAAAAAACCTCAGAAACAAGCGAAAACATTCAGAATAATCGTTCTTTGAATCATTGCAAAACACTTGTTTTCCGCACACTCAAAAGTTTGCCGCCGGAAGCCGTTTCCTACCTCAAAAATCTGACTCTTCAGATGGAGAATGAGGGAAGAAGAGGTTGGGGAGGCGGCTCCACAATCATTCTACGCTGTCAGGGAGTAAGCGATGAAGAACTTGTAAGCGTGCTGGTGCATGAGATGGGACATATCACAGATACTGGCTTGCTGAAGGGCAATTCATCTTCCGGTGAAAGCGAGTTTATGGATGGAAATCGTCCGGTTTATAAGGATGATCCCAGTCTGGAATTCTACCGCATCAGCTTTGAAAACGACAAGATGCTCAAAAACGGCAGCAGCATTATAGATTTTGTTTCCGGCTATGCAGCGACTGATCCGTTTGAAGATTTTGCGGAAAGCTACAATTTTTATGTTTTGCACGGCGAAGAATTTCGCTCTGTAAAAGGATTTAATCAATCATTACAGAAGAAATATAATTTTTTAAAAACAAGAGTTTTTGGAGATAAAGAGTTCTCTTATGGAGATCAGTCCCGCAAACCAGACATCTTTGACAGGGATTACGACACGACCGTTCTCCACTATGATCTGAAAAAGTTTTTTGTGACGTAGAAACGTTTCCCGCACAAAGAATATTTAATCCTTCTCAAAAATTTTTAGGATACTAAGGCTTTTCTAGGGCGTTGGTACTCCTGAAACCCTTAAAACACCCTCTGCAAGCCGGAGGGTGTTTTGGTTTATGCGTGATAGGATAGATTCACTTTGACTTGGATATGTTAGTTCTTTATGGTAAATTTTAACAAGAAATCTATGACCAATCCCCGCATGTTTGAGCCAAAGAAACCTAACAATCAGCTACCGCTCCTTCCAACGAAATTTAATTACGATCAGGTTGAAATTTTGAAGCAGGTCAACCGTTCAAACATTGCCTTAGCAAAGCTCAATGCGCTTGCTGGCCGCTTGCCTGAAAGTATGCTTTTGGTAAGCCCTCTACTCGTCCGTGAATCCGTCGCCAGTAGTGAAATAGAAAATATCAATACGACGGTTTTTAAAGTGTTTGAAGCTGAAATGATGCCGAAAGAGAAACGTAAGGGAGCTATTAAAGAAGTTTTGAATTATCGTGATGCTATGCTGGCCGGTTTTGAGCTTGTAAAAAAGCGTGGTTTCTTGAGCACCAACGATTTTGTAAAGATTCAGGGAGTTGTTGAACCGAACAAGGCAGGCATTCGCAGGTTAGGGGTCAAAATCGCCAATGATCTCACCAAAGAAGTACTTTATACTCCGCCGGAAGGGGAAATGGTTATAAGGGATTTATTGGCTAATCTTGAGAAGTTTATCAATAGCGACGACGATAGCATTGACCCGCTCGTAAAATCGGCGGTTTTTCATTATCAGTTTGAATCCATCCATCCGTTCCTTGATGGCAACGGCCGTGTTGGTAGAATTCTGGTTATTTTGTACTTGATCATGGTTAAACGACTGGATTTACCGGTTCTATTTTTAAGCGGCTACATTATCAAGCACAAGAAGCAATATTATGAGTGTTTACATAAGGCCAATGTGAAAGGTGATTTGCTTGGCGTGATTATGTTCATGCTAAAAGCCATTGAAGAGCAATCAGAAGCCACTGTTAAAACAATTATGAAGATTGAAAGTTTAATGAAGAAGTTTAAGGCTGTTATGTCAAAAAAGACCATTTTTTACAGCCATGAACTTATTCAACTACTCTTCTCAAAGCCTTTCATGACTATTGATTATTTGCAGAAAGAAATGGGGCTTTCAGCGCGTCAAACAGCTTCAAAGTATCTTGCAGAAATAGTTAAAATTGGCCTATTTAAAGCTAAAAGAATGGGTAAATCTAAGTTTTTTTATTCAACAGAATTCTTGAAATTACTCTCATAAGTCACGTTAGCTCAACGAACATGATGTATTTACATGTTAGTTTTAATGATATATAATTAACATGTAGTAGCTAATACGTTAATTCAACTAACATGAAAGCAATTTTACTTGTCCGTTCACTTTGGGGTGGGTGTCTGGAAGCTATACTAACCCTATTTCGAGAGGGAAAAAACCGCAAGCTGATATACAAATTTGGCCTATAAAATCAACTTGCATTTCACCCAAACAACATCAGCTCACCATAATTTATTTAACAGGAGAGCTCTTCTTGTCAGGTTTAAGAGCATGATACCGTATCATGACTTCTTTTTGCTCCTTGTTGGCAGCCCGAATCACGGATTTAACAATCCTTTTTTTTTCACTTAGGGGCATGGCTATAAATTTTCCAGAGGTCATAGTTTTTCAAGTAATGAATCTTTGCTGTCGATGATAGTTACGTAAGGATCAACACTATCGACATCAAAATAAGCCTTATCCAGATTATTTTCAAGATTTTTGAGAACAACATTGACCTGAATATGGTTCCCAAAATTCAGCTTAACGCGATTAACGTTCTGCTTCGCTTTAAAAAGAGCCTCGACAAAAACCTCTTTTGGTACTCTTCTTCCTTCCAATGCCTCTCGTGCTTTCGTAAAATTCCATGCTACGAATGGATCCTGATACACATAATATATTTCAGTATGCCGATTTTTCCTTAAAGAGCGGGCAATATTTACTTTTTCCTGTACAGTTATTGGTGTCTGTAATATAATTTCCCTTATAGGTTTATCAAGCGGATTTACTTTATATGCTTCGCTTACTTTATACAATTCTGGGGGTACTTGCGTTGCTGCTTTTGGGGCCAATTCTCGTGATACTTCAGTGGGGAGAATATCTTTTGGACGCTGATCGAAAATAGCTTTTTCCTCTAATCCTCCTCTTGCCCGTTCTGGCTCTCCTGCTCTTTCGCTTCCTCTAACGCCGCGATCACCAGCTTTTGCAACTTCTTTTTCTCCTCCTCTGTCAGTAGTTTTTTCATAGATTTTAGTTATACGTTCCCGAATGGACTTATTGGGCTTTTTTCAATTTTTTAGTGCTTTTGACGGATCCGGTCTTTAAGGGAGTTTTGTATTTTAGTGCTGGTTTGGTGTAACCTGCTCCGTTTTTGTTTAAATAACTTTTGATAGGCTCTTTTGGTTGTGGCGCTCCTTTCGAGCTGTGGCAATGATATTCGCCATAAGACAATCCCCAATTTGGACAATTCGTGCGACAAGTATGACAACCGGCCGAGTCAGTCCTTCCAGGGTGAGCAAAAGTCGCTGTAACTGAAAAAGAGAACGCTGTTAAAGCGACCAATAAGATGGCTAAAAACTTTTTCATATGAAGAGTGTTAAAAAATAATCAGATTTTATTAAGTATTAAAAACTGATACCCAATGATGTGAGAAACGCCCTGTCTTCAGCGGAAGGAAGGGTGCCGATATTAAAGTAATCATCAATTTTATAGCTAATAGTAGTAATTTTCTGTTGTTTATCGAGGAGAGAGTTCTATTCATCAATCAGAGCGTTATACACAGGGGTAAAAGGAGCAATACTTTTTCTCTAGGAGAAAATTTCAGATTTTTTTTTAAGCCAGTCTCGTTCAACCTTGAGCTGACCTATCTGCCTATACAATTCATCAACCAGTCCCTTAAGTTCAACCTTTTCCTGATCTTTTGATTTCTGGAATATCCCAGGTCCCTGCTCTTTAAACTGATTTTTCCATATATGAATCTGCGTCGTATGCACCTGATATTCGGATGCAATTTGTGCTAATGTTTTTTCATTTTTGTATGTTTCCAGTACCACTTTCAGCTTGAACGCCGAGTCGTACTGTTTCCGTATACCTTTTGCCATAATTTTGAGGGGTTAAAAATCTCTCTTATTCTACCCCATTTTTCTGTCCGATTTTACGGGACCATTATAATGGGGTGGCTTATGGGGTTCGAACCCATGACCCTTGGGACCACAACCCAATGCTCTACCAACTGAGCTAAAGCCACCATGAGAAACAGTAAATTTCGTTTTACTGAAGCCGTTTTCTGGTTTCAAAATCTTCCCTGACTTTTTTGATGATATTTTCAAGCATAAGACTAACAAAATTTTTGAGAATGTCATAATCAAGTTTTATATCTTCCTGCTTCAGATAATCACGCAGAGAGAAAATACCAAGTTGTATAACAGGCAATTTAATAAGGCCATCCGGATCAAGCACGGTTTGCAGAATACGGTGCGCGTATTCTTGGGAACGCTCTATAATTTCACGTGTCCAGGCATCAATGGCTATTTTAATTTTCAATGGAAGAACAGCTCCTTCAAAATAATGATCAGGCAAGATTTCTGTTTTCGGTGATGCTTTTCCATAACTTGATGAACTAAAATTTTGTTCATCCTGAACAGGCGCAGCAAGCAGCTTGATGCCAAGCGCCTGCTGAATTTCACTTTCGCTGATAAGTAAAAGACTCACAATAAAAGCGGCTGGAATATTCTGTTCAAGCAGCCGTAAAATCAGAAGCATGATATCCCGCTTCTGGCCGGTTTGAATGAATTTGAGAAGAATTTTCACCAGTTCATCTTCTTTCTTTTTTTGTTTCTGTTGTTGGGCGGCAAGGGATTTTAATTGAGCTGAAGCCGCCGCCATGCGCTCCTTAAAACGCTCAAAAGCCGCCGGATCCATGCTGTCCCCGCGCTCTTCCCGGCCAAAAAATGACTCAGCATCCGCCATGTATTATACTGTCAAAACATTAACCAGCTTATCCTTAAACACACGCCCGTCATACTTGCGCAGCTGTTTTTCCTGGAAAAGAACCTTTCCGGCAACAAGAGCAAAAAGAGTGTGATCTTTCCCCATTCCAACGTTTTTGCCGGGATAATACTGCGTACCACGCTGACGAATAATGATGTTGCCGGCTTTTACAGCCTGTCCTCCAAAAATCTTTACTCCAAGGCGTTTTGCCTGTGAATCTCGGCCATTGGCGGTAGAACCTCCAGCCTTTTTATGTGCCATAGTAAACGATTGTTAAGATGCTTGGCGATTGTACTGGGAAAATAGCAGGGGATCAAGCGATTTTCAATTTGAAAAATGCGCAACGCAAACCTTAGGCCTATATGTAATTTCAAAAGAAAATGCAGCTTTTCCTTATCCATAGGCCATTTATTTCTCTTTTCTTTCATCTCCTCCTTTTACGACATATCATTAGGAAATGACCTTCAATCTCAAACCTACTACCAAGCCTTTTCATCGCACGACGCCCGCACACTATCAATGTCTTATGAACTGTCTCTAAATTCTTTGTTAAATATTTCTAAAAAAAGTCTGTACGTACAGACTTTTATACTCAAAAAATGGCTTCGGAAAGGGATTTTAATTTCAAGTATTGTATTTTTCTTCATACAATTCAGCATTGTTTTTAAGCTGTTTTTTAGTTATAATGGTAAGATATTTAATATTCTAAAAATGGCTAAAAACCATCAATTGCGGCACACCGGGATTGTTATTTTTCTTTCTCTATTAATTGCTGTTTTCACGGGTCAAAAACAGTTTCTGTTTGCTCAAACGAATGAAGTGGAGACAGATCATGATCAGTTTATTATTCAACAGAAGAGCGAGAAACGGACAGATTTTTTCAATTCCGTTCAAAATCAGCTTCAGTCAAGCCAAAGCGATTATTCAAGGTTGACACATCACATTCGTGAGGCGGAAAAAAAACTTGATGATGTTAAGTCAGAAAAATTGAGTCTGCAAAGCCAATTGGATGCCTTAAATCTGCATATTGTCAATTCAATTGTTTTGGTTCGCAATGTGAGTTCGCAGATCACGGAAAAAGAAAACGAACTTCAAAGATTAACCCAGGCCATTGAAGAAAAAGACGCTGAAATAAGTCATCAAAAACAGATGCTGTTGGAGTACCTTGAGGTTCTTTATAAACAGGAAAACGATATCATAAGTACGAACGGACAACGTTCGGAGGTCAATATCATAAAGCTTCTTTTCAGCGACAAATCCCCTGCCGATGCGCTGCGTGAAATGAAGTATTTTCATATTCTGGAAGGAACGGGACACGCCGTATTTGAAAAATTGGAGCGCCTTGTTGAGCGGCAAAAAGCCCGCCAAATAGAGCTTGAAAATAACCGGAACAAACTGGTCATGCTTTACCGTCAACTGGATGAAGAAAAGGAGAATTTGAAGGTCCAAAGCGCGGCAAAAGCGCATCTGTTGGACGCAACAAAAGGACAGGAACGTATTTACGAACAACTTGTAGAAGAATCAAGACAGGAACAGTCCCAGGTCAGCGAGGACATCAGCGCTTTACGTTATAATCTTGAATTTATCAGGGCGAAAATTATCGAACTTGGCGATAAATTTGATCCAAAAAACTATACAAATCTTTTGGGTAGAGAAACGACTTCCGTTTACAAATTCATCAAGGATACAAAAGATCAGACGGAGCTTGTTTTGCGTTGGCCGGTAAGCCCGGCGCGTGGCATCAGCGCCTACTTTCATGACGACGCATACCGCCGCTCAATGGGAATAGCGCACAACGCGATTGATATACGTGTCCCGCACGGTACGCCGATTCGCGCGCCAGCGGATGCCGTTGTATATAAAGCAAAGGATAACGGATTTGGCTACAGTTACATTGTTTTGGCGCATGCCGGCGGATTCATGACCGTCTATGGGCATGTTCCCGAAATCAGGGTGATTGAAGGTGAAAAAATAAGCGAAGGCCAAGTCATTGGCCTGAGCGGGGCGACCCCTGGAACAAAGGGAGCTGGGCTGCTTACCACTGGTCCGCATTTGCATTTTGAGATTCTGAAAGGCGGACAATATGTTGATCCACTTGATCATTTGCCGCTTGGAGTCCTGCCGTTGGAAACTTTACCGACAAAATATTTGAATAAAATTACAGGAGATCCATTTAAGGTGCGACGTGCCGTTCCGGAAGAGTCTGCCGGGGATGATAGGTGGAATTTGTTGAAATTGATTGAATCAAGCGGGGATGCCGAGAGAGATACACAACAAGGCTTGCGGCAGCTAAATGCAGCGTCACAATACTCACACTGAATATAAATTTCAGATTTTCCGGATAACTGTCCAGCAAAATATCCAAAAATGTCCCAAGATAGCGGTCAGCATAATCCTTAAAGAAAAAATAGCCAAAAATAAGCGCATAATGCAACAAGGGCATTTTTTTGAGATGCGGAGCCAGAATAATTGCCTGAATGGCATAAAGACTTACCCAGAAAATACTGCCTACGTCATGAAAATTGATTCCGCTCCAGCTCATATAAAGGGGAAAATATATCCACGCCATGATGCCGTAACTAACGATCCCCATAAAAATAAATGCCGTAAACCATGTTGGAATTTTTTTATGAAACCAGGTTAAAGTAAACCATATTGTCAAAAGAAGCGGATACAATGAACATATCGGAGCAAATGGCCGTAACAAAGGCGGCACACGAATGAGCCATGGCCAGTCAACGACAGTTGAAGAAATCGTTAAAGCTAAATCTATAGCAATAATCCAGAGCATTGCACGCTTATTGGCTGTAAGGGCCTGCATTTTTTTGCATATATTTTTCATATATTTGATGATGACTTTTTCATTAGCCCTTCTATAATAACATCATGAAAAACATCGGCGCAATAAGGGTAAAAAAGGACGTCAAAAAGTTTTTGGCGATGCTGAATTTGATGAAAAAACGCTATAAGCAGACAAAAACAGTGCTTCATTTTAACGGTCCGCTGGAAATGCTGGTGGCAACAATTTTATCGGCTCAGTGTACTGATGTGCGCGTAAACATGGTTACGCCGGCGCTGTTCAAAAAATATCCTACGGTAAAAGATTATGTGAACGCAAAGCCGGAAGAGCTGCAAAAAGACATTCGTTCCACCGGGTTTTTTCGCAATAAAGCCAAGAGTATTCAGGGAGCCTGCCGCGTGATGATTGAAAAATATAAGGGACAAGTACCTAAAACAATGCGGGAAATGCTGGTATTGCCCGGCATAGCACGCAAAAGCGCCAATGTGATTCTTTATAATGCCTACGGTGTCGTTGAAGGCATCGCTGTTGACACGCATGTACGTCGTCTTTCACAGCGACTTGGGGCTTCTACCCACAACAGTCCTGAAAAAATTGAGCAGGATCTGATGAAGATAATTCCAGAAAAAGGCTGGGGGGTAAGCGCTTATTTACTCATTGAGCATGGTAGAAAAGTATGCAAAGCGGTTAAACCAAACTGCAGCGGTTGTTTTTTAAATAAATTATGCCCGTCAGCGTTTTCCTTCAATGAAAAAGGGAAATGGATTGGCCTGTAGGGAACGGTTTGAAGCTGTTTCCTACGGTGATTTACGTTTATATAAGCCAATAAGAACGGTTTGATCTAAAATATGCCCTTCCATGGCTTTTAAAAGATCGGCTTTTTTTGCTTTTGAAGTTAAAGCAAGAGCCGTATCTAAAGCAAAAAGTTTAAATTGATAGCGATGTGTTCCTGAAGGCGGACACGGCCCGCCATAACCGGTTGTGCCAAAATTCGTGAGTCCTTCAATGGCGGCTGCTGGAAGAGTATTTTCAAGAATAGCGGTAGTCCCAGGATCAATATTCCACATTATCCAATGCACAAAGTCCCCTCCCGGCGCGTCCGGATCGTCTACAATTAATGCAAGCGTAGATACGGGTTGTGCCCCGTCTCTACCGGACTTGGCTCTGGAAATTTGCAGGGGCGGATTTACATTTGCTCCGTCGCATGTGTATTTGGAGGGAATAGTTTGATTATGTTGAAAAGCACTACTGGCAAGCTGCATGGTTTTAATAGTTGGTAAAAATGTTTGACTGTTTATTTGCCGGTTTTCAAAAAAAAATCTATTTTGGCCTTTAACCCCGCATCGCTAAATTCACCGGAGTATTGTTCCCCATTGATAAACAAAGTCGGTGTGCCTGAAATGCCTACGTTAGTGCCATCTTTTTGATCATTTTCAATAACATCCTTAAAGGCGGAGCTTTCCACGGATTGTTTAAATTTTTCGGTATTTAAGCCAAATTCTTTGGCATATTCCAGAAAAATATCTAACGGCCTGTCGCTTGCACTCCATCTTTTTTGGTCTTCATAAAGTCTGTCGTGCATCTCCCAAAATTTTCCCGCATAGCCCGCGGCTTCGGCCGCCTCCGCCGCTATAAGCGAATGTCTGTGCTGCATCAATGGAAAATGCCGATACACAAGGGTTACTTTTCCACTGTACTCATTTAGTACTTTTTTTATTATTGGATGGGCGAACGCGCATGCGGGACACTGATAATCGCCAAACTCAACCATCACCACTTTACTTGCGACAGGCCCGGCGGCCGTTGTATGACTGTTGTCGCGATATAATATTTTTTTCTCAACAACAATATTTTCCTTTGGTGAAAGCGCGAAAAGAAGACCGGCGCCGCCAATCAAAACAAGCGCGACAATCCCAATAACAAGAAGTTTTTTTGTTTCTGAATTCATATTTATAAAAGTTATTTTTTCTTATTGAATTGCCTGTAAACAAGCATGCAGACTGTAATAAGCCCAAAGGCAAGCAGAGATAAAAGAGGAATGGTAATAAAATCGGAATTGAAAAAAGCATATTTTGTCGTACATGAAACGCCAGACACACATGGAGCTAAACTGTCTGGTATGATGCCCATTTGCAAAAGGACATGATACAGGGCTATCAACATGCCAAAAATACTGAACGGCAGTACATACTTATGAATTTTTTTGTCTCTGTTGAAAATGCCGATGGGTAAAATTATGGCCAGTGGATACATCAAAATACGCTGATACCAGCATAGCACGCATGGGGGAAGCTTAAGAACTTCACTGGCATACAAACTGACAACGGTGGCAACAAGCGCCTGTATCCACGCAAGATATAAAATATTTTCCGTGATGAGTTTTTTAATGTTGCTCATTTATTTCAAAAATAGTCTTTATTTATTCCAAAATAGGAAACTTTTTCACAATGCCGGTGTTTGACCACCACTTACCAAAACCCAAATGTTCCCCTGCTTTTGTGGCATTCAAACCAAGTAAAACGAGTATGTAAATAATATGCTGGTCAATCAAAGGGTTGGTTTTGGGCGGAAAAGAGGCTGACCACATCAGAAACATCAACAGGCTGCCGCTATAAGTCGCGATTTTCATGCCTACACCCAAAATAAGGGCAAGTCCAATCAACAACAATCCCATCATAAAAAGCCAGTCTACCACAACATTGCCGGCAAGATTTTGATAAAAAACAGCCAACGGTCCTTTTGTCGCTAATTTGAGAAAACCCAGCGTCGGCGACGTTCCCGCAAGCCAGGATTTTTCCAGAGCGGTATTCATTCCAAGACCGAGGAGTTTGTCAAAAAATGCCCAAAGCAGAATAAAACCCAGACTGATCCGGGTCAAACCAGAGATATGCTGTTGACAGGTTTTATGCGAATCCGTCACGTTATTATCTTTAATAAACTTTCTCACTTTGTTTAGTGTAACAAATAAATTTTTGAGATACAATAAAAATTTAGGATCGTTTTTCCAAAATCATACATTTTTCCCTCCGAGAAAATTAATAAATAATTTAGAAGCCGTTCATAAAACAGTGATAATGTGCGTAATGTCGTACGATTAAAAGGCTTGGTAGTAGGTTTGAGATTGAAGGTTGTCTTCTAATGAGTGTCGTAAAAGGAGGAGACAAAAAAATAATGAATAAACGGCTTATGGATAAGGAAAAATCGCTTTTCTTTAAAAATTCCATATAGGCCTAAAGTTTGTGTTGCGCGTTTTTTTAGACCAGGAATCGTTTGATCCGCCTTTTCCGCAAGGCGGCTTGCGATTTGACAATCTTTTTATGATATTTCTCCGCCGCCTCCCACGCCAATTCAAATGTCTGTTTGAAGACCTTGGTAATTTCGCGACTTTCAATGATAATTCCAAGTTTTTCTTTCCAGTCTGCGATCATGATTTTGTTGTCAAAAAAATTAATCTCTGGCGTAAAATCAAGCATGTTTTTGGGAACGAGCCGGCTCTGGCGAAGCTCTTTATTGTCAAGCGCGTGGCGTTTTCTATCCTGCTTCGTGTCCGGAAAAAGCGCGCGGAGGGAATATCAGCCGCAGAGTTACGTTTTGCCGGACAACATCCGCGACGTGAAAGATGATATTCTCAAAATGGTTTTAGCCTGTGAAGCGTGTGGAAAAAATTATAAAATTATTCCCCAGGAACTTCGCCGGTTGCGCGCCATGCCAATGCCCATCCCCCGCAAATGCCCGGATTGCAGGCATAGTGAACGAATGTCGCTCCGCAATCCACGCAAACTTTGGGAGCGGCAATGCGCCAAGTGCAAAAAATCCGTTAAAAGCACATTTTCAAAAGATAAACCTGAAACAATTTATTGCGATGAGTGCTACACAAGGGAAATTTATTGAAAATTCAATTTTATCCTGAAAATTTGACAATTGCAAAAATACATGTATAGTTTGGAGTGCTTTTTATTAATGAATTTATGCTTAAACAATTTGACCACTTGAAAGCGGTAGAATGTGGCACTTTAGCCATGGACAGCTCATGGGGCTCTCAACCACCAAAATCAGCCGCTTTGCAAGATGTTCAGTATGTGCTTTTAAGTCCGCATGATGCTGAAAATGATCCTTTGGGGTTAAAGGTGTTGCACGAGGATGTAAGACGTGCATTGTCGGGTTTAGACAAAACTTTATTAAATGGTTATTTATGTTCGGAAAGAGATGCCGGCGTAGATGAACTGCGGGAAGAAATATTAAGAACCTGTCCTGGCGGAATCAGTATAAGCGTCCAGACTAATAGGGGTATTTGTAATGCCAATAGAAACGCTGATAATGGAGAAATACCGGATATCTGGCTTCCTGAACAGGAAAAAATACTTGTACCGATTTTACGTTGTATGCATAGGGAAATTTTGCTTGCTACAGACATTATTCTGCACAATATTGTTGGTGCGCGGAAAAATGTTAAATTGGTTTGTTTGCACAGTATGGATCCATGCAGTATTCCGGAGAATCTCAGGCCGGCGCTTTCCCATAGAACACTTGAAGAATACGTAGGTGCCCAAGGCTTGCCCAGGAGTGAAAAAACACGGAGGAAACAAGATTTTATTACTGGCGAAAAAAATGGCCCCGATCTTTCTGCCACGGCAATGTATAAAGCAATGCAAGGCGCATTTACTTCAGACCGTATTCCGTGGGCCGTTAATGAACCTTATGCTACAGGTGAAAGCTATCCTGATTTTGGCTATATGCAAGAATTTCCTGGTCGGGTTGCCCTAATTGACGTTACCAAGGATCAACTTTGTAAGGGAGAAGTTACTGCCACCTATAGTACTTTTGACAGTAGGCATCCAGAGCCGAATCCGGATAAAGTCGCACAAATGGCAGTTTACTTTAAACGCGGACTGGAAGCTGTTAATGTATAAATACACTGAAACCTGTTATTTGAAAGAGTTGTATTACAATTTAAATTATCTGACTGGGTTGACGTTTATCTGTTGTTTTCATATCAATTATGATACGATTAAGGCAATAAAATGATATGATTTGATTATGAACAATACTTGTACACTCAACAAAAGACAGGATTATATATTGCATTTTATCAATCAAAGGCGGAGTGCAGCCGTCTCGGAAATCTTTTCCGCTATCCAAAAGGAAACCGGCATCGTTGCTGAAATCACTGTAAAAAGGGACCTGAAAAAATTGGTTGATTTTGACTTACTTGCTTCAAAAGGGGCCGGACGGGCAGTGAAATATGAATTGTCATCCGGATATTCTCTTGTGCGACCTATAGATGTGGATGCATATTTTGAAAAAGAAATTGATGAACGGGTCATACGGGAACGTTTCAATTTTCATGTGTTTTTAGAACTGAAATTCATATTTTCAAGTGATGAGAAAATATTTTTGCAAAAATTGAACAACGGCTATATCAAAAAAATAAGAAAGCTGCCGAAAGATGTAATCAAAAAAGAATTTGAAAGACTAACCATAGAACTGAGCTGGAAATCATCAAGGATTGAGGGTAATACATATTCTCTGCTGGAAACGGAACAGCTTATAAAAGAAAACAGGAAGGCAAAAGGACATACAGAAGAAGAGGCCATAATGATTATGAATCATAAAAAAACCCTGGATTATATTCGCAACAATAATAGGACATTCAGAGTGATATCCCTAAGAAAACTTGAAGAAATTCACTCATTGCTGACAAACGGACTTGGTATTTCAAAGAATGTTAGAAAAACATTGGTAAGAATTACAGGTACAAGATTTAAGCCTCTTGATAATGAATTTCAGATAGTAGAGGCGCTCAAAAGAACATGCTCCCTGGTTAATAAGCAAAAAAATCCTTTTGAGAAGGCATTTATTCTTATGCTTCTCATTGCCTATATTCAACCTTTTGTTGATGGCAATAAGCGAACGAGCCGTTTAGCGGGAAATGCGGTTCTTTTGGCAAACGATTGCTGCCCTTTATCATACAGAAGTATCAATGAAATTGAATATAAGAAAGCGGTTTTGATTTTTTATGAACAAAATAATATTTCCTATTTTAAAAAACTCTTTTTACAGCAGTTTGAGTTTGTAGTGAAAAATTATTTTTAGCCAATGATGCGCTTCAAACCAGAATTTATTTTTTCCAACTCTATTATCAATGCAAAAATCCTGTCGCCAGTGCCAAACATCATTTGAAATTACCGCATTGGCTCCGAATAAGCCGGAAAAGGTGTACTGTGAAGCCTGTTATTTGAAGGAGGTGTATTAGGCTTTGCTTTTGCTTTACAATATTATAGTAATAGTTTACTATAATTATAGTAAATATTAACTATAATATAGTGATAAATACAGGTTCAAAGCTGGAGATTAAGCTGCTTTCATTTTTCTTTGTAAATGAACATAAAAAACTGTATTTGAGCGAAATTGCAAGGTTGCTTGATTTGAATCCTGCCAATTTGGATAAAAAACTTAAACGGCTTGAAAAACAGGGTGTTTTTTTAAGCGAATGGCAGGGTAAACAAAAATATTATTTTTTAAATAAACAATTTCCACTGTTCGGGGAATATAAAAGTATTATTAACAAAACATTTGGTATAGAGAGTCAAATGAAAATTTCGCTAAAAAAAGTTAAAAATATAAGGGAAGCTTTTATATTTGGGTCTTATGCTAAAGGAAAACTTGATCAATGGAGCGATATTGATCTTTTGATTATCGGATCGCATAATCCATTATCATTATCCAAAATTATAACTCGATTGGAAAAAGTGCTATTTCGCAGTATTAATATCGTTGAATTAACTTCATCTGAGTTAATAAAAAGAAAACGCATGAATGATCCTTTGTTAAATAAAATTTTTAGCAACAAATATATAAAATTGATATGATCAAATTTGAAGAGGATTCATTTCAAAAATTTACTTATACAAAAGAACAAATCAAAAAGTTCTTTGAAAATGCGCACAAAGATTTGAAAATGGCTGAAAATTTAAACAATTCAGAAATTGCATATCGTATTTGCTATGAAGCCATTATTAAGCTTGGTATAGCCATGATTGCCAAACATAATTATAAAGTAAGAAGCAATACCGGTCATCATTATAAAATCCTGCAAAAAATTGCCGAAATCACAAAATTAAAAGATGAAATAAATTATATTCAATTCGTAAGAAGAAAAAGAAATATTGATCTCTATGAAGGTGGTTCGGATTTTACCGAGACTGAATTGAAAAATTTATTAAAAGTGACAAAAAAGATTTTTAATCATGCTGATTAAGCCATGCAAAAGCTCTGCCTCCAATGCCAAACGCAATTTGAAATTACAGACGACGATCTGAATTTTTACGACAAAATTTCGCCAGTTTTTGCCGGTAAAAAATATCTTATTCCGCCCCCGACGCTTTGCCCGAATTGCAGGCAAATTCGGAGGCTTTTTCCTGTAAATGAAATTAATCTATATAAAAGAAAATGCGACGCTACTGGAAAAGAAATCCTTTCAAATTATCATCCCGCCTGGCCATATGTAATTTATGATCAGGAATACTGGTGGAGCGACAAATGGGACGCGCTTTCATATGGCCGCGATTTTGATTTTTCAAGGCCTTTTTTTGAGCAGCTGCACGAACTTTCTCTTATTGTTCCCAGATATAATCTTTTTACAGGTTATCTCTATGACGAAAACTGCGATTATACTAATGCAGCCGGTAAAAATAAAAACTGTTATTTGATTTTTGACTCCGATTATTGCCGCGATTCATATTACAGCTACAGCATCAATCACACCACCAACTGTCTGGATTCATACCGTCTGCGCGAATCAGAGCTTTGTTATGAGAATATTGACTGTAAAACCTGCTACAACTGCCGATATGTGCAAAACAGTTCCAGCTCTTCTGACAGCGCGTTTTTGGATAACTGCAATGACTGCAAAAAATGTTTTATGTGCTTCAATCTTCAGCATAAAGAATACTTTATATACAATAAACAGAGCACAAAAGAAGAATACGAAAAACTGATGGCGCAGCTTTCATCACGGCAAAATGTGGAAAAATTCAAACAGGAATTTCAAAAACTTAAAGAGCAGCATGTCAAAAAATACATGCATGGAATTCAAAATGAGAATGTTTCCGGTGATTATCTTGCAAACTGCAAAAATGTTTTTGAATCATTTGATTGCAACGAGGCGTGGGACTGCAGGTATATCTATCAGTCATGGGGCTCGCAGATAAAAGATTCAATGGATTTCAACGAATGCGGGGATTTCGCCGAGCTGATATACGAAAGTTCCAGCTGTGGCTACAATATAAACAGAATCAGCTTCAGCATGGGGATTTTGGACCAATGTTCAAATATAACTTATTGTTACCGGTGCCATTGGAGCAGTGACCTTTTCGGATGCGTTGGTTTAAAGCGGAAAAAATACTGCATACTAAACAAACAATATTCAAAAGAAGAATATGAAAAAATAGTTCCGAAGATTATTGAACATATGAAAAAAAATGGTGAATTTGGTGAGTTTTTCCCGGCTTTCATGATGCCCCATGGTTATAACGAGACTCTGGCAATGGACTACGCGCCGCTTACAAAGGAGGAGGCTCTTAAAAAAGGCTACAAATGGCTTGATGAAGATAAAAAGAAAGTTCCGCAAACATGCGCCGTTCCTGATGATATTAAAGATGTGCCTGCCAGTATTACAAAAGAAATATTGGCATGTGAAAATTGCCAGTCAAACTTTAAAATCATTTCCCAGGAACTGAAATTTTATCAACAGCAAAATATTCCAATTCCCAAAAAATGTTTTAAATGCCGCCATTACGCCAGAATGAGGCAGCGCAATCCGCGCAAACTTTGGTCTCGCGCCTGCGCTAAATGCCAGGCACCGATTCAGACCACATATGCGCCGAATAAGCCGGAAACGGTGTACTGCGAGGCCTGTTATTTGAATGAGGTGTATTAAAAATCGCAAGAGACGATCGCGGACAGTCCATTACTTATTGCAAAGAAAAAACCCGCATGGCGTTGGCAGTCGTTAATTTCGCGATTTCTTCCAGACTGATGCCACGTGCCTGTGCAAGCACTTTGGCCGTTTCCACGAGATATGCCGGCTCATTGCGTTGGCCCCGATACGTCTGTGGTGCCAAATAAGGGCAGTCTGTTTCAAGTAAAATTTGAGTTTCCGGAGCCAATGCGCTAATTGCACGCAGATATTCGTTTTTTGGATAGGTCAAAACGCCTGAAAAAGAAAGATAATATCCTTTTCCAAGCGCGTACTGCGCTTGTTCCATATGACCCGTAAAACAGTGTAAAATGACGCGACGATTACCGGCATCGTCCAGAATTTTATAGGCATCTTCCCAAGCGTCGCGAATATGGACAATTACCGGTAGATCAAGCTCAAGCGCCAACGCAAGTTGCGCGCGAAATGCACTTTGTTGCAACGAATGCGGCTTAAGATTGCGAAAATAATCCAAGCCGATCTCTCCAAGAGCAACAATTTTTTTTTCATTTTTTGCCAATTTTTCAAAGCGACCGCGTACGTCTTCCGTAAATTCGTCCGCGTTATCCGGATGTACGCCCAACGTGGAAAACAGTTGACAATCTGGATGTTTTCTGACAAAGTGTAGCGCGTCCAAAGAATCGGCAACTGTACAGCCAACGAGAATTTGTCTTGTGACATTGCCCGCGATTGCCCGCTGTAAAACAGCTTCCCGATCAGGAAATTCTCTAAAGTGGATGTGTGAATGGGTATCTGTAAACATGAAAATATTTTAACACAAGATTAAAAATGCAAGAATTAGAAAAGGCATGCCTGGAAGTAAAAGAGGCTTCAGATGCTTTAAAAGCTACATTTCGTATAGATGATAATCGTCCAGTTGAGGATAGATTAAGGGTGGGCTTTCAGCAAGCTTTTTGGGGCGATAATGGGATTAAGGCTACAATGACAAGAAGGACACCGGTAAGCTACCCGTATCTGGCGGGATTGCCGTCAGATGATCAACGTATAGCTTCTTTAGGCAGAATGGTAGAAGCAGTTCGTACAAGTTTTGTAGAGCGAATTCAAAAACAAGTGCCAGAAAACGTTATTCGTCCACCCTCTAGTGGCAAGGATGGGCATTTGCCTAGTTTGGATGAAATTTTCTTGTCGCGAAG
>CAYHVY010000002.1:0-28196 GCA_964360095.1 uncultured Candidatus Peribacteria bacterium | reverse complement strand
TACATCTCCAAAACCTTCTCCAAATCCCTGTAAAAAGCCATAAAAAAGCACATCCGGCATTTGATACGAAAAAAGGAAAAGGGGAGCCATGGACGGCGCAAATCTGCGGAGTAAATACTGCGCGAAAACAGCAATACAGGCTGCAAATATTCCACCAATGATGCCACGCCATGTTTTTGTATTGCCAAAAATTGGCTCTCCCATAAGTCGGAAGCCAAAATCTACAGGTCTATTCCATTTTTCAAATACTTGAAATCTGGCCAGCAAAATCGGCGCGGCATTTGCCGCATACGCCGGTAACAATAAAAAAAGCCCCTGAATTATTATAAGGAACATCGTATGCGATTCAAAAGGATTGCGTTTGTCACAATCATATAAATGCTAAAAAACACCACGGTAATATCCAGAATATTGTTTGCCATGAATAACCAGAGAAAAAATGCAAGATAAACAATGTATTTTGAACGCTCAATGGGAAATAATTTTATACGTGCATAATTGCAATAAAAAATCAGGGAAAGCATGACAGCATAATTTAATACGTATACTGCTCCCCAAAAGGGGTTCACCAGGCCGTAGTATATAAAACTTAGGAAAATAATAAAAAAGCTAACATAGTCCGCGACAATATGATCTAAAAATTGTCCGCGCGCTGTTTCTTTATGCGTGAAGCGTGCTAAAGCCCCATCCAAAAGATCAAAAAAAATATTGAGTACTAAAAAAATCAACGCCAACCAGGGATTAAAACGGAAAAAATATAAAAATGGCACCACCATTGCCAAACTGGCATAGCTCAGGGCATCCGGCAGGACATGGCGCTGGCTCAAGTATCTGCATATTGGCTGAAGCAAACGGTCCTTCCATGCCCGCAAACGGAGATAATATGACTCCTCCTGTTTTGAAAAAAAATGAAATTCCATGTAGTATTTTGATTGGTGGCTGGGGGCAGAATCGAACTGCCGACCTTGGGCTTATGAGTCCCACGCTCTAACCAACTGAGCTACCCAGCCTTGATTAATGATGCAAATCTCATCATATCATGCCAGCACGCATATGAAAAAATATATTTTATTGATAATCATTGTTTTTATTCTATCAGGATGCGGCGCCAGTCCATCGCGAAATTTTGAATTAAAAACGAATGTTTTGAAAATTCAAGAAAAAAGCGCGCAAATTGTAGAAAATAAAACTGAATTCAGAAAATATCTGCCTATTTTGATGTTTCATTATATAGAAGAGATTTCTTCAAAGAGTGCTGATCAAATGAGATACAGATTATCTTTTCCGCCTGAAAAACTTGAGCAATTCCTCATATTTTTTAAAGAACATCATGTTGAAACGCTTACTTTTTGGGACTTAAAGGATGCCATTGAAGGCAAAAAACAATTGCCTCAAAAATCAGTCATACTCACTTTTGATGATGGGTATTTGGATCATTATAAAAATGCTTTTCAAATGCTAAAAAAATATAACATGAAAGGAGTATTCTTTATCATTTCAAAAAAACCAGGCCTTGACGCGAATTATGCCACATGGGAGCAACTGAAAGAAATGGCCGAAAATGGACAGGAAATTGCTTCGCATACGGTTTCCCATCTTGATTTAACAACTTTGTCTGATAAACGAATCATTTACGAACTTGCCACTTCAAAAAAAACCATTGAAGAAAAAATTGGAAAGCCGGTCATAACACTTTGTTATCCTGCGGGAAAATATGACGATAGGGCTATAAAAATAGCCAGTGATAATTATCTATTTGCCCGCACCACGAAATGGGGACAATATTTTTCTTTGGATAAAAAATATGAAATTCCTACCATTCGCATAGCTCCAACAACCAATATGGGGCTGCTCCGAAGCCTGTATAAAAAATAACATTAGAAGACAACCTTCAATCTCAAACCTACTACCAAGCCTTTAAGCCGTACGACACTACGTACATTATCACTGTTTTATGAACACTCTCTAAATTCTTTGTTAAGTTTTTTTAAAACAAAAAAACGCGTGATCTACTAACAAAAAACATTTTTCCCCGTCAAAAGGTATCAAAATCTCCTTCTGTTTGAATATGAAGGGCGTGATAGAGCCCGTGGACGGGGTTTAAAAACGCCAGCAGGTTGCGCCGGCGCCGGCCGGTCTGGAGGCAGTATAGGAAGCTTTGAAATACGCAGCGCGATGCGGATCAATCGTTCAATATGCCTAATTTTATGACTTTGGTCCGGAGTCGCAAAAGTGATAGCGCGACCAGCGAGCCCCGCCCTTCCAGTACGTCCGATTCTATGGACGTAGTCTTCCGCGAATTCGGGAATATCATAATTGATAACCAATTCAATGTTGTGAACATCAATTCCGCGCGCTGCAATATCAGTCGCTACGAGCACGCGATATTTTCCGGTTTGAAAGCCATATAGGGCTTCACGCCTTTGCGCAAGCGATCTATTGGAGTGTATTTCCGCCGCAAGAAAACCCATGTGCCGCACCACGCCGCAGATTTTTTTTGCTCCGTGTTTCGTTCGCGAAAATACAAGAATACTCCCTTTATATTGAGTGAGAAGAGCCTCAAGCAAACGCATTTTTTGATTCGCCCTGATGATAAATACTTCCTGTTCAACCTTTTCCGCTGCAGTTCCCGACCGCGCAATTTCTACACGAACCGGCAGCTTCATATGCATGGTGGCTATCTTTACAATATTATCCGGCATTGTGGCGGAAAACAGCATCGTCTGGCGGGCTTTTGGGACCGCATGGAGGATTAGTTTAATTTGAGGAGCAAAACCCATATCCAGCATTCTGTCCGCTTCATCAAGCACTAATATTTTTACCCCTTCAAGACGTATGGTTTTGCGCTGCAGATGGTCAATAATACGCCCCGGCGTACCGATGATAATATTTGGATTTAAGGCTAGTTCACGCATCTGTTGTCCCATGCTTCCACCGCCAATCAGTACGGCGATTTTTAAACCAAACAGGTGGCTAAATTTTTTGAAGGCTTCTCCCACTTGGAGTGCGAGCTCACGCGTGGGGAGAGTAACCAATGCTTTACCTTTTATTTTTGGCAAAAGTTGAAGAATTGGAATGGCAAAGGCGAGCGTTTTACCGGTTCCGGTCTGGGCTATGCCGATAATATCCTTACCATCCAATCCGATAGGAATTGCTTTATATTGGATCGGGGTTGGAGTATGAATGCCAAAACGTTTTAGTGAATCAAGAATTTTTGCATCAACACCAAGATCTGAAAAGTTTAATTGTGCGTTCATCCTAATATTAAAAGATATAAAATTTTCACCGTGCACACAGTATACACAAATATTGATTTTATGCCACAGATAAAGCAAAAAAGCCTGATTAAACTGTCCAAATGGCAGGTTTTTCTATACACTATCGTTGAATTTCACAAGATTTTATAAAATAGTCGCACACTCCACATGGAACATGTTATTGAAGCCAAAGTTTGCCAAAACTGCCAGCAGAATTTCAATATAACCGATGCTGATATGGTTTTTTATCAAAAACTTCAGACGCCAACGCCAAAATTGTGTCCGGATTGCCGTCAACAGCGCCGCCTGGCCTTCCGGAATGAACACTACATGTACAAAAGAAAGTGCGATTTTACAGGAAAAGATATTATTTCCATGTACGCTCCGGATGCTCCCTTTAAGGTCTACGAACAGGAGATTTGGTGGTCAGACCAATGGGATCCCCTTCAATACGGCCGCGATTTTGATTTTAAGAAGCCATTTTTTGAGCAGTTTCGGGAACTCCAGCTGCAGGTTCCGCGCGTGGCTCTGGTCAATAAACAGAGTCAAAACAGCGAATACACCAATCATTCCGGTAAAAATAAAAACTGTTATATGTCCGCGGTCGTTTTTGGATCAGAAGACATTTATTATTCCGACTGGATAATGGATCATGCAGTAGATTGTGTAGACTGCTCATATTTATTGGAAGGATGCCAGCTTTGTTATGAGACTTATTACGCGTGGTCGAGCTATAAAACTCTATATTGCGATTTTATCCGGAATTGCAGCGATGTATGGTTTTGCTACGACTGCGCCAATGTGAAAAACTCTTTTATGTGCTGGAATCTGCGCAACAAAGAGTATTGCATTCGCAATAAGCAGTACGGCAAAGAAGAATACGAAAAAGAAATGAAGAAAATTTTTCCTCTCACGCATCAAAAACTTCACGAATTACGTAATGAATATATAAAAACAAAAGAAGAGATTGCAATTCATCCTGCCGTCTATTGGGTCCAGGTGGAAAATTCTTCAGGAGATCTCCTTTTTGAGACAAAAAACTGTTTTCATTCTTATGATTCCATCAAAGTTGAAGATTCCCGCTACTTATACGATGCCATTGAGCTTAGAGATTGCATGGACCTCTATCATGCCGGATTGCCCGGCGAACTTATGTACGAATGTCATGCCATCAGCAATGGTTATGATCTAAAATTTTGTCATTTCTGTTATGATAATTCGGGTCTGCAGTATTGCGATTGCTGCCATAACAGCAAAAATCTGTTTGGATGCGTTGGCCTTAAACACAACGAATATTGCATTTTAAACAAACAATATACGAAAGAGGAATATCAAAAACTGGTTCCAAGAATCATTGAATATATGAAAGAAAGAGGCGAATTTGGCGAATTTTTTCCTATCCAGTTTGCGCCATTTGGTTATAATCAGTCACGGGCGCAGGAATACTATCCGCTTACCAAACAGCAGGCAAAAGCAAAAAATATCCGCTGGTCTGATTACGAAGCACCAATCCCAGAAGTAAAAAAACACATAAATGCTTCTGAAGTGCCTGCCACTATTGATCAAACTAAAGACAATATTTTGGATGTTGCCATTTTGTGTGAAATCACCGGCCGGCCTTTCAAAATTATTCGCCGGGAACTTGAATTTTATCGCAAAATGGGTTTGCCGGTTCCAAGACGCCATCCGGATCAGCGCTATCTGGAGCGGATGGCGCAGCGTCCGCCGCGCAGACTTTATAATCGCAACTGTAAAAAATGTGACAAAAAAGTCCAAACGCCTTTTGCTCCAGACGGGCCAGAAAAATTTTACTGTGAAAAGTGTTATTTGAAAGAGGTGTACTAAAACAAGAACCATGAATTTTACTTTACTCATAACTTCCTTTATCGCAGGATTGTTAACGGCGATCGCGCCATGTGTTTTGCCTTTATTGCCGGTGATAGTTGGAGGGTCTTTGATAGATAAAAATAAATGGCGGCCTTTAATTATTGTAGCGTCTTTAGCTGTAAGTATTGTGGTTTTTACTTTACTGCTGAAGGTTTTCACCTTATTTATTGATGTTCCGCAAAATTTTTGGAAATACATTTCGGGCGGAATCATTTTATTGTTTGGAATGACCATGGTTTTTCCATCAGCCTGGGATTGGCTTAGTGTTAAATTGCATTTATCCCAGGGTTCCGAAAGCCTGATGGTAAAAGCTCAACAAAACCGTTCAATATGGGGAGCGGTATTTTTGGGAGCGGCGCTGGGACCTGTTTTTTCCAGTTGTTCTCCTACCTATTTTGTAATTTTAGCCACCGTTTTGCCCGTGAGTTTTGGCCAGGGATTAATTTATCTTTTGGTTTACGCTTTGGGATTGGCAATTATTTTGTTTTTAATCGCAATATTGGGACGCGCACTAACGGGTAAATTAAAATTTGCCGCCAATCCGCGCGGATGGTTCAAAAGACTTCTCGGAATCCTACTGGTTATCGTGGGAACTGCAATTTTATTTGGTCTGGATAAGCAGGCCGAGGGATATTTGATTGATAAAGGTTTTGGATCTACTATATTTGAACAGGATTTATTAAAGAAAGTAAATTTCAATCACATCAAAGATAAAAATAATAACCAATCAATTACTATGCAGAATCCGTCAGATAATTTCTTCAATAAAAAATTGGATTGGACCGAAGAGAATGCGGGTGTTTTTGGCGATTTTGGCGCGGCTCCGGAACTGGTTGGTTTGCAAAATTGGATTAACTATCAACCGTTAACA
Organism: uncultured Candidatus Peribacteria bacterium; assembly: GCA_964360095.1. Taxonomy (GTDB): domain Bacteria; phylum Patescibacteriota; class Gracilibacteria; order UBA1369; family UBA1369; genus CAYHVY01. The sequence goes on along the minus strand of CAYHVY010000002.1, from coordinate 22,181 downwards.
TTAAAGCAATTGAGAGGCAAAGTGGTCCTTCTGGATTTTTGGACATATTCTTGCATAAATTGTATTCGCACTTTGCCGTATATTGAAAAGTGGCATGAACAATACTTTAAAGACGGTCTGGTAATAATTGGTATTCATGATCCGGAATTTCAATTTGAAAAAAAACTTGAGAATGTTAAACAGGCCGCCATGGATAGAGGCCTTCAGTATGCGATTGTTCAGGATAATGAGCATGCCACCTGGGATGCCTATAACAATCATTATTGGCCTGCCAAGTATATTATTGATCAGGATGGCAATCTGCGATATTACCATTTTGGTGAAGGCGATTATGATGCGACCGAAAAAGTCATTCAAACTTTATTAAACATGAAAGACGCTGATATCGTTGCTGATAAAGTGGTCACGGAAAAAGCAGGTCAAGTACGGCTCACGCGTGAAACCTATCTGGGAACTTTTAGAAGAAACAATATGGTTTCTTTAGAAACTGATTTGCAGGGTGGGCAGTGGTCAATCAATGCTTTATGGGATGAAAAAATACCGGAAAAAATTACGACCAGCAAAAATGGCGCGTATTTCAAATTAAATTTTTATGCCTCTACGGCAAATCTGGTTATTGGCGGAAAGGGAACAGCAACAATTATGGTTGATGGCAAGCCTTTAATAAATGGAGCCGGTGATGATGTCAAGGCCGGCGTGTTAACAATTGACGGTGAAAGACTTTATCGCCTGACTGACTTTGGCAATCAATATAGCAATCACATTATTGAAATTATTTTTGATCAACCCGGTATTGATCTTTATGCCTGGACTTTTGGATAAATTGCTATGAATCATATGATAGTCAGATTTATTGATTGAATCTGTAATAATAAGTTTCACTATTTATTAGTTTTAGACATATAACCCTTTTTTATTTTCTCTATATCCAAGGATTTTACCAAAGCCATAAATGAAAAATGGAAGTATTAAAGCCGCAAAAGCAAAATTTAAACCTATAAAAAAAGATATAAATACTGCTAAAGTTAAGAATTCTAAAGTCAACAACTACAATTTTTCCCAATCTGTTGAATCAAGTAAATCAAGTAGTAAATTTTTATATTGTCTTTTAGGTTCCTCTCTGATTGATTTTACCATAACATACTGGGGAAATTTGGTTGCGGGGGATGGATTCGAACCACCGACCTCCGGGTTATGAGCCCGACGAGCTGCCTCTGCTCTACCCCGCGGAAAGTTTGATTTTTACATATGCCACTTTACGGCCTTTGTTGGCTTATGTCAAAGAAAAACTTCCACCACCTTTGCAAACTTGTGAGAGTACGAATTCGCACTTTATCGTCTTCAACGTTTTTATTTCCGCCAATTAGACCGGTACTTCCGTCCGGATTGTTGGGAATAACAATAACTTCTTCACCTGCATTAACCAATCCCAGATTTTGTTTTGCGATTTTTTCAATATATGCATCCGAACTGAAATAACTGTAGTCAGATTCTTTTTGCTTATTCTGTTCGGCAATTTCATCGTTTTCTTTTTTAAAATTGGCAATGTGACGGTCAATCTGATAACTTTTATACACGGAAACCGTGAGAGTATAGAGTAAATATGACACAACCAGAAACTCCACAATAATAACCATTTTGGTGAAATTTGAAGTATGATTGAAACGGAAGGCCATGATCAATATTAAAAACAGTGGAAAATATACTATCTTTAGCTTTCTAGAACAAATTGAAATGATTAAATCTCAAGCACCAAATTCCAAACAATATTCAATGGCTGAAATTCAAAACTCAAAATTATTCAATATCAAAGCAGGTATGAATGTTCATTTTATTGGAATTGGAGGTACAGGAATGAGCGGACTGGCACGGATTTTTCAAAATTCAGGAATAAAAGTTTCCGGTTCAGATCAGGAAAAAACAAAAACAACTATTGCTCTTCAAAAAGAAAAAATTAAAATTTACATTGGCCATTCGCTTCATCATGTTGCGCCTAATATTGATGCCGTCATTTATTCACCGGCGATTTCGGATGCAAATATTGAGCTTTTGGAAGCGAAAAAAAGACACATTCCTCTTTTGAGTTATCCCCAGGCTGTCGGCCTTTTAACTCATGAAAAAAAAACAATTTGTATTTGCGGCACTCATGGGAAAACGACGACAACGGCTATGGCCGCGACCGTTTTCATCAAAACAAAAAAAGATCCGACGGTTTTGGTGGGAGCCACCGTGAAGGCTCTGCATAATCAAAATTCCAGGAGTGGAAAAAGTCCCTGGTTTATTCTTGAAGCCTGCGAATATAAACGTGGATTCCTTAACTATAAGCCAAAATTTCTAATTATAACAAATATAGAAGCCGACCATTTGGATTATTTTAAAGGAGAAAAAGATTATGAAAAAGCGTTCAGAGAATTTGTAGAAAAAGTGCCTGAAGATGGTTTGATTGTTGCATATATGGATGATCCGCGCATTTGTAGGGAACAAAAATTTTTGTTCCCTACAAATGCGCGGATCATATGGTTTGGAACATCTAAAAAAGCCGATTACCACCTTTTAAAAAATAAAATTTACTTTAAAAAACACCTTATTGGAGAGCTTAATTTGAAGATTCCCGGTGAACATAATCGTCTGAATGCGACAGCGGTTATTGCTCTTGCCGATGCGCTAAAACTTCCAATGCGACAGACAATTAAGGCACTGAATAGTTATGAAGGTGCCGGCCAACGCTTTGAAAAAATTGGAAAGATAGGAAAAACAACAATAATTGATGATTATGGTCACCATCCAACGGAAATTATAGCTACTCTTCGGGCTTGCCGCGAAAAATTTGGCAAAAAAGCAAAAATTCTCTGTATTTTTCAGCCGCACCAGTACAGCCGCACATATAAACTACTTGACGGCTTTGCTAGAGCTTTTCAAGGGGCCGATGAAGTGATTATTCCAAATATTTTCAAGGTGCGTGATACGGCAGCGGATGTGGCTAAAATAAGCCCTCCAATTCTTGTAAAAGAGATTTCAAAACATCATCCTTGCGTACGTTATGGTGGCGGTCTGGAAAAAACATTTCAGCACGTTCAAAAAAGGCAAAAAGATTTTGACGTGATAATAACAATGGGCGCCGGCAATGTCGGTGTTATGGCGAAAAAATTAGTAAACTTTCTTCCATAATGTTTTTTCAGGTGTGTCTTCAAGCTGAATTCCTTTTTCTAAAAGTTCGTTTCTAATGCGGTCAGAAGCGGCCCAGTCTTTGACTTTACGGGCTTTTTCACGTTTTTGGATAAGATTCATAATTTCATCAGAAACTTCAATTTTCTCAGGAGTAACGGCTTTATCCAATTCCAATCCGAAAACCTTGTCAAAATCCAAAATAGTAGCCAATTTATCCGCGGCAGGCAATTTTGAATGAATAAGTTGCCACAAAACGCCCAAAGCTCCAGGGATATTAAAATCATCATTTAAAAATTCCGTAAACTCATCATGGAAATTTGAAATAGGCTTTCCCTGACTGCCGGCGCTTTCGTTTTTATAAATGCGAATATGCTCTCTTAAGCGATGTAAAGCTTTCTCCGCTCCAGCAAGGGCTTCCCAGGTAAAATTAAGTTGAATTCTATAATGGGTATTGAGGCATAAATAACGAAAAGCCAAAGGTTCAATACCTTTTTTTATCAGATCATCAACCATAAAGGCATTTCCCTCAGATTTCCCCATTCTTTTTGAGTCCACCAGCATAAATTCAGAGTGCAACCAATAATTGGCTAATGGCTTGCCAAAAGCCGCCTCGCTTTGGGCAATTTCGTTTTCATGATGTACCGGAACATGATCAATACCCCCGCAGTGAATATCAAATGGTTGCCCCAAATATTTAGTGGCCATGGCGCTGCATTCAATATGCCAGCCGGGGAAACCCCGATCTACCCAGGGGCTTGACCACTCCATTTGGCGCTTTACGTCCGGAGCGGAAAATTTCCAGAGCGCAAAATCGGCGGGATGACGCTTTTCAGGATTTACTTCAACGCGGGCTCCGGCGGCTTTTTCATCCAATTTTTGTTTAGAAAGTTTCCCATACGCGGAAAACCGCTCAACATCAAAATAAATACCATCTGAAATTGTATAGGTATATCCCTTCTTTTCCAGAATTTTTATCAGTTCAATTTGCTCCTGTATATGATCCGTTGCTTTCGGCATAACATCTGGCATCAGAATATTTAACCGTTTTAAATCCCGGACAAAAGCTTGAGTATAAAAATCGGCTATTTCCCATGCTGTCTTTTGGCTTTTTCTCGCGCTCGCTTCCATTTTATCCTCACCATAATCTTCATTGCTGCTCAAATGGCCAACATCGGTAATGTTCATAATATGCTTAACCTCATAGCCATCATATTCAAAGGTTCTCCGCAGCAAATCCTCAAAAAGATATGTGCGAAGATTGCCAATATGGGCATAAAAATAAACAGTCGGACCGCAGGTATAAAGACCGATCCTGGAAGAAATTAAAGCCTTAAATTCCTCTTTTTTACCTGAAAGAGTGTTGTATACCTTCATTTTCCAAGCAGATACAGAATTACACTTTTGATGAGATCAAGGCCAATCAAAGCCACGAGCGGAGAAAGATCCATCATCCCCATTGGCGGTAAAAGCTTTTTGATAAACTTTAGAACCGGCTCTGTTATTTCGTGAATAAAAACGGTAAACCGGTTTTGAGTATGGCCGCCAATCCAGGATAAAACAACCCGCACAATAATGGCAAATCCCAATAACTCAAAAAATATTTTAACAAAGATAACAACTGATTCCATAATAATTGAAGTATACTAAAAACAGGCTCATTGTAACAATACAATGGCGAATTTTAAAATTGGAAGTTCCTTTTACGGGTTACGAATTATGTTTTCTACGCAATCGTCTCAAAACTTCAGCTATAAAACCGCTGCCTCCTATTAGCCACAGCGCTTCAGGACCGCTTTCCGCCGTGCGTGGGGGAATAGCCTGGCTTAACGCAGCTCCGCGGAGATTGTCGCCACCGCTCCCAAAAGCCAGTTCTGGACGTAAATAACTGCCAGTTGCAGACGCAAAAGGTGAACCTGTGACAAAATCGCTTTTTACGGCGCTTTCCAGTTCCTCAGTATCAAAAGCTGTTACGGCAAAATAATAGGTCTTTCCATTGTCTAGATTTGGAATGTACCATGTCGTGCTGGCGTCTTTTGTGTCCATATGACGATCTGGCGCGTTCGCGTCCAGCCCATAGTAAACACGATAATGCTTTATAAATGTGTTATCAGTGGCGGCATCCCATACAAGCGTCGCGCGTTTATCGGAAGGATAGGCAATTACATTTGTAACCTTTGATGGAGGAGTGTTCGCGCCGGACAGTTTTGACCGTGACTGCTGAGTTCCATTGACATCAAGACTCAAAGAAGCGCCTGTTTCGTCACCGACAGTTATTTGCGCCTTTGCCTTATAAGAGCCCTCATTGCCCAACTGATCCACCAAAATCACGTCAATAGGATAAACGCCTGGAGCACCTGGGGCCACAAGTGAGCCAATATAAATGCCCGGCTGATCAATACTTGCCGTAAGCTGGGAAATATCTGAATTGAAAACAAGGGCGGCCTGCGAAAGTTTTTCTTCAGTATACACTTTTACTTTTATTACCTGTGAAGGTTTTACAGTATCTTTCGGATCCAATTCTATCTGGTCAATGTTTGGCGGAACAGTATCAATGGAAAATTTAACAGTTGAAGAAGTGCCTTTAACTGTTTGCGCGGAATCAACCGTCACGACATACACGTTATGTTCCCCGTCGATCAGAGAGGGGATTTGAAAGCTGAATTTTCCATCCGTATCAACAGGAACGCTGCCGGCTTCAACCTGGTTGTCAAAAACTTTTACCGTCATGCCGGCAGGCGCTTTTCCGCTGACAGTCTGTGCTTTTTGGCTGTATGTTCCAGCAACGGGGCTTTCAATCGTTGGTTTTTGAGCGGAAGATGTGTCTGTTTCCGAAGTTGAAGAGCCGGAAGCGGTTTTTATGTTGCCTGCCGTCACGTCTTTTGTTCCTTTTATCAGGACATTTGTAAGATCAGTGACGGCAATTTTATATTTTCCGGATGTTCTAAAACTTAGACCAAGACTGAACTGGTGGGTCCCCAAATTTTCCGCTTTAAACATATAATCCTCCGGCAAAGTGACTGACGCGCCATTGCTTCCTTCAGCGGAAAAATGCACTTTTCCAGTGTAATTTTGAACCGTCTGATTATTTCCATCTTTTGCGGTAACTGTAAAATTGACGCTCTGGTTTGGCTGAATGCCATCCGGAAGTCCGGTAATATCAAAATGATGTATCGCCCCTGTTTCCGTGGCCGCACGGGCTATTTCAACCCATTGGCTGGAGTAGCCTCCGACATCGCTTAAAAAAGTTGGACGATCAAGATAGGCCACATTCACGCGCTCCCGTAAAATTTGTCCAGCCGTGATATTCACTACGGAATAGGTGGAGAGGCCGGCTAACGAGGAAGTAAGTTTAAACGTGATTTTCCCATCCATGTCCGTGAGCGAAGCCCGATTTTGTAGTACTGCCCCGTCTTCCGGGCGGCTGGATACGGCCTGTATAACCTGATCTTTTAGCGGATTTCCATATGAATCCGAAGCAAAAACAGTTAAAACAACATTATCGTGACCGTCTGCTTTAGCGACATTTTTGTCAATGATTACTTTTGATTTTTCCGCTGAAAATTTATCAGGATGGACAAAAAAAGTTGTTGTTTCAGCTAAATTATTATCATTTTCCGTATTTGCTAATTTAACACTCAACTGATACTTGCCAGCTTTGCGTGTGTGAAAGTCAGAAAGATCAAGCCTGGCGATACCATTGGCATCACTTCTTGATGGCAAGAACACCGTTTTTCCGTCTGGTTTTTGCATGGTAAACACTACATCCGAGTAAGGATAGGTTTGCGATGTTCGCAGTGTAGTGCGAAAACCAGCCACGGTGTCCATGCCAAAACCCTGAACGGCATCAAGCGGTGCAGCAATGGCAAATCCTTGTGGCATCGTCATGGCAATCGCTAATATAAAAACCAGAAAGATTTTTGTTTTGAGTGCGTATTTCATATTTGTTACGATATTGATTTTTTATCTTGTCATTATAGCAAAAAGGAGCAGTTAAGTAAACTGCCCACCCCGATTTTGCGAAACGACGACGTAGGGAACCGGTCACGCCGCCGCCGTCCAGCTTATCGGGCTGGCCGAAGGCGCTTCTATTTTTGTGTCCATTCCAACGTAACGAATGGCAATCAGTGTCACATCGTCATCCTGGACATGGTCCTGCACAAATTTTGAGTAATCCTGCGCGACATGAAACACGATTCCTTCCGAGCCATATTGTGTCGCGTAATTTTCCACTGATTTTTTTAACCTTTCCAGTGTGAACATTTCTCCGCTCATATTACGTCCCTCCGTCACGCCGTCGCTGTACAAAACAATCACGTCCCCTTTTTCCAAAGGGAGGTCAATTTCCTTAATCAGTTTGCTGTTGTCCGGAACCATTCCAAGCGCAATTCCGCCTGTCGGCTTTATGTCACATTCTCCCTTGGCGACCCGATAGACCATGACATGCTCATGTCCCGAACCCACATATGTCATTTTCTGCGTCGCCGCGTTCCATCTAAGCATCAGCATGGTCATGAACATCGTTGATTTTATGCGTGTTTTTAAGCGGCGGTTTGTGTTCATGACAATATCAAACGCATTGTCGTATATTTCAACAAATGTGTGAATAAGAGTGTGAACGATCATCATCACCAGCGCCGCAGGCACACCGTGTCCGGTTACATCTCCAATATAAATATAACTATTGTCTTTCACGGTGATAAAATCAAAATTATCACCTCCCAGTTCAACCGCCGATCGTGTTTTAGCGACAATATCCAGTCCTGGAATTTTAGGATTTTCCACGGGTAAAATATCTTTCTGGATCTGTCCGGCGACTTCAAGCTCACTTAACATGCGTTTTCCTTCCCTGATTTGCGTTGAAGCCTTTTCCAGATTTTTTGTTACTTCATTAAAAAAATGAGCGAGGATCCCGATTTCATCCAGGCGTTTTGTGTAGATGCGACGATATTTTCTCCCCGTCAGAAGCGCTTTAATTTGACCTAAAATAGCGTGAATTGGACGAAAAATCCCATAAAAATATATAAGTATCATCAAAACAAGCAAAATACCGAGTGTAATGGCGAATATTTCAATGCTGACAACTTTCTGGCCGGTTCCATAAAAATAATAAACGATTCCTCCGGATACTGCTCCCAGGAGCAAAAAATACATCAGGACCTTCCATAAAAAGCTCTGTTTGAAAAATAACATATCAACAGCTAAAATTATGGATTATTTTTTAAAAACTCCCCCATTGATTCAAATACTTTCAGGACATTTAAAATGCCAATGACACCGAGCACATCTTTCACATGCGCTTTGGCGGCTACCAAAACAAGGCTTTTCTTCCTGTTTGCCAGGTGAGAGTGGAGTGTCATCAAAAAACCAATACCCTCACTGTTAATAAAATTCAAATCGCCAAAATCAAAAACAAGATGTTCATAAGAAAAATTTTCGGCAAGCGTATTGATTTGCGTGGAAATTAAACTGAGGCCGGCCTGATCAAGATCTCCATGAAATTCAACGACCTGATAAGATTGGCCATCTATTACGGGAACAATATTTGTCGTTAGATGGGCTATATTTGGATTTTGCATATAAATGAAATATAAAATAATGATATTATGGATAGTCCCGGGATTGTCCATATATGAACGTGTCCAAAATGTCGGCTTCTTCATAGGCATCAACACATAAATATGCCCATTTGAAACGCTCTAAAAGCTCCGGGTCGCGGTGATTTTTTTCATTTTCGGGAGAAAAAAAATGATGCATTCTGAAAGAAATTTCTTTATGAATTAGTTTGCTCATCAAATGTTTTAAATCAGGTTTTAAGTCCTGTAGAAGCTCTCTTGCCTTTTCCAACACTACTGAATTTTTACTGAAAAGTAAATGCGTGAGATATCTGCCGGCCTCCTTATATCCCAATTTTAATAATGAAAATGAGGCAAAAAGACGCAACTCCGGATCCAGAACTGTAAGATGGGGAATGAGATCAGTTTTTGCCTTAACGTAGCCAATATCTCCAATAATGGAACAGGCCGCCAAAATATCTTCCCTTTTAGGTGATTGCAACATGTGGCCTATCAGAACTTTCAAGCGTTTATGTTGATATTTCAGCTTCCATAAGGCCAAAATAGCCTGTGCTTTAATCGCGGAATTTTTATCTTTTAGAAATGATTCCAGATAATACGTTGCCATCGGATCTCCAAAAGACGCGCAGGCGCGAATGCATGCTATTCGCAACGCAGGGCAGGCGGTTTTCATTTCTGAAAGAAGAAACTGCGCTATTTTATTGTCATGGAACAGAGCTAAAACCTGAATTATTACACTGCGTATTTTCTCGTCTTTTATTTCTAAAAAAAGATCACGAAGTTCATTCAGGACGCGGTATTTAGAAAAAACAGGCAAAGTAGCGTGTTTATTCAAAGAAGAGAAATGCTCCAGAGCCTTTACGGAAGCCAAAACAAGAGCTGGCTCACTGGAATGGAAAAATGCGAGCAGGGTTGGAAGAGTATTGAGTTGATGAAATTTTCCGATAGCTTCAATGATTTTTACTTTTATTTCCACGGTTTGCGATGGCTTTTCAAGGGCCGCAAGCATTATCGGGATTCCGTGGCGATGACCCTTTTGTGAGAGAATTTCAATCGCGTGAAACCTGGAAAGTTGATGTTCCGAATGAAGAAGATTTTCTTTTGAAAGATCAGTATAGCTTCCTTGAAGGCGTAAACTGAAAATGACCATTAACATGGTTAAAAAAACCAGAATCAACTGCGTCACCAAAAAAACGTGTTCCGGAAGCAGAAAAAAATGCAATCCAATCAGCAGAAAAGTACCAATAATCGTTCCTGCGGGATATACAAATGCTTCAAAAAATTCCCTCAGAGAGCGCTGGGTACCATGACGAAAAGCGTAATAGGAGCCCTCATAGGCGTTTTTATGAATAACAGCGGTTAATTCAAAATTATTTTTGGCAAGGATGACGGTAAAATAACCGAAATGAAAAAAGAGCGAAACCGCACTGAAAAACGTGACCAGCGCATTCAGTAAAAATCCCCCCACGGTGCCGATTTTTTGGAGAACACGACTTGCCAAAAGTAATTGCATCAGGAGAGCCGATCCGTGAAACAGCATTTGGAAAAACCCAAGCGAGTGAGCCAATCCCTGTTCGCGAGTTTCCGGGCCTCCTGTTGCCATCACGGTTTCATCAACAACTTTTGTATATTGAAATTCCAGCAACTGTGCGACAATCCAGTACAAGAGGAAAATCAGCAGCAGTCCCTGTAAAAAAGGAACCAGTTTAATCTGCGAAATATTTTTTTTAAATGACGCGAGCGGTTGATAGCGCGAAGAAGGTTCTTTTCGGGATTTTTGAAAAAAATGATGATAACTTGCGGACAACGGTTGAAGGAAAAAAATAACGCATACCATCAAAAAGAGAAAAAAAATCCAAAGATAAAAAAATTTGTAACCGACGACAAACGAACTGAAACTGCTTATCAGCAAGCCTCCAAAAATACCCCCAACAGTCTCGGCTGATTCAATGACGGGTAAAATTCTTTCCGCTTCCAGAGGAGTAAAAATATCTTCAATATAGTTTGCAAGAAAGATAGTCAATTGAGGAATAAAAACGCCCATGGCGACAAATAGAAGGCCAAAAAAAATCCAAATATGGTTTATGAAAAAAGTTGATAAAAAAAGCAAAAGGCCTGTTCCAAAAGCGCATACAGCTATCAGGTTTTTTGAAGAAAGACGATCATGCAACAGTGAAAACAGACCCATACCGGCAATTGTCAGGACAGCCTGAATGAAAAATAAAACCGGCAACCATTGAATGGAAAAACGTGTCACAAACATGGCCACAAGCAATGTCCAGCCCACAATATATCCGGTTCTATAAAGCAGCCGAATAAGCCATGTATAAACCGTTCTTGGGAACTCATGGGGTGATACGTTCAGCGTTTTTTCCAGTAATTTTTCTAGCATTTTGGTTTTTGTTTGAGACAGCGTAAATATCCCCACAGTATACAGCAAAATAGCCCTGTAGGGCTATTTTAGATATCCCACAAACATCATATTATCGCCAAAATGCTCAATGGTTAGCTGTTTCAGAGCAATAGTATTTCGTATTTTTTTTATGCCAAGATCGGAAACGGAAGGCAAGCCGTCGCCCAGTATTTTAGGCGCGATAAAATAATGCATTTTATCAACAAGTTTTTGTCGTAGAAAAGCGCCTGCCAGGCTTGCTCCGGCTTCAATCATCACGCTCGCGATATTTTGACCGTGAAGATAGCGCAAAAGCGCCTTCAAAGACACATGGCGGCCTTTAAAGAAAATCAGAGATATTTTTGCCTTTTCAAAAGCATTTTTTTGGCGTGGAGAAGCGTTGTGCGTTGTTGCGACTAGAACATTGGCATCACGATAAACATTTGCGGCGGGGGATGTTGTTAAAAAACCGTCAATGATGATCCGAAGTGGATCTTTTCCTTTTGAAGTGCGCGCGCCAAGATGCGGATTGTCCATCATAACTGTTTTTCCGGAAGTAATAATGGCATCAATCTGGCCTCGCATTCTATGAACCATTTTGCGCGACTGTTTGTTGGTAATCCATTTTGAATCACCTTTCACCGAAGCGATTTTTCCATCCAACGTCGCAGCGATTTTCAATGTAACAAAAGGATAACCGCTTGTAATAAAACGGATAAACACCTCATTAAGCCGCTCCGCTTCTTTTTTCATAACACCGACGTTTACGATCATTCCGGCTTTTTGAAGTATTTTAATGCTTTTGCCGTCCACCTTCGGATTGGGGTCACGCATGGCAATAACAATTCTTTTTAATCCTTTTTTCAGTAAAAAATCAGCGCAGGGAGGTGTTTTACCCAGGTGGCAGCATGGCTCCAGGGTTACATAGAGGGTTGCGCCTTTGATATTTTGTCGCAAAACAGATTGCAACGCTTTTACTTCAGCATGCTTTTGTCCTGCCCTGCTATGCCAGGCCTCCGAGATAATTTTATTATTTTTTACCAAAACAGCCCCAACCATGGGGTTTGGCGAGGTCTTCCCCATGCCTTTTTTAGCAAGTTCCAAGGCCCTCATCATAAAAAATTCATCCTCATTCATACATCCTGGAGTAAATGTCCAAGTCTCGTTTTTTTTGTTTTTAAATAATTGCGATTCGTTCTATTTGGAGAGATTTCAAGCGGAACCCTTTCTACAATTTCAATTCCATACCCCCCAAGCCCAACGATTTTTTGCGGATTATTCGTCAACAACCGCATTTTTCCGACTCCCAAATCAACCAAAATCTGCGCTCCAATGCCATATTCGCGCAAATCCGCCTTGAATCCGAGCATTTTGTTTGCCTCAACAGTATCATATCCTTCGTCCTGGAGTTTATAAGCCCTGATCTTGTTCATAAGGCCAATACCTCTACCTTCCTGCCTCATATACACTAAAACGCCGCACTCCTCATCAGAAATGGCTTTTAGCGCCCGATCAAGCTGTGAGTGGCAGTCGCAGCGGAGCGAGTGAAACACTTCACCCGTCAGGCATTCCGAATGTACACGTACCAATGTTGATTTTTTAGAGTCAATTTTACCTTTTACCAGAGCGACATGTTCCTTTTGATCCAGAGTATTTTGATAGACAATAAAAGCAAAATCTCCAAAATCAGTCGGCAACTTTGTTTCCGCCACGCGTTGCACAAATTTTTCACGCCGGTTGCGATAAGCAATGAGATCTCTGATAGTGATTATTTTCAGTCCATGTTTTTTCGCAAACTCAATCAAATATGGCAAACGGGCCATTTCTCCATCTTCCTTGGCTATTTCGCATATGACTCCAATGGGCTTAAAACCGGCCAGTTTCGCCAGATCAATTGCAGCTTCGGTATGTCCGGCTCGCACTAAAACACCTCCTTCGCAGCCCCTAAGAGGGAAAACGTGTCCCGGACGGCGAAAATCTTGCGGTTTGGTTTTTTGATCAGCCAGGGCTTTTATTGTTTTTGCCCTGTCGGAAGCCGAAATACCGGTTGATGTTCCTTGATGTAAATCCACGGAAACGGTAAAGTCGGTCCGCAAAGATTCCGTATTCCGTGAAACCATCGGTAAAAGCTCAAGCCTGTCAGCGTTTTCGGCCGACATTGGCACGCAAATAAGTCCACGGCCTTCTTTTGCCATAAAATTGACATCCGCGGGGGCTGTTTTCCCAGCGATCATGACGAGATCTCCTTCATTTTCACGCTCTTCATCATCAATCACAATGACCATTTTCCCCATCCTAAGGTCATCAAGAACATCCTCAATTTTAGAACATGGATTCATGTATGATTCTGAAAAATCGGGATTATACCGAAAATCTGCAAAAGCGCGCTATTTTGATATTCTCCCCCATTTTTGTCATGGCATCGGTCAAAAGCTGCTCCACCGTTATTTCGGGATTTTTCACAAATTCTTGCTTTAAAAGGGCATTTTCTTCACGGAATTTCTTTTCTTTGCCTGTGAGAATGTTTTCAATCATCTTGTCGTTTTTCCCTTCATTTTTCAGTTGAGCCCTCCAGATTTCGCGTTCTTTTTCCAGAAGCTCGTGAGAAACCTCATCGGGACTTATGGTAAAAGGGTTCATTGCCGCAATATGCATGGCAATGTCATACGCGAGGTTTTTGAAATCGTCCGTTTTTGCCACAAAATCGGTTTCACAGCCAAGCTGCACTAAAACTCCAAGTTTCGCGTTTCCATGAATATAAGAGCAAACCACGCCCTGGCTGGTTGACCGCGCGCTGCGTTCCGCAGCTTTCATTTGCCCTTTTTTACGCAAAAAATCTATTGCTTTTTGAATATCATTATTGTTTTCCTCCAGGGCTTTTTTACACCCCATCATGGACACTCCTGTCACTTCACGGAGTTCTTTTATATTTTCTAAAGTTGCAGGCATATGACATATGACAAAGAATAAAAGTCTAACGCCAGCGCATTTTACACGACAAAAAAGAGGAAAACAATGCTGAACTGTTTAAACCGCCGGAGTGGCCGGAGTGGAAGGTGGGTTTTGTTGTTCGAGCGGTGGTGTCTGGCTATTATTTTCTGGAGGCGGCGTTTGCGCTTGTGGAGACGGAGCTTGCGTAGAAGGAACCTGTCCGGTAATAGCCTCGGTGGTTACCTTTGTAAAGAGATCAACGGGTAACTGGTCAGAAATCTGATTTATAAATGGAATTTTCCACCAGTTTCCGACAAATGCCATGTAAATTGAATAAATTCCAACAACAAAAATTGCCATTTGAACCAGTCCGCCAAGTAAAGGTCCCAGGGGAGGAAATACGATGTACAAAAAGAGGGACAAAAAGAAAACGATAAAAATCGTTAATCCCTGTTTGGCATGAAGTTTGACGAAAGCGCTTGCCGGATTCATGAGTAGCGATATCAGCGCTACCATGGGAATATATGAAAGCGCTGCCCATAAACGCTCTGTCATTGTCGTTGGTGTCTGGGGTGTTGCTGGTTTCTGTGTCAACATCTGCCCCGCCTTATTTAGAACGTCTCCCACTTGGGAAACAGCGGCCTGTGACTGCTGTAAAGATGCTTTTTGCAGAGACGCAAGGTTCTGCGTCACCGCCGAAGGCGTTTGTTCCGTAGCTGGTTGACTCTGCTCTTGTGTAGCTCCCGGAGCAGGATTTATTGAATCTGCCATTGTGCTAAAACTAAGTGTGGAACGGTTTAAAGCCGTTCTCTGCAACTTTTATCCACCTTTCCCTTCCAATATAGCACATTTTACCTTATCTATCAAATAAGTAAGGGGTTTGATTCCATCATCATTTGCCGGAATGGGATAGGCGATATTATCAGGATCAGCGTTGGAATCAACAATTCCGACAACTAGAATCTTCATTTTTCTTGCTTCTTTGACGGCGAGCTTGTCCTTTACTGCGTCCGCGACAAAAATAACATCCGGCAAAGCGTCAAGATCTCGAACTCCTCCAAGGGCGGTTTCAAGCTTTATAATCATTTTTCGGAGCTCGGAAGCTTCTTTTTTGGTGTATTTATCAAATTCGCCGGATTTTTCATCTTCCTTTAACTTTTTAAAGTAGCGAATGCGATGCCTAATTGTGACAAAATTTGTCAATAACCCAGCCATCCATTTGTGAATGACATATGGCATATTTGTTTCCCGGGCAGCCTCAAGAATCAAATGAGCAGCCTGCGCTTTTGTACTCACAAAAAGAATCTTTTTCCCTTCACTTGCATTTTTTTTGAGAAAATCCAAAGCTCTGTCAAGATTTTCCTTTGTTTTTTCAAGATCAAACAAATGAACTCCATTTTGAGCCCCGTAAATATATCTCTTCATTTTGGGGTTCCATTTCTGAATTTTATGACCGAAGTGAACGGCCGCCTCAAACATTTCCTGAACATCAGTATTGACCATTTAAGAAAAAACAAAAAATAAAACAGGGAAACTCTAATAAAAAATAAGCTCTATTGCAAGAGGAAAGCAAAACTGCTACAATAAAAAGATGAAAAAAGACCAATTTTGAAGGCACAAACATATGGAACAGAATTCGCAAAATTATGCTGTCCAAAGCGCGGAAAAGCCGGTAAAAATAACAATCACTCTGCCCACGCATTCTTATTTTATGTCAGGTATAAGAAACTTTACGCTATCACTAATCAAAAATATGACAGAATTTTCCGATCAATGGGCATTCCGCTTTCAATCCATCGTGGACGAATTGTGCAATAATGCTATTGAACACGGCTCGGCAATGGGTAGAGACATTAAAATCACCTTCACCAATAATCCCCATGAAAGCCTTGAAATTAACGTCCAGGACACCGGAACCGGAAAAAACAAGGTATCTGCCGCCGAATTGACGCGACTGGTCAACGAACGGCGCAATCCGGCATATATTCATAAAAGCATTCGCGGCAGGGGACTTTCAAAAATTGTAGCTGAATGGACTGATGAACTGGAATTTTCCGATCTTGATGGAGGCGGGTTGCAGGTAAGAGTTACAAAATTCCTTAAGGATCCCAAATTAAAAGAAATGCCACAATATCTTGAAACACCAACGCACCTTGTGCTTAACTAAATTTAGTTTTTCAATAATTCCAATACATTATTCAAAATTCAAAATTCGTAATTCATAATTCACAACACGTATGACTCAAGTTAATATCATCATTGAAGACATTCCCGCCACAACTACTGGACAGGTGGCAAAAACAGTCAAATTCCAGGGGCAACTTGACGAAAGCAATGTTGACGAAAAATCAAAAATCGTTTACGAACTTATTGAAAAAAATCCAAAAAATCTTTTTCTGCTTTTTGATTTTGAGGCTCTGGAATATATGAACAGTAAATCTATCGGCTATTTAACTGACTGGTACGGAAAAATAGCGGAAGGAAAAGGAAAAATTGTTATTGCCAAAGCCCGCAATAACATTCTGGATATCCTTCAGGTTGTCGGTTTAACACAGCTGATCAATTCATATCCGACGCTGGATGAGGCAAAATTTTCCCTTCTGCGACCGGAGACACCAGTCGCCTAAAAATATTTGATTATCGCGATGCCTGATTCCAAATTTATGTATTACATTCTTTCGGGTGTTTTGGCTTTTATTCCAGCGCTTATTTGGCTTATCACCATTTTCAGAAAGACAAAAAAGAGGGGACTGCAGACATTTATTTTCTTTAGCGGCATTCTTTCCGTCATACCGATATTCGCCATGCAGTATGCGTTCAAACTTTTCCCGCAGTTTAATATCAACAACTTTATCCAGGCGGAAATCAAAGATCAAAACATTATTTTTCTTCTCCTTTTTATTGGAGTCGGTATCACGGAAGAACTTGTAAAACAGGGCTTTATCCGTTTTCTGGACCGTCGTTATTTGATGATAGAAACGATCAACGACTCCATTCAATTCAGCCTGGTGTCGGCTCTTGGATTTTCTTTTACTGAAAACATTTTTTATATTTTCAGCATTTGGACTAATCTTGGCCTGGCGCAACTGTTTATTGCCTATATTTTCCGTTCGGTATTTACAACCTGCGCCCATCTTATATTTTCCGGTTTTTTTGGCTATTACTACGGTATCGCGAAATTTTCTCTCAATATTCGCGAACAGTCTCATTGGCTCGGCAGGAAAATGATTATCACAAATATGCTCACCCGTCTTATGAATATGCCGCGCACACAGGCTTTTAAGGAACAGACTATCCTGAAAGGCCTATTTATCGCGATTTTCCTGCACGCTCTTTTTGATTTCTTTCTGCAGTTAAATCAGATTTTGCCGGTGGCCATTTTTGTTGTAGCCGGATATTTAATGTTGCGTTATTTGTTAAAACGAAGAGCCGGACAGCTTATGCTGGTAACGGATATTGATGCACAGCAGGCTTCCACTATGGTTAAAAAAGATGAGGATGTTGTCAGCGAGCTTGTAGGTATGTGGTTTAAAGAAAAAAGATATCCCGAAGTGATCCAGATTTGCGAGCGGCTCTTAAAAAGGGATCCGGACAATCAGGTGATACAGCTATTTAAAGCTGAAGCTCTTGATAAAATTGACCAAAACAGCGCGTACGCGAAAATTCTTAAGAATATTTTTCCTTCAAAAGACAAATAAATGTTATGATGAGGACCAGATGAATTTTAAGAAACTTAAAATAGCAATTGTCTGCGATTGGCTTACAAACAACGGCGGTGCTGAAAAAATTATCCTCGCACTGCACCGGCTTTTTCCGCGCGCGCCGATTTACACGTCCATCTATAATCCGGAAAAAATGCCGGAATTCAGGGATGCCATTATTTACACGTCCCGCATTCAAAAAATGCCGTGGGCCATGGAAAAACACCAACTGTATCTTGGCATGATGCCCCGTGTTTTTGAAGAATTCAATCTGGATGGTTACGACATAGTTATTTCAAGTTCCCACTCATGTGCCAAGGGGATTATTACAAAGCCAAAAACGCTCCATATCTGCTATTGTCATTCGCCCATGCGTTACGCGTGGGAAAACAGTCACCAGTATATTCAGGAATATGTCATGAACGGCAGTATAAAGAGGCTGGCGCCGCTGTTTCTTCATAAAATACGGATGTGGGATCGTTTGAGCGCCGACCGCGTTGACTTCTTTGTCGCTAATTCAAAACATGTCCAGCAACGGATACACAAATATTATCGCCGCCCTTCCACGGTCATTTATCCTTTTGTGAATGTAAAAGATTTTAAAGTTTCCACCAAACGGGATGATTTTTATCTGGCGGTCGGGCGGCTCACACCTTATAAGCGTTTCGACCTTATTGTTGAAACATTTAACCAGTTACGTAAACCGCTCAAAATCGTCGGAACCGGCGTAGCGAAAAAAAAGCTTGTTGCCCAGGCAGGGCGCAATATTGAATTTCTTTCAAATGTCACGGAGTCGCGACTCGCTGAACTTTATGGTCTCGCGAAAGGTTTTATTTTTCCGCAGGTTGAGGATTTTGGCATCACTCCACTGGAAGCGATGGCCGCCGGTTGTCCCGTAATAGCCTATAAAAAAGGCGGCGCTCTGGAAACGGTTCTTGAGAAAAAAACGGGTATTTTTTTTGACGAACAGAATGCCGTTTCTCTTAAAGCCGGTATTGAAAAATTTGAGAAGATGGAATTTGACCCTTTTTCGATTCGCGTGCACGCGGAAAAATTTGACAGAAAAGTTTTTGAAAACAAAATGCTTGAATTTATTGCCAAAAAATGGGAAATTTGGCAGGAGGAAATGGTTTAATGGAAAATCCAAAATCTGTAAGGAACGGTTTCAAACCGTTCCTTACAGATAATTACTAATTTCTATTCAATTTTTAATTTATAATTATTTTGACCTTTCATTCTTATCTTATTCTGGCAAAACGAAAATGGAAACTCATACTGGCAATTATCATCGTTGTCACTGTTTTGGCATACGGTTTTGCGCTTGCTAAAAATAAAAATCTTTATAAGGCAACTGTGTTTCTCAGCATCGGCGTGAACGAATCGGCCATGCGTGAAAATCCCAAGAGCAGCGTATATGAAAATGTTCAGGCCGCCGATCAGTTTACGGAGACAGTTCAGGGCTGGTTTAAAAATCCCGATTTTCTTCAAAGAATTGAAAAAAAATCCGGATTTGGAAGCAACATCAGCGCGCGCAAACAGGAAAAACAGAATCTGCTTGTGACTTTTAATACTCCGATCCGCTTGCAGGCTGAGAAAATCAGCGAAGTTATAAAAAATGAGCTTATTGCCGAACTCAATACCTATAATCAACGAACCAGCACCGCTTTTCAATTGGCCATTTATACTCCAAATATCAATGAAGAACCCGTTAACGTTTTTCTTTTTCTTTTGTTCGGAATTTTGGCCGGTTTAGCCCTTGGTATCGCGATCAGTTATGGTCATGAATATCTTTTTCAGCTTGCTTCTTTTTCTGAACAAATCACGGATATTCTTCAAAAAAATTATCTTGAAAAACTGCGCGCGCAAACTTCTCAAAAAGAACAATTGGAGCTGCTTCTCGTTGGACTCAAAAAACATACCTCAAATACCATGATGGTTGCTGGAGTAAACATCAATCCAGGGCATCTGGCAAAGGAAATCGCCAGGCATATTCCAGGAAAAACATTTCATCAATGTATTTTGCCGTCTGACTGCGAAAAGCTTACCGATGCGAAATATCTTCTTCTGGTTTGCCGGCTTGGCAAAACCAGCCTGGATGACCTCAAAAAATTACGGGCATTCCTTCCAAAAGAATTTGATTTTGTTGTTATTGAGTCCTGAATGAATATTGTTATTGATATTCGCCCATTAATGGGCGGCAGAGTCAGCGGTGTTGAAATTTACATACGCAATCTTTTGGAACATATAGCGAAACTGGACATGGAAAATCACTATATTCTTTTTGCCAACGCCATCAAGGATCAGAGCGAATATTTTCCAAATATTCATCAAAAAAATTTTACGATCATTCAAACGCATATCCCCAACAAACTGCTTAACCTTGCGCTTTTTCTTTTTAAATGGCCGAAGCTGGACAAACTAATTATTAGAAAGTTGAAAATAGACAATGTGCACATTTTTTTTATGCCGGATTTGCGCCCAAGCGCTCTGAGTCCAAACGTCAAAAAAATTCTAACAATACATGATCTTTCTTTTCATCATTTTCCGCAGTTTTTTCGGCTTAAAACACGCATCTGGTATTATCTAATGCGACCTCAAAAAGAAATTTCGGAAAGCCAAAAAATAATCGCAGTTTCCGATTGTACAAAACATGACCTTGTTGAAACCTGGCATGTTCCGCCTGAAAAAATTCACGTTATTTATCAGGGCATAGCGGACAGTTTCGGAAAAAATATTACGGAAGAAGATAAAAAAACAGTTGCGGCAAAATATCATCTTCCAGCAAAATTTTTTCTTTCCCTTTGCACAATTGAGCCAAGAAAAAATATTCCAGGCCTGATAAAAGCATTTATGCTGTTTAAAGCCAAAAATCCTGAAAATGAGATAAAACTTGTTTTGGCTGGAATAAAAAATAAAAAAATATTTAAAAACGTTCAATTTCCATATAAAAACGAGATTATTTTAAGCGGTTTTGTTGATGAAAAAGACAAAGCAACGCTTTACGTCATGGCAGAAGCTTTTCTGTATCCATCATTATGGGAGGGTTTTGGTTTACCACTGCTGGAAGCCATGAAATGCCAAACTCCAATCATAACTTCCAATAACAGTTCCATGGAAGAAATTGTCGGAGATTGCGGCCTTTTGATAAATCCTGAAAATGTTGATGAATTGTCTGATGCAATGCAAAAAATTCTTGATCCTGTTCTTCAGGTTAATCTGAAAACAAAAATGGCGGAAAAAATAAAAAATTTCAGTTGGAAAAAATGCGCGCTGGAAACGTTGAAAACAATTTCGTTGTAGGGAACAGGCATGGCTGTTCCCTACAACGAAATTGTCCATTATTTCGCTTTTTCCATGTAATCTTTCACGAAAATAGCGGCGGTTGTAGCAATCGGAATGGAAATAACGAGACCTAAAATACCCAAATATTGCGCTCCCACGAGCATGGCAAAAATTATAATAATCGGGCTAAGTCCGACAGCCTTGTTCATGATGTAAGGGACAAGGATATTGTTTTCCACCTGCATCAAAATAAAATATAACAGTGTTACCCATAATGTTACCCACGGGGAGGCGTTTAAAACCACCGGCAAAGTGAATATCCATGCGAACACGCGGCCAAAAACAGGAATGACCATCGTAATTGCCGCAATAAGACTGAGCGTAAGGGCATACTCAACGCCAAGAATCAATAAACCAATATAACTCAATATTCCTGCGATTAGGGAAAATAAAAATTGTCCCCGGATCCAGTAACCGATTTTTTCTTTAGCCGCTTCCATGCGCGTTGAAATATATTGTCCATATCGTGAAGGAAAAAGTGAAAGAAAAAAATCCTGAAGCGCCTTTTCTTCAACTGTCATGAAGAATGTCAGTACTAAAACCAGAACAGCGTTCACAAGGCCGAAAGAAATGTTTAAGAGCTGGATACCCAAAACCTGCAAGGCCGATTGAATCTGCAGAGCCGCCGTTTTAAGATCAACACTTTGGTAAAGCTGGTCAAGATAGGGTTGAAATGCTTTGGGAAAGGCAAAAACAAGGTTTTTGCCCGAAGTTAAATTTTGAACAAATTCACCGACTCCGCGACTGATGTCCATCACCTGTTTTGCAATCAAAGGAACCAGGCTTGCGATTAAAAAGCCGACAATCAGGAAAATGGCACAATAAACAATGAGCACTCCAAAACTTCTTGGTATTTTTCTCTCATGCAAAAAATCAATCAACGGATCCAGAGCCGCCGAAAAAAGGAAAGAGATAAAAAACAGTATCAGAATGCCGCTGATCTGGTACAAAAAATAAAAAAGCAGCAGCAAAAGCAGAACAATGGCGGTGGCTTTCGCCACGCTGCCTGTGGAAATTTCAATGGATAGCCCTCCGGGCACTTGATGGCTAGGGCCTTCGCTACGCTCCGGCCTA
>CAYHVY010000001.1:0-37603 GCA_964360095.1 uncultured Candidatus Peribacteria bacterium | reverse complement strand
GAAAAGAAAAAAACAGTTAAAAAAACTTCAAAGGAAAAAACACAATTACCGCTAGAACCAGGATCGGAATCGCAAAAAGCAGAGGTACAAGATCTTGCGCCTTTGCCGTTGACGGAGTCCCTGGAAGACATTTATCCGTCTGTTCAGCACCACACTTTCATTGGACCTCCGCCTCAAGAAACCAACGTAGGGAACGAAGACCTTCATTCCACAGAAGAAGCGCAAGAATTAAAAAACCCTGACGTAGGGAACTCGGATCCGCGTTCCGTGGTGCAGCCAGAACCAGAAGCGAAAAAAGAGCCTGCCGTGATAGAGCCGTCATTGTCCGATATTCAACCTTCAACTGTCCAGCCGGAATCTGAATTCGTGTCCGTGCCTCCAGAACCGCAGCCTGAACCTCAAGAGGTAGGGGCGGGTTTGAAACCTGCCCCTACCTCTCCCGAATACGAAGCAAAAGAGCCATTTCCGGAGCTTTTTCCATCCCATGACGTAGGGGTGGATTTGAAGCCCGCACCTACTGAAGCCGAGGAAAATACCGCTCCTGAAATCATTGAGCAGGAAGAATTTGTGGAAGAATCCGTGCCTATCAATCAGCAGGAGATTTCTACGCAGGAGGAGCTAAGTGATCATGCTGAGGCCGCTGAAATACAGGAAAAATCTACTGGCGGTGCGGCCAAAGCCGGGGTTGGCGGCAGTTTTTCAGCGGGTTTTAAGAAAAAGTTTGGAAACGGCGCCGCTTTTGCGGGAGCGCATTTGCGCCTCAAATATGTGGTTCTTACAGCAGTTGTTGTTTTTTTGGGATTTTTGTTTGCGAGCGGGATCGCGGTCAATATCGGCAGATCTGCATATGGTCAAATAATGGCTTTTTTCCAATCAAAAACACCTCCCGCGCCAGTTGAAATCCGTGTAGATGAAGGATTTTTGCGCGCGTGGGGAATCAGAACCGCTTATATCTTTGCGAAAAACAGCGGTTCGTTGACAGACGTTGTTACTCCATCAATAAAAAACGCCTTTTATTTTGGAAAACTTGCCGAGCCTGCAGTCGCAGGCGAAACAGGTATTACGGCCGCTTATCATTATGGACAATATAAAGATATGCTTGCAAGAGCAACTCTTTTTATTGAGTATATTCATAATCTCCGTGAGCTCAAAAGTCTGTATGATACAGATGTGTATGCCATGTTAAACCAGACATCGCAGCGCGATTCTAAACTTGCCGATTATCTTGGCAAAATTAAAAATGTTCGCACTAATAGCGCGAGAATTATTAAGGAACTTGGTTTGCAGATTGATGATTTGAAGATTTCTTTTAACAGTCTTGGACCTGACAGAAAAAATCTTGAACAGGACTTTTTTGCGTCTTTGGAAGGTCTTGCCGGCGAAAAAGCAAATTTTCTACTTCAGAGTTTTGTTGATGTTGCTCAAAAACAGACAGCTTTAAAAGCTCGTCTTTCGGCTCTACAGCAGATTCTGGATTTTTACGAAAAAGCGGTAAAAAAACTGGATATTCGTATTGAAGCCATTGAGAAAAATTACGAAGCCCTTTTACGTGGTATTCGCGTGGTGGATATTCCGGGAGCTAATTTGGATATTATAATTCGTCAGAAACCGTAGAGATTTTGTTATGTAGCCTTGCCGGCTACGGTTCTCTCAGCTAAAGTTATAGTGATTTGTAGGGAATATAGATTTACGTTCCATATGGATTACTATTAGGCTGGAGCGTAGCGGAAGCCCTAGCCATCAAGTGCCCGGAGGGCTATCCTTTATTTATGAAACTGAACTTTCCTCTTATTGTTGTAAATTTTAAATCGTACGAACAGGCTACAGGTGAAAAAGCCCTTGAGCTCGCGAAAATTCATCAATATGTCGCGAAAAAAACAGGCGTTTCTTTCGCAATAGCCGTGCAGCCCATGGATTTGCGTCTGATTGCAGGTTCTGTTGACATTCCTGTTTTTGCCCAGCATTTTGATCCAATTGAATTTGGGGCTTATACAGGCCATCTTTCCCCGCGCGCTTTACAGGAGGCTGGCGCCACAGGGTCGCTTATCAATCACGCTGAACGAAAATTGTCACTGGATATTCTTGAAAAATCCATAGAAATGGCTCGTGCTATTGGTTTTTTCACGCTTGTCTGCGCTGACACGGCGTATGCTGGCAAAGCAATATCCGAACTTGATCCTGACCTGATTGCTGTTGAGCCCCCAGAACTTATTGGAGGCGATGTTTCTGTTACCACGGCGAATCCACAAGTTATTACCGATGCCGTTTCAATGATCGGAAAAGGAAAAGTCCTCATTGGCGCCGGTATCAAGACAAAAAATGATGTGTATCGCAGCCTTGAACTCGGCGCAGGTGGCGTGTTGCTAGCTTCCGGCGTGACAAAAGCCCTGGATCCTCAAACTGTTCTTTTTGAGCTTGCTGAAGGGGTTTTGGAGTTCAAAAAACGCTGATTACGCTTGCAGTCATGGAAACGTATATCCCTCGATTTTTTGCACCCAAATGATATAATGCCGCCGTTATTATAATTTTTTTGATATTATGCAAATTACCATTGTCCATCGGCATATCAATTTAAGTGACGCGCAGCGCGAGTACATTGAGGAAAAAATTACTCATCTTAAACATTTGGGCCAACGCGTGGATGATGAGTCAACAACAGTCCATGTGGATATTGAGTCCAATAACATAAAAACATCCAACAAAAATATTTCACTTCAGGTAACGATGTTTGTGCCGCATGCAGTTGTGCGCGCGGAAATACTCGGTGTTACCGTGGAAGAAGCAACTGATTTGGTGGTTGAAAAACTAAAAAAACAATTGGAACGTTACAAGGCCCGACGCAACCGTAGAGATCTTTCGGGGCAGTGGATTCCATCTTCAACATTAGAAGAAATCAGCTCTGATGCCGGCGGTGGCGTTTTTCCTGTGTCTAAAATCAGTAAGCGGAAAAAATTTTCAGATTCAAAACCGATGCATGAAGAAGAGGCGGCTGAACAGATGGAGCTTTTGGGGCACAATTTTTACGCTTTCACTAATTCTGCCAATGGAAAATTTGGGATTGTTTATAGGCGTGAAGATGGCAGCTATGGTTTGCTGGAAATGGAGAATAAGTGATTAGTAATTAGAAATTAGAAATTAAAAATTATGAATTTATGGAGTTTGCTTCGCAAACCTTTTTGTATTATGTCTTAATAGTCGCATATTTTATTTTTGCTCTGTTTAAGCCGAAATGGGCTGTTTTGGCTTTGCCTTTGTTTTTTCCGGCATATTTGTTGAATTTTAAAATTGCTGGAATTCCATTTACCGTGATTGAATGCCTGATTTATGTTACTTTTTCTGCTCTCGTTATCCATTTAATACTGAATAAATTTTTTATACAATGGTCTATATTTTGTGATAAAATTTGGCTTCCTATAGCGCTCGTGCTGTTTGCGTCAATTATTTCAGCTTTGATTGTTCCGAAAGAAATGTTTTTGATTGACGGGAAAACGCTTTTTGAGTCGCAAAAAATCGCTTTTGGTATTTTAAAAGGCTGGATTGTTGCGCCGCTCCTCATGTTCTCACTTTTTGCCTTTTTTCTGCGTGAAGAAAAAGATTTTAGGCAACTTTTGAATTTCTATACTTTATCCTGCATGCCACTAGCTTTATGGGCTTTATATCAGGTTATAACCAGGCATTATATTACCGATGACGCGCGCGCCTCCGGCCCTTTTATTTCCGCCAATTATCTTGCTTTGTACCTTACGCCGGCTGTTTTTTACACATTCACGCGATTAAAAGATTTTGCTTTTGACGCTTTCATGGCTTTTATAGCGCTTTCTTTGGCTTTGCTATTCACAAAATCATATGCGGCGATTATGGCCGTTATAATTGCTGTTATATGCTATTTATCCTTGCGATACAGATTGTTTTCCCGCAAGAGATTATATTTTGGTATTATTGCTTTTTCGCTTGCGGTTATACTGATTGTTATTTTTTTAGATCCCGTGAAATGGCAAACGTTTACCGTTATAACTGAGAGAACCTCTTCGGCAGTTAGACTTGAGGTTTATCAGATTGCCATGCGTCTTATCGCGGAACATCCCTTTTTAGGCCTTGGGTTAGGACAATTTCCGGTTTTTTATCAATTGGAAGCGCCCCGTATTCTAGGGCACGCGCCGTATGAGTGGAACATGCTGCATCCACATAATTTATTTTTGGCTTTCTGGCTGAATCTGGGGTTGATTGGACTAGCGGCGTTCCTATGGATTATTGTTTTGTGTATCCGCAAAATTTGGCCCCTCGTAAAAACATTTCACAAACACACCCTTGATTCTTTTGTCCAAATCAAAGTTATTGCCTTCTTTATGCTGTTTATCATAATTTTTCACGGCTTTTTTGACACCCCATTTTTTAAAAACGATCTCGCGCTTTTATTTTGGCTTATCGTAGCGATTGTTTTGTTGCCACTATCCTCCCGGTCAAATGCCAAAAATATATAAAATCATCGCCAGTCAAGTAATTCGTGGCATGGGCAAGGGGAATGCATTGGGTTTTCCGACCATTAATTTGGCTTACGGTAAGCTTGAATTGCCTTTTGGTGTTTACGCTGCCAAAGTGTATACTCAAACAGGTGTTTTTTTTGGAGCGCTGCATTTTGGTCCAATATCAATATTTGGCATTTTAAAGCCATCTCTTGAAGTTCATTTGCTGGATTTTGAAGGGGATTTGTATGGGCAGAAAGTGCGCGTGGAGATCCTCAAAAAAATCCGAAAAACAAAAGATTTTAGCACTGTTGAAAGTCTCAAAAAACAGCTTGCGGATGATGTTAAAAAAATTAAGATGGTGGTTAAAATACCGTAAGGAACGGTTTCAAACCGTTCCTTACCAATGTTAGGATCTCAAAATATGCTCATCAAATACCTCAAAAATAAGATTTCTCCAGGCAATCCTTTTCGTCTCTTTTATCACCAGATTCTGGCGATTATGGCGGCAGTGTATTATCGCTTTCCATCGCGATATTTAAATGTTATTGGCGTGACCGGCACGAAGGGAAAAACAACCACTACGAATTTAATCACAACAATTTTTACGGAAGCGGGTTACAAAGTTGGCATGACCTCAACTATCAATTTTCGTGTTGGGAATTTGCAATGGAGCAATCTCACAAAAATCACCACATTGGGGCCATTTTTTCTACAGAAAATACTTAGACAGATGGTCAAGGAGTCCTGTACTCACGCGGTATTGGAGATTTCTTCCCACGCGATCCATCAAAACCGCATTTGGGGGGTTAATTTTGACACGGTGGCGTTTACCAATATCGGGGAAGATCATCTTGAATATCATGGCGGATTTCAAAATTATCTGCGTATAAAAGGGCTTCTTTTTGCGCATTTGAACCGTTCACCGCGCAAGTCGCGCATTCCAAAAATTGCCGTTCTAAATAAGGATGATCCGAATTTTCTTTATTTTGACCAGTTTTTAGTTGATCGCAAATATACATATGGTATGGGCAGCGGCACATGTTATGCCTCTGATTTGCTTCCAAAAGCCAGTGGCACTACATTTGAATTACATGTGCCCAATAGTCATATTGAAATCAATCTGAAATTACCCGGTGAATTTAATGTATCTAACGCCGTAGCTGCGGCTACGGTCGCTTTGGCGAATAACATCAATCTTGCTGTTATTAAAACGGCTTTGGAAAAAGCTTCTGGCATCCCCGGACGGCTTGAAACGATTGATTGCGGCCAAAAATACACTGTTGTGGTTGATCACGCCCATACGCATGAATCCCTGGAAAAACTGCTTGCGCTCTATAGAAAACTGACGAAAGGCAAGCTGTATGTTGTTTTTGGAGCTACGGGCGGGGGACGGGATAAGGCCAAGCGTCCTAAAATGGGCGCGATAGCTGATAAATATGCTGATTATGTAATCGTGACGGATGACGATCCTTACGAAGAAAAAGAGTGGCGGATCATTGAGGAAGTTGCGGCGGGTATCAACCGGCGAGAAGGGGAACGGTTTTGGAAAATTCCGCATCGTTATGAGGCTATTAAATTGGCGCTTTCTTTAGCTGAAGAAAATGACGTCGTTGTGATTGCCGGTAAAGGCTGCGAAGAAATCCAAATGATCGGCGATAAAAAAGTTCCCTGGGATGACCGCAAGGTGGTTCGCGAAATCTTTAGTACCGCGGTGAGGGTTGAATTATGAATTTCGAATTTCAAATTATGGATGAAGGTTTTCTTCTCATAGACAAGCCAAAAGGGATCACTTCGTTTTTTATGGTGAAGGTGTTTCGCAAGCTTTTTGACATGAAAAAAATAGGTTACGCCGGAACTCTTGACCCTCTGGCAAGCGGATTGATGATTTTTGCCTTTGGAAAAGCCACAAAATCTCTGCATGATCTGGAGGGTCTGGATAAAACATATGACGCTACCATTAGTTTTGGCGCTGTTTCCGCAACTTATGATTCCGAAGGGCCGATTTATCCCCACGGAAAGCCACAAATATTTGACCGTCCAAAACTTGAGGAAGTTTTAAAAAAGCATTTTCGTGGCCAGCAGATTCAAAAACCACCCATTTATTCCGCTCAAAAAATCAAAGGAGAACACGCCTACAGTTTGGCTAGAAGAGGCCAAATTCCCGATGTAAAGTCCAAAACAGTTACTTTTTTCCGCGTGGACATTCAACATTTTTCATATCCAGCATTGGAATGTTCCGTACACTGCGGCAGCGGCACTTACATCAGAAGTTTTGCCCATGACCTGGGTCAAATTCTGCAATGCGGCGCATATGTGGAAGCACTGCGGCGCACAAAAATCGGCTCTTTTTCCATAGAAAACGCTGTTCCGTTTGAAAAGATTACCGCTTTAACGTGCCGTAATTTTCTTGTGCCAACTATCAGGCCGAGCCGCAGCGAGGCTAATACAATGCCGCGCCCCTTGGGCGCGTCCTTTTAACGTGTATGTAACAAGCATGTTTGTTACTCCTGCCATTTTTTCAAACCAAGATATGACTATTATCCAATACCTAATCCCCGCCATTTTTGCCTTTACCCTGACGATTTTTTTGACCATGCTTGCGTTAAAATTTTTCCCGAAGTTCGGACTTACCGATCGTCCGTGGCAATACGGCCTCAAGCGCAATCCAATTCCATATTATGGTGGCCTTGTCATTGTGGCTGTTTTTTTTATTTCTGTTCTACTTTTTGTAAAAATTGACATTCATGTTTTAGGCTTGCTGCTGGGCGCTTTAATGATCGCTTGTGTCAGTTTCGCGGATGATCTCTTTGGTTTAAGCCCCGTGTTGCGTCTTTTTGCGCAGATACTGGCCGCTGGAGTACTGGTGGCAAGCGGCATAGGCATACGTTCCATTTCAAATCCATTTGGCGCGCCATTTATTTTGGATAAACAGGCCATAAGTTTAGCCATTGATACAGCCATAGTCAGTATTTCTCTTCTGGGGGCGCTTTTTACAATTCTTTGGGTCGTGACGATTGTTAACACCATGAATTTTCTGGATGGATTAAATGGCTTGCCAAGCGGTGTTTCAGCTATTGCCGCTTTGAGTATTTTTTTTCTGAGCATTCGTCCAGATATTCATTTTGATATTTCTTCACAGGTTCCTGTGGCCACTTTAAGCATTATTTTGTTTGCAATTGCTTTTGCTTTCATGTTTTTTGATTTTTATCCGGCAAAAATTCTCATGGGCGACACCGGAAGCATGTTTCTTGGCTTTCTGCTGGCCACGTTAGCTATTTTTTCCGGTGGAAAAATAACAACGGCATTTTTAATTCTTGGATTTCCCATATTGGATGCCGTCTGGGTGATTTTGAGGCGCATCGTATCCGGAAAATCTCCATTTCGCGGAGATTTACATCATCTACACCATCGGCTGATTGAAATTGGCCTTTCCGAGCGGAAAGCGGTTTTATTCATTTATGCCGTTTGCGCTCTTTTTGGAGGCATCGCCATTTTTTTGGGACCTTTGCAAAAGGTCTACGCCATAGCGGTTTTAGTCATTTTAATGTTTATTGTCGGCGGCTTTGCCGTGCATTTTGGGAAGAAACATCAAAATGAAAAATAATTAAATTTTTTCTAAAATTACCTCCTAAAGAAATTATCTGCTATAGTAGGTTCCCCTTATTCAAAATTCGAAATTCATAATTCGCCATAAATGTCCGATGCCCGCGATGAAATCAAAAGCCGCCTATCCATAGAGGATCTTGTCAGCCAGTATGTGCAGCTCAAGAAAATCGGTCAGAATTTGAAGGGACTTTGTCCTTTTCATGCCGAAAAAACGCCGAGTTTTATTGTTTCGCCGCAAAAAGGGATTGCCTATTGTTTTGGCTGTCACAAGGGCGGCGATGTGTTTCAATTTATTCGGGAAGTGGAGGGAGTTGATTTTGTTGATGCGCTTAAAATTTTAGCTGAGCGGACAGGTGTTGAATTAAAAAAGTACGCTCTGCAATCTCCTATTGATAAGGATGAAAAAGAGCAGCTTCTCCGTGTTCATGAAACGGTTGCTGCTTTTTATGAATGGCAGTTGTGGAATAGTGAAAATGGAGCAAAAGTTTTGGAGTATCTTCGCCGACGTGGATTGAACGATGAGACGATTAAACTTTTTCGTCTCGGTTTTTCTCCCGATGATTATGAGGCGACGTTTAAGATGCTTTTAAAAGAAGGGTTTAGCCGGAAACTGCTCGTGGCTTCAGGCTTGGCTCTTTCCCGCGAAACTACACTTGACAGTATCCATGACCGTTTTAGGGGACGGCTTATGTTTCCGATTACCGATTCTTTGGGGCGCATCGTCGCTTTTGGAGGCCGCGCTCTTGCGCATGAACAGGATCCCAAATATCTCAATTCTCCGGAGACGGCCATTTATCACAAAAGCAATATTCTCTATGGTTTTTCCTGGACTAAAGCCTCCATAAAAACTCAAAAATCCGCAGTTCTGGTTGAAGGATATATGGATATGATTGCCGCGTACCAGGCTGGAATAACCAATGTTGCGGCTGTTTCCGGAACAGCATTAACAAGTCAGCAGTTGCGGTTATTAAAACCATTTTCAGCTCAACTGTGTCTTGCTTTTGATATGGATTTAGCCGGTCAGGAAGCGGCAAAACGCGCTTTTGAACTGGCACAGGAATTTGATTTTGAAGTAAAAATTCTTGAACTTCCAGAAGGCAAGGATATTGCCGAATTTTGCCAACACTCTCCCGCCGATTTATCTTTGATCATTCAAAAAGCGGAAAGATATGGTGATTATCTGTATAAGCGCTTAATTTCAATCCATGGCGCCGATGATTTTTCTGCCAGACCGAGCAAAAGCGAGGCTAATACAGCGCTGCGCCAAGAGGATGCATCCTTAAAACGGAAGATTTTGCAGGATTTTTCTCCATTTTTACATACACTCAAAAGCCCTCTTGCAAAAGATGAATATGTGCGCATTTTGGCGCGTGATTTTCGTGTTACCGAGAAACAGCTGTACGATGAATTGAAAAATTTTAAATTACCCGTAACTCATCCGGCTCGTTTGCATGTCGGTCTTTCGGATTCAAACGAACCATCCGCGGCTAAATCAAAAAAATTTCAGGCGGAAGAGTTGTTGATTGCTTTTATTCTTGAGTATCCCCGTATAGGGCTACTGCTTAAGGACAAAATTTCATCCGATTACTTTGCAGGTGACATGAAAGCTATTTACAAGCAATTTTCCGATCAGTATAATGGCTTGGGCGTTTGGGATGTAGACCTCCTGAGAGCTTCTTTACCTTATGAATTAGCCCAAAAAATAACTCTTGTTTCATTGTATATCTCTGAATTTTACGGTGAAATTGGTGAAGAGGCAGTTGAGCGTGAAATGAAGCTTCTACTTGACAAGCTCATCAAGAATACGCTTAATAAAAAACGCCTTACTCTTCAGCATCAAATTGGAGACACGGAAAAACAGGGTCAAAAAGATGAATCCAGGCGTTTCATCAGGGAACTGGATGCCTTGAGTAAGTAATTATGAATTATGAATTAGTAATTAGAAATTGAATTCAAAATTGAAAATTGATAACTGAAAATTAATTGAAAACTGTAAATTGAAAATTGAAAATTGATAATTGTAAAGAACATGGCCCGAACCAAAAAATTTATTGTTCACCCTTCCGATGACAAGCTCGGCCAGTTTCCGGCAGAAGTGCGGGATTTGGTCAAAAAGGGCAGAGAGCACGGCTTTGTCACTCAACAGGAGCTGATGAAGGCGATGCCCAATATTGAAGAAGATCTTATTTTACTTGATGAAATCTACGGTCTTTTTTTGGATTTGGGAATTGAAGTCATTGATGCCAAGGATGCCATTTCTTTTCACACGGAGGAAGTGGAAGAGGAAGAACAAATAGTCGCGGTCAAGGAAGTAAAAGGAAAAAAAGTAGTCGCAAAATCCATAGAATTGCGGGAGATTGCTAACGACTCCATTCGTCTCTATCTTTGTGAGATAGGCAAAGTTTCGCTTTTGACCGCAAAAGAAGAAATTGATTTGGCGCGCCGTATCAAAAAAGGCGATCAGACTGCAAAACAACGTCTGGCGGAGGCCAATCTGCGTCTGGTTGTGAGCATCGCAAAAAAATATATTGGCAGAGGGCTTTCCTTTCTGGACTTAATCCAGGAGGGTAATATTGGTTTATTCAGAGCCGTGGAAAAATTTGATCCTGAAAGGGGATTCAAGTTTTCTACCTATGCCACATGGTGGATCCGTCAGGCGATCACCCGCGCCATCGCCGATCAGGCGCGCACTATCCGCATTCCGGTACACATGGTGGAAACCATAAACAAGCTTACCCACGCCCAACGCCGCCTGGTCCAGGAACTTGGCCGTGAGCCATTGGCCGAAGAACTTGCGGCTGAAATGGATATGGACGTGAAAAAAGTTCGCCATATTCTGAAAATTTCACAGGATATTGTTTCGCTGGAAGCTCCTGTTGGCACCGAAGAAGACAGTAAACTCGGAGACTTTATAGAAGACGATGACGCGCTTTCGCCTTCCGAGGCAACCAATCGGCAATTGATCAAGGAGAATATCCATGAAATGCTTCAGTATCTTTCCCCGCGCGAGCGCAAAATTATTGAAATGCGTTTTGGTCTTAAGGACGGCGTGGGCCACACCCTGGAAGAAGTGGGGCATGAATTTCGCGTTACGCGTGAACGAATACGCCAAATTGAAGCCAAAGTATTGCAAAAAATGAAGGAGCACCCGACGAGTATCAGGATTAAGCCCTAAACAATTCACAATTTTCAATTCACAATCAATTTTCAATGATCAATCAATTGCCAATTCTTAATTTTTAATTCTTAATTAATCTCATGCCTAACGCATCAAAAACAGCCACAGTTGGGGCAACGACCACCGTCGCGTCTGACGATAATAAATTCATCCTTATCACAAAAGATGGATTAAAAAAACTTGTAGAAGAGCTGGATCAGCTTAGAAATGTCAAACGGCGCGAAGTCGCGGGACGTATTAAAGAAGCCATTTCTTATGGAGATCTTTCTGAAAACTCCGAATATGAAGAGGCCAAAAACGAACAGGCTTTTGTGGAGGGGCGTATTATTGAACTTGAAGAAAAGGTCAAATACGCCAAAATCATTGAAGAAAAGCACCACATGGCTACAGTTCAGTTGGGAACAAAAGTGATTGTCAAAAATATGTCAAAAAAATCAGCTGTTAATGAAGAATATACCATCGTTGGTTCAACGGAAGCTGATCCTCTCGGTCATAAAATTTCAAATGAATCTCCGGTAGGCGCGGCGCTTCTGGATTGCCGCCAGGGTGACAAAGTTAAAGTCCGCATTCCATCAGGCGTGGTGGAATATGAGGTTATTAAAATGGAATAGTAAAAGATCATGCGTTTTTTATTGAAACTTATTGGCATCCTGGCATTTTGCGCCGTGTCATTTTATGCGCTTTTTTTGGCTTATGGATACCAGTATGATGTCGCGCGGCAGGATATAAAAAAAACCAGCATTATTGATCTCACCGGTCATGAAAGCGCTGTAGAGGTTACATTTAATGGAAAAATAATACACATGGGTAATTTACCCTATCAGATAAAAGACGTTTTACCAGGAACGGCGGAGCTTCTTCTTAAGAAGAAAGATTTTTTGCCATGGAAACGAACATTGAATGTAAAAGCGGATTTTGTATCAAAAATAACCGATATTCTTTTTGTTCCGGGTAATATATCCGCGTGGACAAAGGAACTCATCAGTTTTGTTGATGATGTCCATGTTGTTGCCGGAGATGAATTTTTGGTCATAACCAAGCCAAATCAGCCATATTTAACTGTAATATTTTTGAACGATGATGGAACTTTCAGACAAAAAGAAATTCCTCTTCACCATGAAAATTTGGAGCGCGTTGAAATTATGTCTTCCGGCCAATTACTGGCGCATTTTCAGGACAACGTCAAGGAATCGATTTTTCTTGATGAAGAGGTGTCAAGTTTTGGAGAAAAAATCAGGCCGGATGTTACCGATTTTGCCATTGCAAAAAAGAAAATATACTACCTAAGTTCCGGCATGTTATTTTCGAGCGATTTTGCAGATAAACAAGTCGCTTTACTTGATCAAAGTTTTCAGAAATTTTATACGGTCAAGACGATTGAAAATAAAAACTATTCTTTTCTTGTTTTTCAGACAACCCCTCCTTTTGCCAACGATAGCGCGTTTTCCCTCTATCTTGTGAACCCTGATTCCAGCCTAAAACTTGTTGCTGAAAGGATTTTTCCAAGCGTTTTTTTAAACGGTTTAAATCAGATTCTTTTTTCGGATTTTGATAAACAACTTTTTTTCTATGACCCGCGCCTGGATGAAAAAAAATTATTGCATTCCTATAACGGCGATTTTGGCTTAATTGGCTGGTTTGATGATGAACATTTTCTTTTTCGGGGAAGAGATCATATTTCCGTTAGCGATCTTTCCATTTCCAATGTTTTTCCTTTGTTGACAAATATAAATCGTTTTGAAGACATGTTTTTTTTCGCCAAAAACCGCACGCTTTTTTATCTGGACAAAAATAAGCTCAATATGTTGAACTGGGGGAAATAACTTATAGATAAATATTTTTTACAAGCCCTAACTACTTTCTTCCCATCTTCCGGGGTAAATACTTATTAAGTTCAAGCTGTTTTTGGTGATGTTTTTTTTCTGCCGGATATATTTGAAAGTATATTTTTGCGTATTTTATAAGCAAATAAAGCATTACCGCCCAAATGATGTAATGCAAAAATCTCATGGATAAATATGGCATACGTTCATACCTGGCAAGAATATATACCGCAAGAACGATGCTAATGATTTGTAATTTTCCAGGCAATTCCCGAAAAAGTTTTCTAAAGATCTTGTCATCTTTTTGCCTTTTGAGATAAAGCCGAAGCGCGATAGAAAAAGTGAGGATAACAATCGCCAGGACGATGAAGGTATACATATATTCAAACCGGCCGCTTGGCAATGGCTCAAAAAAATATGTCAATATGGTGTTTATGATGTTCATACTTCTTGATGTTTGAGGATATTTTGACTTTTGATTCTACGATACATTAAAACACAGCCAACGATGAAAGCAATAGCTGCATATATTTGAGCTTCCCGAAAAAAGAAAAAATAATTGCTTTCATCTCCGCGGAAAAATTCTTCCAAAAAACGTAAAAACGCGTAAATGGTGCCGCCAATAAGAGCTGTATTTCCAGCCGTTTTACCAAAATTGCTTTTTAAAAACTTCATTAAAAAAATTGTTAAAATAAGAGTATAAATGACGGCATAAAGTTGCACGGGATGGATTGGAACCGCGTAACGTGAATTTTCCATAAGAACTCCCCAGGGCAACACTGTTTCACGTCCGTAATTCCGGCCGTCCAAAAATGTTCCAATATTGCCAAAAACAAGTCCGGACATTACGCTTATGACGAATATATCAAGCCATGATCGGAGATTTTGCCGTTTCTTTCCGCAATAATATGTGAGCATGAGTATGATTCCAAGTAAACCTCCCCAAAGAGAAAGACCTTTATCCCAAATATAAAAAATTTCCGCGAAATGAGTAAGAAATGGAGGCGTAAAAAAAACTTTCACGTTTCGGATAACAAAAATCAGTCGTGACACTATCAAGCCTCCCAAAAAAATGCCAAAACTATGATTGGCAATAAAAGTCAATTTATCGCGGTCTTTTTGAATCAATTTATTAAGTACGAGAAGAGCCATGAGAAAACCGATGGACATGAACACCTGTAGCGCGTAGATGGTGACCGGTCCTATTTGGAGAAAGATTGGATACATTAAAAATTTTTAATTTTGAATTTCAAATTTTGAATTATGGTTATTTGATATTGTTTGGTTCTCGCGAAAGCGTGGCAATGTCAGAAATTGAGCAAAATAAGAATGCTTCCGAGCAAAAAAAGGGGAGTCACGATAAACGTCGCTATTTCGCTGCGTCTGAAAAAATTGATTTTAACCGCAAGGGAAACGTGAAAAAGGAAAAGAATGGCAAAAAAATATTTCAGAAAAGATGACCGGAGGATGTCAAAATTGGCCGACAAAGGGCCGATCCCCATTTTTTTATTGTTCAAATAAAGTGATGCAAAATAGTAGCATAGGTAAAAAGCAAGCAGCCATCCGCTGACATCATGGAGTTCCTGTTTGAGATTTTCCCATCTGTCCGATTTGGTTGCGGATTCTGATGAGCGTTTATTTTGTTGACGGACGGTTTTTAGCTGGTGGACAAGTTTTTTTCGTTCATGCAGAAGATTTTTAAAACCTGATTTTGCTTCATTTTTAAATTCCGGACTTACATCCTGAAAATAAAGAATGATATATTGCCATAGCTGTTGATTTAACACACGGACGCGACGGTGAATTTCCAATATTTCCGCGCTTTCCTGCGTAAAACCGATCAATATTCCAATCAAAAAATTTAAAAATCGCTCAAAAGTATTAGGTTGTTCATTGTCCAGTATGTGTTCCTGACGCCAATTCATGAACAATTCTTTGATATTCGGCAGCGGCGTCAATTTACTGCGGTGAAGTTGCATCATCATACCCTTGGCTTCTAGAAGCAGTTTCGTGTGCTCTTTTCGCCGAAGATCTTCATGTAAAAAAAGTTCTTCTTTTTGAATAAATGTGAGTAGTTCTTCGCATGTGTTACGGATATAATCAAGATTTGTGCTGTTTTTGATGCGTAAAATTTTATCCACATAACGGCGTATTTTCTCTTTTGTTTCCGGCTTTATTTCGGTTTCGTAAAGATCCAGTATCTCCTTTACTTTTTTCAGAACAAAGCCAACCTGCTCTGCAAGCACAGTCTGTTGCCGTTCAAACGCCTGAATGTCCAGTTCACTACCCATTTTTTTCTTTTTTTCAGCGAATTCCTCCATATCCAGCCGGTTTTGCATTTCAAAAACGCCTTTTTGTTTTTCTGCAATTTTCTGTTCTTCTTTTATTCCTGCGTCAAAAAGATACTCAACTTCAAAAACATACTCTTTAACAAGCCTTTTGTAGGCGCTGTAGAGGTTTTCGCTCTGAATGGTTCCGGCCACGCGTTTTTGATTTTTATCCAGCGCCGCAAATTCAAAAAGCGGAATGGCGGGGGCGGGTTGCAGACCCGCCTCTAGCGTTTCGGTCCCTACATCTTCTATGGTGATAATAGAAAAACCAAGCTGATTTAGTTCCAGTCTGGCGCTTTTTTCATCCGGAGCGTTGATGATACCCGAAAGTTCTTTATTTTCGGGATTGATTACCTGATAGCGAAAATTTGGCATGGGATATTGGTGATTGGCAATTTTGTTGTAGAGCGCAGGCATGCCTGCGCTCTACAACAAAGACGTTTTATTTCGCGCTGCTTGCTTCAATAAAACCCTTAAACAAGGGATGCGGCTCGTTTGGTCGTGATAAAAATTCAGGATGAAACTGTGAACCGATCATGAATGGATGATTTTTCAATTCAACAATTTCAACAAGATTGCCTTTCGGGAAAATTCCCGCGGTTATGAGGCCGGCTTTTTCAAGTTTTTTGCGAAGAGCATTGTTATATTCATAGCGGTGGCGATGTCGCTCTTCAATAATGCTTTTCCTATAAAGGCGATATGTTTTTGTGCCACCGGTTAATTTGCATGGATATGCTCCAAGACGCAGCGTTCCGCCTTTATCGCGCTCTTTATATTGTCCGGGTAGGAAATGGATCACATAAAATTCAGACGGCAGTTTATCCTGTTCGTCAAATTCTTCGGAGGTGTAACGCTCATCTTTGAATACGTGCCGCGCAAATTCAACGGTTTGAATTTGCATCCCAAGACAAAGTCCAAGATATGGTACGCGTTTTTCCCTGCAATATTTTGCCGTCATTATCATGCCTTCAATCCCGCGCAAGCCAAAGCCGCCGGGTACAATCACTCCTGAAACGCTTTTTAACAGCTTCCACGCTGAAGGATCATTTTTTTCCAACTTTTCAGAATCAATCCACTTAAGATCAAGGTCTTTTTTTTGATGGTAGCATGCGATTTTTAGCGATTCCACCACACTCAAATAAGAATCATCAAGGCCCGTATATTTCCCCACCAGCGCTATCTTGATTTTGCTTCTTTTTGCTTTAATTTTTGTTACCAATCCCTCCCATTCTTTCAGATCTGGTTTTATGTTTCCAAGATCAAGTTTTTTTCCAATCAGTTCCGCAAGATGATGTTCCTGGAATTTAATCGGAACTTCATAAATGGAAACC
This sequence comes from uncultured Candidatus Peribacteria bacterium, assembly GCA_964360095.1. Lineage (GTDB taxonomy): Bacteria > Patescibacteriota > Gracilibacteria > UBA1369 > UBA1369 > CAYHVY01. The sequence continues at coordinate 20,869 of CAYHVY010000001.1, read as the reverse complement.
ACAGTTGGCGCCGGAATGACGCATTCTTCATCCACATCACAAAAAAGAGCAATTTTCTTGAGAAGCTCTTTTTGAATTGGATAGTCGGCGCGCGCAAGGATAAAATCAGGCTGAATACCTGTAGCGCGCAATTCACGCACGGAAGCCTGCGTGGGCTTTGTTTTAAGCTCTTTTGAAGCGGCGAGATAGGGTAATAGGGTAAGATGCACAAAAAGCGTGTTTTTGTGACCCAATTCGTGCCGCAACTGGCGAATGGCTTCCAGATATGGTAGTCCTTCAATGTCGCCGGTTGTGCCGCCAATTTCAATGAGCACAATGTCGGTTTCATTCTGTTTGCCGGCATCCTTAATCCGTTTTTTAATCGCGTTGGTTATATGCGGAATAATTTGAATGGTTCCTCCGAGAAAAGAGCCTTTCCTTTCCTCACTGATTACGTGTGAATAAATTTTCCCCGTGGTAACGGAAGAAACTTCGGTGAGATTTTCTCCTACAAAACGTTCATAATGTCCAAGATCAAGATCTGTTTCCGCGCCATCCTGCAATACATAAACTTCACCATGTTGAAACGGGTTCATTGTGCCGGGATCCACGTTTAAATATGGATCCAGTTTCTGCGTGAAGACCTTAAATCCGGAAGCCTTGAGGAGAGCGCCAATAGAAGCGGTGGCAATGCCCTTTCCAAGGGAAGAACAGACACCGCCCGTGACAAAAATATACTTAGTTTCTCTCATCATTTATAAAAGTAATCCAGCTTTTTCTTTTACCCGTTTCATCGTTATTTCGGCCATTTTTTTCGCTTTTTTTGAACCTTCCTGTAATGCATTTTCAACATAGCCCAAATTTTTTTGAAGTTCAAACCTTTTTTTACGGGCCTGGCCGAAATAATCCAGTATTTTTGCTAAAAGGATTTTTTTGGCTTCTCCGTAACCAAAACCGCCTGCTTTATATTTTTTTGCCAGAGCTTCCTGTTCTTTTTTCGTTCCCAGATAGGAATACAGTTTATAGACGATGTCTTTGTATGGGTCTTTTGGAGCTTCCAATGGGGTAGAATCAGTTTTAATTCCCATGATCTGTTTTTGAAGAAGCGCTTCGTCGGCAAAAATTTCTATGACATTGCCATAACTTTTACTCATTTTGTGCTCGCCGTCGGTGCCGATAACATAGCCGGCATCTTCAGGAATATATGGCTCCGGGAGCTTAAAAACCTGTCCAAAAGTATCGTTAAATTTTCCGCCGATGTCGCGGGCAATTTCAACATGCTGTTTTTGGTCTTTACCCACAGGTACAATATCCGGTTGATAGAGTAAAATATCGGCTGCCATTAAAACGGGATATGTAAAAAGTCCGGCGGTCGCGTCCTTCATGTTTTTGGCCACTGCATCCTTATACGCGTGCGCCCGCTCAAGAAGCGAAATCGGTGTCACGCAACTGAAAATCCAGGCAAGTTCAGTATGCTGATAAACATCGCTTTGCCTAAAAAAAACGGTTTTTTCGGGATCAATACCGAGCGCAAGATAATCCATGGCTAATGAGAGCGTGAATTGGCGAAGTTTTGCCGCGTCGCGCACAGTCGTAAGAGCATGCAGATCAGCTAAAAAGATAAAACACTCATATTCTTTTTGCATTTCAACATGATTTTTTAGCGCGCCAAGGTAATTTCCCAGATGCAGAGTTCCGCTTGGCTGAGCGCCGGAAAGGATTCTTTTCTTCATTTTTAATAAAGAATTTAGAAATTATTTAATATCCGGTCATTTTTAATATTTACAATTTAGGCAATAACTCCAAAAAAGTCCCCCAAAGAGCATTGACAGTTGACAAGTTATGTTATAGACTGCTCGGAGTGTAATTTTTAATTTGAAATATACAATGTTAGACGCAAAAACAGAAGATAATGATCATTTTGATCCAGAGGAAAGCGGTACTTTCCAATTACTAGCCGTGTCCGCTAATGACAATGCCGTTTCTCAATCTGAAAGATTGCAGGCTGTGTTTCTTGTTATTGAAGCAGCTATCGGTCATCCAGTAAGCAGTGGTGATTTAAACGTCATGGATGGACATTTGGCGATAGAAAGAAAAACGGCCATGTCGGAATTAGAAATCGCGAAACAGCAATTGGATATTATTGATAATATTTTGAAAAACAGAAAACGTTTGTTCAATGCTGGCCTGCAGGTTACGGAAAATTTTAAGGGGCAGTTTGAGCGACAATATCTTCTGGTACAATCATTGATGGCTGAATTAGCGCTGTTAAATTATCTAGCGCAGAACGGCTCATCATTTACAACCGACCGTATCAAATCGTTGAATGGCTTAGTGAAACAGCTGCGCGCCGCAAGAAAGCCAATAAAGCCTATAAGAAGCTTAAAACCACCTCAAACTATTATTGATGTAGCGCCGCGCGTTGAGTATTCTGAACCGGATGCCGCGGAATAACAATTTTTCTGTTTTAAGTTGTATTTTTTGTACAATATTTTTTCGTCTCCTCCTTTTACGACATATCATTAGAAGACAACCTTCAATCTCAAACCTACTACCAAGCCTTTTCATCGTACGACATTACGCACACTATCATCGTTTTATGAACTCTTTCTAAATTGTTTATTAAGTTTTTCTAAAATAAAAAAATATATGATGCCATTTACACAACACTCGTCGGATCTACATCAATCCTTACATCCACATCATGCAGGATTTTTGATCCATTTTCAGAGACACCCTTCAGCAACAAAGCAGGATTTTGGCCGGTGATTAAGATATGCCAGCGGTATTCATTTTTTAATCTTGTAATCAGAGCTGGATAATTTGTTATAGATGTTACGGCGTTTTTCAGATCATTTTTTTGAACGGTTTCGTTGAGAATGTCCAGCATGTTTTTGGCTTTCTGTAGGCATTTTTTGGCATCTTTATCAATAAAAGTCAATTTAATGAGTTTATTTATTGGAGGATACGCGAACGTTTTTCGGACTTTCATTTCCTCCTCAAAAAAACCCGCATAATCGTGTTCTATTGCCTTTTGAATGGCATAATTTTCCGGTAAATAAGTCTGAATGACGACTTCGCCTTTTTTGGCTTCCCGACCGGCTCTGCCCGCTACCTGCGTGAGAATCTGGAATGTCCGCTCTGCGCTCCGAAAATCCGGTATAGTCAGGCTTAAATCAGCCAAAATAACACCAACCAGGCTGACCTGAGGCAAATGAAGGCCTTTACCAATCATCTGTGTGCCAATAAGAATGTCCGCCTCATGATTTTTAAACGCATTGTAAAGCTTTTCAAAGCTGCCGCGCTGGCTGGTTGTGTCCTTGTCAGCCCGCAAAATGCGCGCTTTTGGAAATATTTTTTTAATCTCTTCTTCAATGCGCTGTGTGCCCAGACCAATGTAGCGAATAAAAGCGCTGTCGCATTTTGGGCAGAGCAGGGGAATGTTTTTTATACTTCCGCAATGATGGCAAATAAGCCTTTGTGCTGGCAAAATCACCCTCTCTACCGTTAAGTTTTTATGATATGTCATGGCCACATCGCAGTTGTCGCATTTTTCAATATGTCCGCATTCCCGGCACAGGATGGCGCAGGCGGCGCCGCGGCGGTTCAAAAAAAGAATGATCTGCTCTTGTTTTTCAAGTTTTTCGGTTATTTTTTGGATGAGAAGTTCACTGAAAATGGAAAAGTTTTTTTTGCGGATTTCTTCCCGCAGATCAATGATTGTAACCGCCGGCAGCGTCACAATGTTTTGCTTTTGTATGCGTTGTTTTAATGTAACCAGCTCATAGTGGCCTTGAGCGGCGTTGTAATATGTTTCCAGCGCAGGCGTGGCGCTTCCTAAAACACATTTTATTCCTAAAAGTTCAGCCATTTTTATAGCGACATCCCGGGCATGATAACGCGGCGACTGGTCCTGTTTATAGGAAAATTCATGTTCTTCGTCCATCACAATCATGCCCAAGTCGGCGAACGGCGCGAACAGCGCCGAGCGCGATCCAATGATGATCTTTGCTTCACCGTGGTAAATGTCATACCAATGTTTTTCTTTTGCTTTTGCAGTTAATTGGCTGTGGAGAAGGGCAATCGCGTTGCCAAATTCTTCCCTGAAATTCTGAAAAGTTTGAGGAGTCAATGAAATTTCCGGTACCAAAATCAGTATTTGTTTGTTTTGTTGAATTTGATTTGCCGCAAGCCGGCGATAGATTTCGGTCTTTCCTGAACCGGTAATACCGTGCAAAAGAATGGTTTTTTTGTTCGTTTTAAGGATGGTTTCAAAGGTCTGCTCCTGTTCTGTCGTTAAAATCAAGGTAGGGAACAAAATTTTTTGTTCCCTACCTTGATTTTGACATAGTGTTTCTTCCGCGTTTGGCAGCCACTGCGGCAGCTTTTTCTTTTGACTGATCGTATTTGGGAAAAACAGTTTTAAAACCTTGTGCGGAGGGCAAAAATAATAATCAGACATCCAAAAAAGAAGTTCAATCTGCCATGGACTCAGGTGCGCCGCCTTTTGAACGACTTCAAGAATCTCTTTCGTTTCATATGCTGGTTTATGTTCATGAATACTAGCTACGACACCACGTGTTTTCTTATTTCTTAAGCCAATTCCGACAATATTGCCTTTTTGAAGCACAGCTTTAAGTCCATCCGGCACCCTGTATGTCAAAGTGTTGGTATTTGTTCCCACTTTTCGTGATAAAAGAATTTCAGCATATATATTAGCCATGCTTGGAAGATGGCGAATGCTGATAGAATTGTAAAGTTGACAAATTTATATAAATAGCATAAGATCATCATCCCATCAATAATCACAGTATGTATTTTGACCCATACCAATCAGGAAAACAGCCTTATGACGATAGTATAGAGCCAGGTTGCGACATGTCCCTGCGCGAAGAACATATCATGGCTTTGTTCAATCTTTTTATGAATATGCGTCGTGTGCATAGGAGCGTTGCTACCATGGAAAAGTTTTTGAGGTAAAGCCCCGTCTACACATCACTGAAATGGCCGTCTTCTTTATAGATTGTCAAAATGGACAGGTCTTCCCCGGGTGCGCGGCCGTGACCTGTTATACCGGCATGGTGGTCGATACCAATAATGGTGACTCCATCCCCGGTTTTTGTAACATGTTGACCGACTTCCAACTTTGTGTGCCCATGAACGACGTAATTGACACCATTGTTTTTGAGCCACGCTAGCTGGTTCGGCCGAGGTTTAAAATATCTGTTGTCTGATTTTGTAAATGTCCTGTTGATACTATCCCAGTCTTCCGGCATCGTACCTTCGCCAAGCAGTAAATGCCTTAAACCCTCTTGATATACGGCATTTATGCTGTCAACGCTTTCCCCAACAGTATTGCCTTTATCTTCAAGCATTTTTAAAATGTCATCCGTAAGCTCCGTGTGCAGAAAAAGCGTGTCATCTATCTGTTCTACAAGCCGCATTTCAGCCATCTGTTCCAATATTTGCAGTCCGGTTTCGTCTTTCCTCATGTTCCCAAGTATCTTTCGCTGAATTGTTTCCAGATCAATACCAGCCTGTAATATTCTGCCTGCAAGTTCACTCACCGATTGTGCTCCCTGTAACCATTTCTGTAACTCCGGTGTTATGCCCGGCACGAATCTCATAAATTCGACAATCCCTATGAACTGTTGACTGTGTGCATATTTTGTAAAAAAATTTCTGCCATGTAGCGATTTCCTATCAGCCAAGAAAGTAATTGCGGCATTTTCGTGATTGCCCGCGACCAAAGTGACACTTCCACCACATTTTACGGCCTCATCCTGAAGTTGCCTTATTGCCAAAAAAATTTCCAAACCATTTTTATGCTTGTCGGCGATAATGTCTCCCAGAAAAATCAGTCTGGTATTACCTCCGGTCCATGTCACACGGTCGCTTGCCGGAATAACCCTTAAGGCTGCAAGGCTGTCACGGGCTATTGCGTAATTGCCGTGCAGATCACCAATCACCACCACATCGCTACTTCTTGGCACCTCTGCCGGTTCACGCAGGGTGATATTCCTTTGATGGCTGAATCTGGTCGTTGCCAGGGCCACTGCGGTTTTTACTTCACTAACTGCCGCCGTCGGGACTTCCTGTTGAGGCGGAGTTGCATCCTCGACTTTTTTTGGCACGGGTGACCTTAACGTTATTGTTTCAGGCTCTTTGGTAGAATCGGGGACAGGCATATGAAAAATGTTATGTTCCTGCCATTATACTATTTTTTGAACATTTTTTCTAACGTACGTTGACAAGGGAAAATTTTATTACTCAGTTTGATCAAATTTTGTCGCTACATAGTATTTACAATATCACTACGCTTGATGTAGTATGTATGTGTCTAGGTATTTATTTTTTATCATTTGCTATGTCCACAATTCAAGTCCGTATCGATCCCATAATCAAGAAATCTACCAAGAAAGTTCTTGATGAAATTGGAATTGATATAAGTTCTGCAGTTAAAATTTATTTTAAACAAATTATTATTCATCAGGGGATTCCATTTCAACTGCTTACTGATAATGGTTTTACCATTCAGGAGGAAAAGGAGATTTTGAAGGCATCTCAAGAAGCCGGCCTTGGTGAAAAAATAAAAAGCGTTAAAAATTGGAGTCAGGCAAAAAAACATTTGGATAATCTTAAGTCTAAAAAATGATCTATAGTGGTTCTCTTTGTCCAGACAATTTTTTGAGATTTTTAAGAGAGATTTTGGCCTCGCTGGTTCTTAAAAACCAGCGACTTTAAGCGGAATTATAAAAATTTACACACAAAATTTATAAAAGATTTTGGGGGAATTTGAGATTGGATGTATGAAGTGGATATTCCTTTGGAAATTATTGGAACAATCCTGGATTTTGCTCACGATATTTTTCTATAAAATATGCTTCCATTACTGAAATGTCTTGAGTTGTTTCAATAAATCCTGCATAATACTTTCCTTTATCCTGGTTAGTAAAGACAAGTACTGGAAGACTAAAGTAGCTTAAGCCATAATTGACGATATTTCTTCCGGTACGGCCATTACCATCAGCAAAAGGGTGCATGCTTTCATATTCAACATGGGTTTTTGCAAGATAACATAGGATCTCTCTAATGCTCCTTGGATTTAATTGCTGCAATCCACCGTTAAATCGTGTAAAAAAGCTTTCATAGTCTTCGGGACGTGGCGGAATAACAGTGCGTCCTCCAATGCTCACCAAATCGTTTTCTCCGCGTATGATACCACGGTATTTATTTTCAAGAAAATGTCCATAGATAGCTTGTTCATCAGTAAGCATACGTTGCATGCTTATAACATCTTTACCAGAAAGCGGTTGTTTATCTTTTACTCTATCTTCTCCGAGAAGCCAAGCGCCGACACAACCCAGTTGAGTTCGTTTTTTATAACGCTCTCCAATAAGTTTTTCATCAATTTCCACTATATTTTCAATAAGATTGCTTTCGTGGATAAAATAAACATTTCTAGCAGTCTTTTGTTCAATATCCTTGGCACTTTCAAAACGGAATCCATTACTTTCATAAGCATTTCTTAGCCTAGCTTCAAATTGAGGATCTTGAGTATCTCCAACGCCATAAAAAATTTCGTGAACTCGCTCATGTGTGCCTGTTGTCGATAGCATAACAAGTCGGACTACATCATTATCCTTGGCAATATCGGCAATTTCTTGGCCATTGGAATCGTAAATTTTCATATGTTCTTCTAGCATAAATGTATGATGGTTAAGGAGATGATGCCATTAATGTATTGTACTTTGCAAAGAATTCTTTGTATAACGGATCAGCATTAAGTTCAGCGAGGCTAATTGCATCGATTTTTTTCGAAAGCTGATCCCCGTATAGACCTTCTAACCTGCCATATGGCTTATTTTCATATAAAGTCTTTTGCAGTTTGCCGTTCATTTGATGTAATTCATCATGCAGAGTAGGTTCACCGTTATCACGCTGTGTCATGGGAAGTCTACGATATTTACTCGTCGGTCCTAAAAATTTGACAATATAATATTCATATAAAGTACGGCTCGTGCGCCCATTTCCATCTCGCATCGGATGAATGTCAACAAAAGTTTGCAGTGCATACAAAGCCGTTTTAACCACAGCTTTTTCATAAGCTGCTGGGTTCGTTTTTTTCAAACTTGTAAGCTGAACTTCCAGGTTTTGCATACTTGTTGACATTTTTCCAAGCAGTGCAGGAACCTTACCAGGGATAGGCGCTATGTAATTTCCAACAGAAACCTGCACATCGCGGACTTTTCCAGAAATATCATATCCTTCGGCAGGTGATCCTAAAATTTCCAATTGCGCTTGTGAACCGCGTGTTTGCCACCGATGAATTTCCAAGATGAGTTCACTTATTGGTAAGTTTTTGGCGATTAAACCAGGAAGTACCTTTTCGCTCAGAAATTTTGCACTAAACTCCTTAAGTGTATTGAAATTTTCCTCGTAACGAGAGTAAGAAGTGTCAATAGTTGTTTCAGGTCTTGTTGTATACCATTCATGTTCAAGAGGCGAAAGCGTCAACATTTTTTCAAGAAAGGCAGCTCGTTGTTCCGCAGTTTTTAAAGGACTGCCATCTACAGTGGCAAAATCTCCAGTTAGATTCTTAAGATCTCTAGCAGCTTGATGCAATCCGGATGCTTCAAGTTTGACACTTTGTTTAGAAAGATAGATAACCCGTTCGTAATCAACAGGATTTTTCATCATCAATTCAAACAGAATTGGCCTAAAAATATCAGGATGTAAGTTTGCCGCTGCATCTATATGTTTTTGAGCAAAATCTTCTCTTGCTTCCCTTTCAATTGCACGTTCTAATCTAAGTGAATCGCTATATTTTTGGATCTTACCTATAAGTGCGTCAATTTGTTGAGTTAATTCATGATTATCTTTCTTCGTCATTAGATCGAGATTAGCCTGATCCCGCAAACTTCTAAGTCTTTTTTTCATATTATTATAATCTGATTCGACTTCATTCTTATCTTTTATAATTGCCTCAAGTTCTGTATCATGCGGCTGATTTTTGGGATTATGATCAATATTTTTTCGATCTGCCATGGAAAGTTCAGCCACTACCGTACCCTCCCTGTACGCCCTGCTGGCATGTTCCGTTGGCGCTTTTGTATCAGCTATTCCTTTTTTTGTTGGGGCCCTCTCCTCCGCTACCTTATGCAATCCTCCGATGACGAGGAATGTGATGGCGTTATTGCCGAATTCGCCGGCCATTTCATCAAAGGATGCCCATTTTTTGTCTACTATTCCGCGTTCGAGAGTACTTAATCCTGTCATTAAAGTTGAATCCAGGGTTACTTTTCCCAAAAATTCAGCGCCGCCTTTTGCTACGGTAGCAATTGCGCTAGAAGCTGTTTTTTCCGCAACCGCAGATGGCGCTTTGCCCCCGAGTTTAACGTTGCCTCCAAGCCCTGTCGCCTTCATAATCCCCAAAGTCGCATAAGTTGACGCCAATCCCCGTAAAAATTCCGGTGAAGAAAGGTCAATTTTGCCTTCATTTAGATAAGCGGTTGTGCTGTGCATTACCAATCCCTCAATTAAAAATCCGGCAGTTCCTCCGCCGGCTGAAGTTAATGCTCCACCTGCGATTGCCGCTGAAGCTCCTGTTGCCACTGTCATCGCGGCCAGTGTGGCAATTTCCATTGTTAAAATTGAACCCGCCATTTTGCTTTGCAATTCATAAAAATCATCCTGCGTAAAAACCAGGTGTTCGCCCGTTATGTTTTCCACATTTCCTTTTATGTTTCCATAGGCTTCTTTCCATATCTTTTCGTCTTCTGTCGCCGTCATGCCGCTCCCACTCCTTGTGATAGCTTCAACTCCTTTATGGATAGCTATTTTTGCAGCCTTGTCATATCGAATGTCAATCAACACATCTTTAGCTTGTTGATAAACATTTCCCTTTTGCGCGTCGTAGCTTTTATCCCATGCTTCCTCAGCCGCTTTCATTGCTTTAACCTCTGGATCGTCCTTAGAAAGAGCCGGATTTTTCGCCCCAGGATGCTCTTTGTAATATTCATCCATGAATTTTTGTCTTGCGCTGTCGTGAAATGATTTGATTTGAGCTTTTATTTCCGCTCTAAATTCACTGCTTGTAAGTTCTTCCTGATCAATATCCGCTTTTATCTTCTCGCGGCTGATGCTTTTTTTTGCACCGTCAATGCGATCCGCAAAATACATTTCATAATATTTTGCAGATAAAGCTGTCAACTCCACAGCCTTAGCTGCCCTTGCAAGTTTTAAAATATTTTGACGCCGTTTTGCGGGATCGGCCTCATTCAAAAGTTGCTGCTGTTCAAAGGGATCCAACATAGAAATTCCGTCACTCTTCAAATCAATACTGTCCTTGAGTTTCGGCAGTTTTTTGTAAATCTCGTCAATTGTTAGCGCTTCTCCGCTCGCAATCAATCCTTCCGCTTGCTTTATAAAGCCATTAACAGCATCAAGTCTGCCATGTTTGTCGTGAACGCTGCGCAGTTCGTCAAATTTACCCGTTACTCCGCCGCCTCGCCCTTCAATCGTTTGTTTTATCAGGCTAAAATGTTCTTTTACCTGGTTTAAATCTTCTCTTAGAATCGCGCGCAACATTCCTTTTGCATTTTCGACTTGAAGCCTTTTTTCTGGATTATTTTTAAACTTTGCAACGTAATCAAGAAACAACGCTTTTGCGCCTGCGCGATCGCCTTTATCCAATTTTTGTTGACCCTCAAGCCAGGATTTATCTTCCGGAAGGCCTGTTTTTTTGGCAACATCAAGGGCGACTTCAAAAGATACGCCTTGCAAAGCCATTTTGATTTCCTGCTGCTTTAATTCCGGCAACTTTTGGAATTCTTCTGTAAATGTAACCGCAGTCACGAATTGCCCGTTGATCACTTTACTTTCCATTTGGAGATATTTGCCGCCTTCAGTTTTATTTACACGATCAATCAATTCCTGGTTTTTGGCATATACCTTTAAACCCGTCATTTCCTGCAATTGCTCGCCCAGTTTTTTTACAATTTCGTCATATTTTTTTTGTTGATCTGGAAGTAGCGCATCGCGACTAACGCCAACGGCCTCTTTTTTGATCTTGCATAGGTCAGTCAAGGCTTTATCGGCCTGCTCCCCCATTGATTTTAGCTTGACAGTAAGCCTTTCCGGCGCAAGATTCTTGCTTTTTACGATATCATCGAATTGCCCTCTTGCAAGATTGGAATTTTTCGTAAGATTGTCATTATTGAAATATTGCTCAATTTCCGCCAGTTTTTTTTCTTTTCCCGCAATGTCTGTATATGCCTCTCTTATTTGCAGGATTTTTGCTATCTGATCATCAATTTTTTTGAGTTCAGCATCGTAGATGGTTTTCAGGGTCTGCGGAAGAGCCTTGTCTTTGTATGCGTCAAACATGTTGCGCGCGACTTGAAGATCACCCAGTGCCTGGTCGGTGGCTTTATCCATTTTTTTATCAATGTCGGACCCGCCTTTTGCCTGAAGATCGTAGACGAGTTTGATTCCCGGTATGGATGCCTTGGCCAGCTCTCTTGATTTATCCAGTATTGTATAAAAATCTATATTATTTTTGGCATCTTTAATGGCACTCCGCAGACCTTCAATCATTTGATCAACCGATTCTGCCCCTTCCTTGCCGCTCAAAATTGAACGCCCTTTATCGGCAACACTTTTTAAAAAATCACGAATCTTTGTTTGATCAGCTTTTAAAGCGTCTTTGGCTTCCTGACTCGTCAAACTTTTTAGAGCATCAGCAAGAGCATTTTCCACTTTATCTGTATGGCTCGTGAAAAGATCACGATTTGTCTGTAATTTTTGCTGCAAAGATTCGTGCTTCTTTTCGCCAGCTTGTTTTTCTACTGTTATAATATCGGCTTTCTGTAGATCAAACTCTCCCATGATTGTGTTTTTATTTTTAAATTTATATTTGTTTTAATTGTGATTCGAGAGTTTCTTCAATTTTTTCGCCAGAAGATTCACTTTTTTCCTTTAATTTCAGGATGTGGCTTTGTATAGAACGAAGCTGATTTTTAAGCTCACTAATCAATGATGGATCGGCGTCAACGGCAGCTTGGATATAGCTATTCATTACATTATTTTTCTTCTTAAGTTCTTCAAAAAAAGCTTTTATAAGACTCACCGGCAGTTTTTCCGCATTCTCAAGCCAATATTGTTTATCCGCTTCTTCCAGAAGCAGGCTTTTTTGAACTTCAGACTTGAATTGGGCCAGAAAATCCGAGGACAATGGCATAGAGAAAAGGATTTAATAATCTCACGATTATACCCTTTTTTGACGATTTTTTCTATAGCGAAAAGTTTTTATACCAGTCCTGCTAAAAATCCGATCGCGGGCGAGACTCTTATTTTTTCTTTTGAACGATAATCTTGTTTTCCAATAGCGCTGATTTGCCACATTTCGCATGCCGGAAAACGCAATTTAAAATAAGAAAGAGCTTTGGAGACAGGGCCGTCTTCCCATTTGCATTCAATGGCCATAATTGGCTTTAATTTTTCAATAATGACAAAGTCAATTTCTTTTCCATTGGTATCTCGAAAATATCGCAATTCCAGATCACGCCCTTTCACATCCTGTTCATAATGTACCCATTTGAGAAGATGGCATGCCACCATGTTTTCAAAACGAATGCTGCTATTTTCAATTAATGTCCAGTCAAAATGATAATGTTTTTGTTCTTTTTTGACGGCACGAATACGCGGTGCGCCAAATGGTGAAAGACGAAAAATGGCATACAGTTTCTCCAGGACAAGGAGCCAGGTTGCCATTGTTTTATGGCTTACCTGAAGGTCTTCACGGATTGCATTGATGGACAGGGGTGATCCGACAAGCTCCGGTAACCTCAACATCAAAAGTTCAACCTTGCCGATGTCATGAATACGCTCAAGAGATCTCAAATCTTCCTGAATGAGCCTTGTGCGATATTCGCGTGACCAGCGTTTTGCCTCAATTTTTTTGCTTTGAAAAAAGGGTTCAGGGAAACCGCCAAGTTCCAACAAATTAAGCAATTCTTTGGAAGAATGTATTTTTAATTCAGCGGCAGACAAGGGATGTAACCGTAAATAATGGTAACGTCCCTGAAGGGAATCGCCTCCATGACGATATATATCCAAATTTGCGCTGCCTGTAACAAGAATTTTTTGACTTCCTTTATACTCATCATATAGCCCTTTTAGCAAATTACGCCATTGGTGGTATTTGTGAATTTCATCAAATATCCACAATTGAGTTGCAGGCCATTGCTGTCTGAGGATTTTTTCTCTATGTTCTGCGATATCCCAGTTTAAATATCCTGTTTTGTCGGAAAATTTGGTATGTGTTGACAGAGTTGTTTTACCAACTTGTCGCGGTCCTCCAACAAAGACCATTTTCCTTTGGAGATCTTTCTCAACCTGTTGAATAAGATAGCGTTTAAATATTGCCATGCCATCATTATATGTGTATTTTCTACTATTGTCAAAAATACTCACGTGTATTTTTGACTACGGTAGAAAAAACTCTTATGGCTTTAAGTCGTTTTGGACTATAAAATGAAAGGGCATGTAGTAAACGCCTCTGTAGCTTAATGGATAAAGCGCTGGTCTTCGGAACCAGGGATGAGGGTTCGATTCCCCCCAGAGGCACCAAAAAATATTCCAACTTTTTTCCCGTTTTTTGGGCGGCGGGAAATTCAGCTTATCGACATAGGTGTTTCTGATATGATACACTTCTGTTATATTATGAAAAGCAAGAGTAACCTATTAGAACAACTTAAACCCCTGTCTCATTTCAGTAAAATTACTGTATTTCAGCTTGGTAGGCAGTTGGGACTCAAAGACTCTACACTTAATGTCTACATTAGCCGGTTTTTGAAGTATAAAAATATTATCCAGCTTAAAAGAGGGTTGTATGTCTCTACTGATTTTTTTGATAAAAACAGGAACGATGTTTCTTACTCATTCTATCTTGCCAATATCATTCGCACACCGTCATATATCAGCTCATGGGCGGCACTCCAGTATTACAACCTCGCCACTGAAGCGATCCATTCTGTCACCTCGGTCACACTTAAAGTAACAAAAGAATATCAGACAAAGGCTGGTAATTTCTCATATCAGTCGATCAGCAAAGATTTTTTTACGGATTTTTCTCTGGCAGAAGGAAAGTTTGATTTCTATATAGCTTCTCCATCTAAAGCATTGTTTGATTTGCTTTATTTGAGAACGCGTCAGCTTAACGATCTGGACATAGAAAAAGTCAAAGCAATGATTGCGGAATTAAGGATAGATATCGATGAGATGGAAAAAAGCGAACGGGATAAATTTTATTCAATGATTAATAAATACTTTCATGAGTGAACAGATTTCTACAATTCTAAAACGTAAGCTTGATGATCTTGCCGCCTACGGCAGTCTTGATGCGGAAACTCGGCGTAATGCTTTAAAAGAAGAGTTGCAGTTTTACGTTCTCAACTTTATTTATCATCATCCGAAATACAATTCGTGGATTATGTATGGCGGTTCCTCGCTTCGTATCGTTCACGAACTTGATCGCATGTCAGTTGATCTAGATTTTGAAATTTCACATGCGATAACAGAGAAGTTTTTGGAGAAGCTAAAAAAAGAGCTCGAAGATCACTTCACTAATACCTATGATGCGGGAGCTGATTTTCTTACGATAAAAACAACCACCGGCAGAGGTTTACTTTTGAAGTTCCATGTCGGCAAAGAGTTAAGCTTGGGGAATCCTTCAAAGCAGGTACATGTCAAAATTGATCTCAATCATTTTGTCGCTCCCAAGATCGTCACTGAACGTCGACCGATAAACCGTGATCAGCTCTCTTTTGTGATCACCACCTACAACATGTCCTCGCTTATGGCGAGCAAGCTTGCTGCTATTTTCCTCCGCGGTACTCGTGGCGTGGGAGAAGCGGTCTATGAGGAAAAAGGACGTGATATTTATGACCTTCTTTGGTACATGAATAAAAAGGTGGTGCCTGATTTCGATTATCTTGTCTCTAAAGGTATTAATACAAAAGACCCTCGCACGCTTTTTGATAAGCTCACGCTTCAGATGAATAAGGTTAATGATAAGAATCTTGAGCAGGACCTCGAGCCTCTGTTCGTGAATAAAAATTATATTCGAAATTGGCTCAAGAATTGGCGAGAGAGCTATCTACGACTTTTGGATCAATATAAAATCCGCACCATAAAAGAGCTAGAGAGTATCGGGATACATCAGGATTTTCTTACAGATACTTTTTCTTTCGTTTACCGATATACGACAGAGGACGGTGGGTCGGTCAGGATTGTTTATAACCTCGAGGACTGGATTATATTTGGCGAGGGTAATTTGCAGATCGAAGTAGATAAGAAGCTGGAAGGAAAATTTGATTTTAGAAGTAATGGTGTAAGTAGCCGTCCGACTCCCGAAGATAAGCTTAAGCAGTACGCGACCATGTTTTATCAGAAGACCGAGAAGTATTTCAAGAAAACTAATCAGATTATGCTCGGGGACAGCATTATCACTAAGGTTATCCGGATGATGGCCGACAATTTGAACCAGAAGGAACAGATCGTGCTTAATAAATCAGCGCTGTTGTCGTGCGAGTTGGACGACTTATTGAAATAAAATTTATGGCATCATTAATAAACTCAAGTATGCTCACTTCTTTTTCTCGTGTACCGCTTTTTTAGCATGCTCCTGCCAGTCTACAAGCACGGGGCTTGCGACAAAAACGGAGGAATACGTGCCGGCCACGATGCCCACCAGAAGCGATAAAACAAAGAAACGAATGCTTTCGCCTCCAAAAATAGCCAGGGCCAGCAGGGTAAGAAATACCGAAAAAGATGTGTTGATGGAGCGCGCGATGGTTTCATTGACGGCCTGATTTGTAATTTCAGCAAAACTTTCATCATGTTTCTGATATTTGAGTTTCTCGCGGATACGATCAAAAACGACAATGGTGTCATGGACCGAAAATCCAAGAATTGTCAGCATTGCTGTAATGAAAAGCGCGTCAATTTCAACGTTAAAAAATACTCCAAAATATACGTATACCCCAAGCATGATGCCCAAATCATGCAACAGAGCGATAATCGCGGCCGTTCCAAAACGCCACTTACTTACATAACGCGGAATTTTGCGGAAAGCAAAAGCGACATACAGCACAATCATTATGCTGGCGACCGCCACAGCCAATGTCGCGCGCCAACGCAGACTTTCTCCAACAGTCGGGCCTACAGTATTAAAGCGTGTTTCTTCAAACGCCCCAAGTTTCTTTTTAAGTTCCGGAATCAAAAGATCGTGAATCTCCGAGCTGATATGGCGTGTTTTCACAATAAATCCCTGTTCGCTTGGAACTATGTGCGGAGTTCCGGGGTCAATTTTACTCTCAGTTTTTTTATCTTTTTGTTGATTTAATATTTGAACACTTTCCTGAAAAGCTTTTTCTATGTCCGAAACATTAACAGCCTTTTGAAACTTGAATTCCATCAGCGTTCCTCCGGTGAAGTCGAGCCCCAATTTAAGCCCAAAAACGGGTATGCTAATGAGAGCCAGTGCCAATACAGTCAGTGAGACAATGTAGGCGGTTTTTCTGTTTGGAATAATCGGCAATAATTTCTTTTCTTTTTTCTTTGGTGTTCCAAAAAGCCACAAGTTATTGGCCAATTTTGTGTTTATCAGAGCGGAAATAAAGGTTTTTGTAATGGTAATGGCTGTAAACATGGAAACCAAAATACCCGCCGCAAGGTTAAAAGCAAAACCCTGAATAATGGAACTTCCAAAATAAAAAAGAATTCCGCAGGTGATGAGAGAAGAAAAATTTGAATCCCGGATGGAATTCCATGCCCTGTCAAAGCCAACTTCAATGGCCGCGCTCAGAGTGCGTCCATCACGAAGTTCCTCTTTTATCCTTTCAAAAATAAGAATATTGGCATCCACGGCCATACCAATGGATAAAACAACGCCGGCGATACCAGCCAATGTCATTACAACCGGTGTTGAAAGCAGGAAGCTTAGAAAGAAAAGCACAAAACAGGAAAGAACAAGTCCAATTGCTTTTTCGGCCCCTGATTCGCGGGAACGAAGAATCTTCATCACTAAAAAGACAAATGCAGCCACGGATATCGGGAGAGACCAATAGAGCGGCATGGCAGTTTTAATCAGGAACAGCATTAAAATTGCGTAGATCGTGAGAGCGATGACAGCCAGCAGGCCTGGCAGACGGTAATAGAGAATCATAAACAGAGCGACCAGGAGAAAGCCAATACTGCCCGCGAAAAGACTTTTATTAAGAGCATCCTGCCCAAGTGTCGCTCCAATCGTATATTGACCGGCCAAGACGATTGGGGCCGGTATTGCTCCGGTATTGAGGTCGCGTGCCAGCTTGTTGGCTTCTTCCAATGTGAAACGGCCACTTATTTGAGCTTTACCTCCGCTGATTTTTTCATTCACGTTTGGTGCAGAAATAAGCTGTCCTCCAACAAAAATGGCCAATGGTTTACCGACATTTTTTTCAGTGAGTTTTTCAAAAAGTTTTGCCCCTTCATCATTGAACTGAATGGATACATATGGATTGAAAAGCTGATCATATTGAATGTCAGCGTGTGTGAAGTGTTTTCCGCTTAATTCCGTATCCTGCCATGGATCTGATGCCGCACTGTAAAAAATCTTCGTATATTTTACCTGCGGTTCGGTTCTTGTCTCCTTTAAGGCTTCTTTGATTTTATCCGCTTTGATTATATGAAAACCAAAAGACGTTTTTGTGACAGGGGATAGATCTCCAACTTTTTTTAATGCCATAGCGGCGGTTTCAAATTCTTTCGCGTATTGGCTTTCACCTTTAACCGCCTGCTCTAAAGCCCCACCCCTGTCTTTATTGCTTTTGTCGTCCGAATATTGTTTTGCCAATTCATCAAATTTTCCACCCTTTTGCAATTTTTCCAGAACTTCTGCGGCGCGTTTTTTGGCCTCATCTTCAGTACGCGTTACGGCGGAATCCGCCCGTTCCGCGCCCTTGTATGCAACTAAAATATGACTCACAGTTACTTCGCGTTTTTCATCTATTTCACGTTTTTGGTCGCGTTTTTCCAGCAATTTTACCACATTGTGCCCTTTGCTTGGCGCTAATTGACCTGTTGCATCAATACTGTATTCACCGCTTGTTTCAATGATGTTTTTAAGAATTTCTCCGGGTTTTGCGCTAAAAAGGTCATTTACAAGAGCCGATGGCACCTGATCTTTATACTGAAAATCAACCTCCTGAAAAGTCACTTTTCCGGGATTTCCAAGAGACTCTTCTTTGCCCAGAACATCAAAATTGCCACCGGCTTTTACTTTGTCCAGAAGCGCCTGGGCCGCGTTTTTTGCTCTTTTAGGGGCTTCCGTATCTTCAGTGCCGCGCTGCTCTTTAAATTCCAGCTGAATTGTTTTCCCAACTACCTTTTTAGCCTCTTCCAGATCTTTTATGCCGGCGAGTTCAACAATAAGATGTTGTTCATCCCCGACGGAAGAAAGATAAATATTTGGTTCAGATACGCCTAAACCGTTGACCCGCGTGTTGATGACGTTACTGACTCCTTCAATAATGCTTTTCCGATCCTTTTCGGGAACTTTTCGCAGGTCAATTTTGTAATCAAGCTGAGATCCTCCCTGCAAATCCAGACCCAAATGATATTTGCTGTCCTGGATTGCCTGTGGCGTAGGCGGAAAGAGCTTTTTCTGCTTTTCTGACGGCAAATCAATAAAGCCCAGAATGAGCGTTACCAGGATAATGATGCCGACTTTGAGGATGTGACGTTTATGCATAGTGGATAGGGAATAATGAAAAATGAATAGGGAATTCTATGATTTTTTTTGCTGTGACAATTTTTGATCCAACATCTCATTGTTGCCCTTTCCGCTGCGTCCATAGTCATCTGCCAGTTTTACCACATCATCCAGCTCCGGGCTTGAAACTTCAATGATTTTTGAGTCTTCCAGAGCTTCAACACGGTGAACAGTATACGGAAAAATATCCACTTTGTCACCAGGCGACAAAGTGGATTCTTCAAGGCTGTTTTTGTCCTTTCCGTAGGTCAATTTTACCTTTCCTTCAAGAATATACTGTGTTTCTGTTTTTTGTTCGTGATATTGCAGAGAAAGCCGATGCCCCTTTTTTACCTCAAGAATTTTCCCGGCATATTTTGCGGTATGCGCAAACCATATTTCCTGCCCCCAGGGTTTTGGTTTTATTTGAACCGGCTGTTGTTTTGGAAGCATAGTAAGGTGAATTTTGAATTTTGAATTTTGGGTGAATTTTTATAATAAATATTTGTAATTTTTTTTAGTGAGTTTTTCAACCAGTTTTTTTACCTCACTGCTGCGTTTTTTGTCGCAAATCAATATTGCGTCATCAGTTTCCACAATAATCAGGTTTTTTACGCCAATGGTCGCGATTAATTTATTACCACCGTAAATAAGCGAGCCTTTGGTGTCAATCCCCATATGTTTGCCTTTCACAAGATTTGATTTTTCATTTTTTACAAGTTCGTCAAAGATGGATTCCCATGTTCCCACGTCGCTCCAGCCAAGTTCCGCTGGAATAATGCGCACCTCTTTTGGATGTATTTTTTCCATAATGCCGTAATCAATGGAAATTTTATCGCACAGTGGATAATAGTGTTTTACGGCTTTTTGGAAGCCGGCAGCGCCAATTATTTTTTTTATTTTCATGAGGCATTCGTAAGTTTTTGGCAGATGTTTTTTGAATTTTTTCAAAATTGTTTCAATTTTCCATACATATAAACCTGTATTCCAAAGATATTTATATGACTTCAGAAAATCTGTGGCCATTTGCAGATCCGGTTTTTCTATAAATTTTTCAAAGGAAAAAATTTCCGCGCCGTCAATCATTTTCAGCATTTTGCCGATTTTGACATATCCAAGATTGACATTTGGATATTTGGCTTTTACTTCAATAATATTTAGCGTGTTCTCTTTTTTGGCCAATTTTTCCGCGATTTTCAGTTTTTTTATCAGCTCTTTTTGATTTTGGATGAGATGATCCGCGTAAATGACAGCCATCACGTCATTTGGATATTTCTGAGAAATATACACTGCCGCCAGCCCAATACATGGCGCAGTGTCGCGCAGCGCCGGTTCAACAATAATATTTTCGGGAGGAATTTTCGGAGCCTGTTCGCGCACAATTTTTTCATATTCAATATTGGTGGAAATGTAAATGTCAGCCGGTTTTAAAAAATTGAGTCGTGAAATAGCATCCTGCAGCATGCTGCGGTCTGTAACGAGCTTTTGAAACTGTTTTGGCTGACTAACGCGACTGAGTGGCCATAGCCTGGTTCCCGTTCCACCAGCGAGTATTACTGCTTTCATGATATTTATATTATTTATCAATTATTATATTTTTTCCTGTCATTTCAACAGGTTTTTGCAAACCAAGTAATTGCAGCACAGTGGGGGCGATATCTGCCAATCCTCGGCCTGTTCTCAATTTAACATGCTGATATTTTTTTGAAACAAGAATAAAAATAACGGGATTTATTGTATGTGACGGGCAGGGCTTGCCATTTTCCTCATAAATCATGTATTCCGCGTTGCCGTGGTCGGCGGTAATGATAAGATCATAATCTTTTTCAATCGTCTTTTCACTGATTTTACCTATACATTCGTCAAGGACTTCACATGCCGTGATTGCGGCCTTAAGAACTCCTGCATGCCCGACAACATCCGCGTTTGCGAAATTTTGTACTAAAAGTGAATATTTATTTTTACCTATTTCATTTAACGCTATAGCAGTGATTTCTCTGGCGCTCATTTCCGGCTTTAGGTCGAATGATTTTACCTTTGCGGTATCAATCATAATCCTTTTTTCAAAAGACTCAGGTTTTTCCACCTGGCTGT